>LRTP01000251.1 GCA_001550305.1 Streptomyces diastatochromogenes
GTGGCGCGAGCGGTGGCGGCGCGGTGCCGAGGCCGCCGCCGCGGCCACGGGAGAGCAGCTCGACCGGCTGGAGCGGGGCGACGTCTCCCACCTCGCCGACGCCCTAGTACGGGCCGAACAGCCGTCCGCACACGGCAAGTTCGGGATGTGCGGACGGCTCGACGTCTACACGGGGACCGACTAGCCCCTGCGGGGGTTCTTCGGGGCCCGCGCCACCGCGGGTCCGTCCCTCCTGAGCGAGTGCAGGCTGGTCCCTACGCCACCGCAGGCCCCGTCGCCGTCCAGCCCGGGGTCTGCGGGTGGGCCGTCAGGTGGCCGTGCTCGACCACCTCGCCGCACTCCCGGCACACGACCTGCGGGACCAGCTCATGGCCGCAGGTGTGCTCCAGCACCATGGGACGGAAACCGCCCTCCTGGAGATGGCGGTCGCCCCACGCCATCAGCGTGTGCAGCACCGGCTCCAGCTCCAGACCGGCCTGGGTGGGCCGGTACTCGTAGCGCTTCGGGCGGTCGCTGTACTCCACCTTCTCCAGTACGCCCGCGTCGACGAGCCGTTTCAGGCGGGCGGTGAGCACATCGCGCGGTGCGCCGATGTTGCGGACGAGCTGGTCGAAGCGGGTGGCGCCGAGCGACACCTCGCGCAGTACCAACAGGGAGTACTTCTCGCCGACGAGAGCGAGTGTGTCGGCGATCGAACAGGGGCGTGCGTCCTTCATGCCACCAGTCTAGGGGGTGGGTTGGTTTGTCCAACCCACTGAGTTACTCTTGGGTCACCTAGTGGGTTTGGAAAACAAACTCGGTGAGTTTGGAGATCAGCCATGCGTGACGCCGTCATCGTCGAAGCCGTACGCACCCCCATCGGCAAGGGCAAGCCGAACGGCTCCCTCGCCCACGTCCACCCCGTGGAGCTCCTCGCCCACACACTGCGCACCCTCGTCGAGCGCTCCGGAGTCGATCCGGCGCTGATCGACGACGTCATCGGCGGCACCGTCAGCCAGGTGGGCGAGCAGGCCGCGAACATCACCCGGTACGCGGCGCTCTCGGCGGGGTTCCCCGAGACGGTGCCCGCGACCACCGTGGACCGCCAGTGCGGCTCGTCCCAGCAGGCCGTGCACTTCGCGGCCCAGGGCGTCCTGTCGGGGGCGTACGACATGGTCGTCGCCTGCGGTGTGGAGTCGATGAGCCGTGTGCCGATGGGCTCGAACGTCCGAGGCGCCGAGGATCCCTTCGGACCCGGGATCGCGGCGCGCTTCCCCGAGGGACTGGTGCCGCAGGGCATCAGCGCCGAGCTCATCGCCGCCAAGTGGGGCCTGTCGCGCGCGCAGATGGACGCCTTCGCGGCGGGCTCGCACCAGAAGGCGGCAGCGGCCTGGGCCAACGGCCTCTTCGACGCCGAGGTCGCGCCCCTGGAGGGCGTGACGCGCGACGAGAGTGTCCGGCCCGCCACCACCACGGAGATACTCGCCGGACTCAAGCCCGCCTACTACGACCCGGGCTACGCCGAGCGCTTCCCGCAGATCGACTGGTCCGTCACGGCGGGCAACGCGAGCCCGATCAACGACGGCGCGTCGGCCGTGCTGATCACGTCGAGCGAGACCGCGGCCAGGCTCGGCCTGCGCCCGCTCGCCCGCCTGCACAGCTTCGCCGTCACCGGCTCCGACCCGCTGCTGATGCTCACGGGCGTCGTCCCGGCCACCGAGAAGGTGCTCCGCAAGGCGGGGCTCGCCCTCGGCGACATCGACCTCTTCGAGGTGAACGAGGCCTTCGCGAGCGTCGTCCTGACCTGGCAGCAGGAGACGGGCGCGGATCTGTCCCGGGTCAACGTGCACGGCGGGGCGATCGCGCTCGGCCACCCGCTCGGTGCGAGCGGCACCCGGCTGACGACCACCCTCGTGCACGCGATGCGCGAGCGCGGAGCCCGCTACGGCCTGCAGACGATGTGCGAGGCGGGCGGACTCGCCAACGCGATGGTCATCGAGGCCGTGTAACCCCGGACGGCCCCGGCCGTCCGCCTCCGCGAGAGCCGCCGTGCCGGGGACTGATGAGTGCCGGAGATCGATCAGTGCCGAAGATCGATCAGTGCGGGAGGCCGATCAGTGCCGGAGGTCGCTCAGTCTCCGCGCAGGTGGTGGCGCTTGCGCCAGGCCACCACCGCGCCGACCAGGGCCGGCAGCGCGATGAAGCCCATGGCGATCAGGAAGGCGGGGGAGGTCGGTGCCGAGGCCCGGGCGCCCGCGACGGCGTACGCGGCGGTGTTCGGGATCGATCCCAGGGCGGTGGCGAGGAGGAACGGCAGCCAGCCCATGCGAGAGACGGCCGCGCAGTAGTTCGCCGCCCAGAAGGGCACACCGGGGAAGAGCCGGGCCAGCATCATCGTGCGGAAGCCGTGCCGGCTGAGCTGTCCGTCGGCCGCCTTCAGCCAGCGGGCGCGCAACAGCGGGCGCAGCGCGTCCTGCCCGAGGATCCGGCCGAGCCCGAACGCCACTCCGGCGCCGAGCACCGTGCCCGCGAGCGCGGTACCGAGGCCCAGCTGCGAGCCGAAGAGCGCGCCCGCCGCGAGGTTGAGCAGCGGCCGGGGCACGAACGCCACCGTGCACAGTCCGTACGCCACCGCGAACACCACGGCCGCCGCGGCGCCGCTGAGCTGTGGCGGCCAGCCGTCGGAGAGCAGCCGTTGCGGTTCGAAGAGCAGCACGCTCGACGCGGCCGCCGCGAGCAGCACCAGCAGCAGGGAGAGCCGGGACCAGGGCGAGAGCAGGACTCTCGTACAACGGGCGGCGAGGCCCGTGGGTGTGGAGACGGCGAACTCCGCGGCGAGGGAGAGCTCAGCGGCGGGAGCCGGGGGAACGGCTGTGGCGGTGCCCCCAGAGCGGGTGGTGGCATCGAGCATTCGGCGACACTAACCGACCCGTGTGTGTGATCGCCGTATGGTTCGTCTCATGGGCGTCACAGCTTCCGGAACGTCGGGTGCGCGGTTCGAGGTGCCGAACAGTTCCCTCGCGGACACCGTGCTGGAACGGCTCACCGCCACCTACGGCGCGGCGGCTGATCCGCAACGGGCCGTGTCCATGCGCGCGTACATGAAGGACGTCGCCCCCTTCCTCGGTCTGACCACGCCCGATCGCCGCGCGCTGTCCCGTTCGGTCCTCCTCGCGACAGCGGCCCCTGCAGAGGCCGATTGCACCGCCGTGGCCCTGCGCTGCTGGGCGTTGCCGGAGCGCGAGTACCACTATTTCGCCGTCGACTACCTGCGCCGCCATGTGAGGCAACTCTCTTCCGCTTTCCTCCCGGTGGCGCGCCATCTCGTCGGCACGGTCTCCTGGTGGGACACCGTCGACGCACTCGCCTCCCACGTAGTGGGAGGCCTCGTGGCCGCCGATGCGAAGCTGAAGAGCGACATGGACGCGTGGATCGAGGACGACGACCTGTGGGTCGCCCGTACGGCGCTGCTCCACCAGCTCCGTTACAAGGAGACGACCGACACCGAGCGGCTCTTCGCCTACTGCGTACGGCAGTCCGGACATCCCGACTTCTTCGTGCGCAAGGCGATCGGCTGGTGTCTGCGCGAGTACGCGAAGACGGATCCGGAGGCGGTACGGGCCTTCGTCGCCCGGGAACGCGAGCGGCTCGCTCCCCTCTCCGTACGTGAGGCACTCAAGAACATCGGCCCCTGACGCACCAGCAGAAACACCCGCCACACCCGCCTGCGTGGCGAGAAAAACCATTCGACGTGGCCGGATACGTCGGCGATGATCGCCTCATGTTCCGGCACGCCTTCCTCCTCGCAGCATCCGCAGTCGCGGATGCGCCGAAGGCTGCCGTCCCGATCGTCGTGGCCGCCGTCGACGGCGCCCGAAGCTGACCCTTCCCGGATCGTCCGGCGGACCCCGCAGGGGGAGGGTCGGCAAGTCCTTGGGGTCCCCGTCCCGGCCGCTGAGCGCCGGGGCCATCACTCAGCTCCGCTGACACTCAAGAGGCTTCGAGGTACCGCCATGCCCAAGACGGCATACGTCCGCACCAAACCGCATCTGAACATCGGCACGATGGGCCACGTCGACCACGGCAAGACCACCCTGACCGCCGCCATCACCAAGGTCCTCGCCGAGCGCGGCTCCGGCAGCAGTACCCGATACGTTCCGTTCGACCGGATCGACCGGGCCCCGGAGGAGGCCGCGCGCGGCATCACCATCAACATCGCGCACGTCGAGTACGAGACCGACACCCGCCACTACGCGCACGTGGACATGCCGGGTCACGCCGACTACGTCAAGAACATGGTCACCGGCGCCGCGCAGCTCGACGGGGCGATCCTCGTCGTCTCCGCGCTCGACGGGATCATGCCGCAGACCGCCGAGCACGTGCTGCTCGCCCGGCAGGTGGGCGTCGACCACATCGTCGTCGCCCTGAACAAGGCCGACGCGGGCGACGAGGAGCTCACCGACCTCGTGGAGCTGGAGGTCCGCGAGCTGCTCTCCGCGCACGGCTACGGGGGCGAGTCCGTACCCGTCGTACGGGTGTCCGGCCTCAAGGCTCTTGAGGGGGACCCCCGTTGGACGGCGGCGATCGACGCGCTGCTCGACGCGGTGGACACCTATGTGCCCATGCCCGAGCGGTACCTCGACGCGCCGTTCCTGTTGCCGGTCGAGAACGTGCTCACGATCACCGGGCGCGGGACGGTCGTCACCGGAGCGGTCGAGCGCGGCACGATCCGGGTCGGCGACCGTGTCGAAGTGCTCGGCGCGGCCGTCGACACGGTGGTGACCGGCCTGGAGACCTTCGGCAAGCCCATGGACGAGGCGCAGGCAGGGGACAACGTGGCGCTGCTGCTGCGCGGGGTGCCCCGCGACGCCGTACGCCGCGGGCACATCGTCGCCGCGCCCGGCAGCGTCGTCCCCAGTCGCCGCTTCTCGGCCCAGGTGTACGTCCTGTCGACGGGCGAGGGCGGTCGTACGACGCCCGTCTCCACCGGGTACCGGCCGCAGTTCTACATTCGCACCGCGGACGTGGTCGGCGACGTCGACCTCGGCGAGCGGGCGGTCGCCCGGCCCGGCGACACCGTCACGATGACGGTCGAGCTCGGGCGCGAGGTGCCGCTGGAGCCGGGGCTCGGCTTCGCGATCCGCGAGGGCGGCCGGACGGTCGGCGCGGGGACGGTGACCTCGGTGGACCGGACGGTGACCTCGGTGGACTGACGGCCGAGAGGCAGGACGAGGGTGCCCGCTCCCGCTACGGGGGGAGCGGGCACCGGCTCGTACCGATCGCCGTCGCAGAGTCCGCGGCCCGCGTGGGGTCCGGCAGCGACGACCGCGCCCCTGAGGGGCGGCACAATGGACCCGTGGACGAGCCGATACCCGTGACACGGACCGTGGACCACGGAACCGCCAAGCTGATGCCGGACGTGGACAGGAAGCGGGCCTGGCTGCTCACGGTCGATGCCGCACCGCAGTCGTACGTCGATCTGGACGAGCCGACCCATCTGGAGTTCGAGTACGCCCGACGGCTCGGGCACGTCCTGGACACGGTCGTGGCTCCGGGACGGCCCCTGGACGTGCTCCACCTCGGCGGCGGAGCCCTGACGATGCCCCGCTACGTGGCCGCGACCCGCCCCGGCTCACGACAGGACGTGGTGGAGGCCGACCTGGGTCTGCTGGACCTGATCCGCGAGCACCTGCCCGTGCCCGAGGACGCCGGCATCACGCTGCACGGCGCGGACGCGCGGGGCTGGCTCGAATCCGCCGCGCCCGCCTCCGCCGACATCGTGATCGCGGACGTCTTCGGCGGCGCGCGTGTCCCGGCGCACCTGACGTCCACGGCGTACGCGCGCGCCGCCGCGCGCGTGCTGCGCGAGGACGGCGTCTATCTGGCCAACCTCGCCGACGCCGCGCCCTTCGCCTTCCTGCGCTCTCAACTCGCCACGTTCGCCACCGTGTTCGAGGAGCTGTCCCTGATCGTCGAACCCGGTGTGCTGCGTGGCCGGCGCTTCGGCAACGCGGTACTCGTGGCCTCCCACCGCCCGCTCGACACGGCCGTCCTCGCCCGCCGCACGGCCGCCGACGCCTTCCCGGCTCGCGTCGAAAGCGGCGCCGCGCTGCGGGAGTTCATCGGCTCCGCCGCACCCGTGCGTGACGAGGACGCGGTTCCCTCACCCGAGCCGCCCGGCGGTGCCTTCAGCATCGGCTGACCGGAACTCGAACTCCGCCACCGGCGACCCGTGGGCCACCGCCTTGGTCCGGCGGGTCAGATTCCGTACGTCCGGCACGCACAGCACCGCCGCCGTGACCACGACGACCAGCGCCGAACAGCCCCACAGGGCGGCCGTACGCCCTCGGGGATCTCCTGGTGCAGGGAGCAACACCTCTTCGAATGCAACCTCACCACTAGTGGCCCTCTGGCTCTGGCCGGGACGTGTGAGGGGAAACGCTTTGCGGGGCTGACCGCGGCTGCCAGTGCGAAGCAGCGATCGCCGGAACGGTTGTGGTCGGAGCCGCGTTGAAGTCGGCGGGCGACCGTGATCGCGGTCCCCCGGGGCGGAGGGGGAGGGTCTGTGCACACCAGCACGGTGCCGGACAACCCGGCGCAGCGGCGCGTCGAGGAAGTCCTGGCGGAGCTGACGGGATCGGGCGTGGAGGTCGGGGTGCAGGTGGCGGCCTGGCGCGACGGCGAGTTGGTGGTCGACGCGTGGGGCGGGGACGGCCGACGTCGCCGGGGGGCGGCCGATGGGGCCGGACACCTTGGTGCCGGCCTGGTCGACCGGCAAGGGCGTGGCGGCGGCCCTGGTCGCGGTACTGGTGGACCAGGGGGTGCTGGCGTACGACGCGCCGGTGGCGCGGTACTGGCCGCGGTTCGGCGCGGCGGGGAAGGAGCGGATCACCCTGGGGCAGGTGCTCGGTCATATGGCCGGGCTGCCCCAGCTACCGGCGGACGTGACCCCGGAGCGGCTGCTCGACCTGCCGGCCATGGCCGACTGGATCGCCGGGCAGCGGCCGCGGTGGGAGCCCGGTAGCGCGTTCGGTTACCACGCCTGGACCTACGGGGTGCTGCTGGCCGAGATCCTGCGCCGCGCTACCGGCCGGACCTGCGACCAGCTGCTGCGTGAAGAGCTGGCCGGTCCGCTGGGGATCGGTGACGAGCTGCTCTTCCATGTCCCTGAGCACTTGGCGTCGCGGGTGGCCACCTGTTACGACGGCGGCTGGGCGGCGCGGCTGGAGCGGATGCCGCCGGGGGCGCCGTTCTTCGACTGCGTTCCCCACGGGGTGCTGCCGGTGGCGGAGTTGGGCAACCGCGACGATTTCCGGCGTACGGCACTGCCGGCCAACGGGGTGATGACCGCGCGCGGGGTCGCCCGTCTGTACGCGGTGCTGGCCTGCGGCGGTGAGCTGGAGGGGGTACGGCTGCTCTCGGCGGCGACCTTGAAGGAGGCGACCACGGGGTGGGCGAGCGGTGTGGACAGGATGATGGGCACCACCTGCACGATGGGCGGCGGATTCGTGATCGGCGACAGCGGAGCGAAGCCGGTGCGCCCGGCAGGCGGCTTCGGCCACAGTGGGTCGGGCGGCAGCACGGCCTTCGCCGACCCAGCGCATCGGTTCTCCTTCGCCCTGGTCAAGAACCGGATGACCGTGCCCGGCCTGGACGCGCGGCTGGCAAGCGAGATCCGTACGGCGCTCGGCATCGCGAGCGACTGAGTACCAGCGGGCCGCGGGAACCACGAGATCGTCGTGGCCTCTCCAATAGGCATGCGGACGAGGGCCCGTCACGCAGTACGAGCTGGCGACCGCACACCAGCTGCCAGGTTGGCTTCGGCGGGCTGTCCCAACAGGTCCCATCGGTTCCACGTGCGTGCTCACGCAGTGGTCTCTCGTCGAGCAGCGAGCAACACCTCGTCGAATGTAGCCGCTGTTCGCTCTCTGGCTCTGGCATGGAAGCGTGATGGGAGCTGTCTGTCAGGTCACGCAGTACACCTATGGCGGAGACGTCCTGGCACCGTCACCCAGCGCTTGGCGGAGCCTGGCGAGGTTGCTCTGTCGGAGGGCGGTGGTGGGGTGGTCGGGGCCGAGGGTTGCTTCGGTGATCCGCAGCGCCCGCTCTTCCAGTGGGAGGGCTTCGGTGTGGCGTCCCAGGTTTCTGAGGGTGGCACCGAGGTTGCCCAGGCGCGTGGCGGTGTCGGGGTGGTCGGGGCCCAGGGTCGCTTCGGTGACCTGTAGTGCCCGTTCCTCCAGCGGGAGGGCTGACGTCGGCGAGGATGGTGGCGTGGGCCCACTGAGATGCGACAATCCGTACAAGACGTGGATGGAGATCACGTCAAAGAAGGCCTACCACGTTCCGTCATGGTGGAACGGCACCCAGTTCAAGGACGGTCCCGGTGGAACCATGACCGTCAAGGTGGAGAAGGCTGGGAAGATCAGCTTGTCGGTCACCGGCGGTTGGGAGGGTGAGACCAAGTTCATCGTCGCCAAGGCCAAGGCCGACGTGAACGTCGCTGGTGAGGTCGGTATAACCGTGGGGCACCAGTACAGCCGCGACGTCGCCCGCGGCAAGTACGGTCATTTGCAGTACGGGTCGTGGGGGTACAAGGTCGACTGGGCCAGGTACGAGACAAGCCCGGACAGGTGCGGCAAGCGTAAGGTGCGCAGTGGCAAGGCCACGCTTCCCACTACGGAGACGGGCTGGCGCTACTGGGAGACTAACTCGTGAGTAGTCGAATGAGGGTCTTTTATGCGGGACTGATCTCCTGCTGCTTGGCTTCCGCTTTTCTTAGCGGATGTACGTCTGAGAAAGACTCCTCTAATGCATCGGCCACGAAAAGCGCTACACCGACCCCCAGTTCGCCGGAAAAGGTAGACGCGAAGAAGCTCGGGGACCAAGCAACTGCGGCTCTCGATGCTGCGGGTACTTTGTCTCCAGATGATGACCGCCTTGTAGAAGCAGGCCTTGAACGGGTCACGGACGGCATCCATACCCGGCCGGAACTGAAGCAAGGGAAGTCCTACCAATTGGTAGTGGCTTGCGCTGGTGAGGGCTCTGTCAACGTAACGGTTGAGAGGCAGCCTTCACGAGCTGTTGACTGCGACGGAGTATCGAGCCGCCAACGCATTGCCGGAACGTCGGGCCCCCTCAAGATTGACGTAAGACGAGCGAAAGGCTCCTCCGGTATGGTGGCCTGGCGTATCACATCGTGAAAATCCATTAGTCGGTACTCGTGCCCTCGACCAGCGTCGGGGGCACGAGCATTTTCCGGCGCTGTCGCTCACGTGAGGATCGAGGAGCCCTCCGCCTCGTCTGCGGTACGCCTCAGTGGGTACGGTCGTGATCGTGTCTGGCGCGCGCCGGGTTGGTCACCCGTAGGCGTGCGTCGGTTGATCGCGCGCGACTGGGGGAGCTGGTTCGGGCATGGCGGTTGGCGCTGCTCGGGGTTCGGAAGAGGGGTTCACGTCGGCTGGGGCGACGCGGGTGATGGTTGCCGCGTGCCGGGCTGCGGGGCTCGACGCTGATGTCCCTGCCGGTCATGAACCGGGGCCGGGACTCACCTAATGTGCCGTCAGAAGCGAGTTCACCCTCTGCCTCTTCGGTCGACAGTCGGGCCAGTCCAGCCCAGTTCTGCCCTTCCAGGTCTCCCCAGTGCGCTCGCTGTACCAAGTCATCAGCCGTACAAAGAGGTTACGTTCGGAGGGGTGCTGTGAGGTCATCCACGACACCCCGAAGACCTCGATCGCCGCGCCGCTGACGAACATCACCGCACACAGCGGGCCCACCGGGACCGGCACGGCGAGTGCTGCGGCCGGGGCGGCGAGCGGGAAGACGCAGAGGGTGCCCGCGAGCAGCAGGCGGCGGGGCTTCCAGCGGGTCATCAGCAGTGCGCCGCCGACGGTTCCGGCACCGAACGCGCCGAGCGCGAGCCCCCATGGCCCCGGCCCGCCGAGGCTGTCCCGGGCGACCAGTGGACCGTAGACCGCGTGGGCGGCGCCGACGACCGCGACCACCACGGAGAACTGGGCGACGATCGTCCACAGCCACGGCCGTCCGACGAACTCCCGCCAGCCCTCGCGCAGATCGGAGAGCAGCCCGCCGCCGGGCTCACGCGGCGGTATGTGACTCACGTCCAGGAACGACCGCAGCGCCCCGGCGACCGCGAACGCCACCGCGTCCACGGCGAGCACCCAGCCGGGCCCGACCACGGCCACCATCGCCCCGCCCAGGGCCGCGCCACCCAGGCCGGCGCCCTGCATCGCCATCCGGAACATGGCGAAGGCGCGGCTCGCCTGCTCCCCGCTCACCGAGGACATCAACATGCCCTCGGCCGCCGGGCTGAAGAACGCCTGCCCGGTGCCGCCGAGCGCGGACAGCAGCATCATCTGCCACAGTCGCGCCTCACCGGCGAGGAGGAGGATGGCGAACACCGCCTGCGAGACGCAGTTCAGGGCGTTGGCCGCGACCATCACCCGATGGCGCGGCAGCCGGTCCGCGACCGCTCCGCCGATCAGGAGAAAGAGCACCAGCGGCAGCGTCCGAGCCGCCGCCACCAGCCCGACGTCACCCCCGTCGCCGCCCGTCTCGAGCACCGCGAACGCCGAGGCGATCAGCGCGCCCTGGCTGCCCAGGTTGGTGACGACCGCGGCGGCGGTCAGCAGGGTGTAGTTGCGGCCCGCCCGGGCAGGGCGGCGGGAGCGGCGGGAGGCGTCGGCGGCGGAGATCACCGGCCGACTGTCGCCGTCGCGGTCCCCGCGCGCAACATCGTGCCGGTCGCGGGCCGACTCGCCGTACCGGCGCCTTCTTTGACCCTGGTGGCGGTGTCTTCTAGGGTGATCATGTCATGTTCATGATGGTTTGCCACCCCCAGGAACGTTTTGTTCCCAAGGAAAGGAGCGTCATGCGCAAGCATGTTGCAACTCTGTTCGCCGCGGCCGCGCTGGTGGGCGCCGCCCTTCCCGTCGCGGCCTCGGTGCCCGCCTCGGCGGCTTCGTTCTCCTGTCAGCCGGTCAGCCACAGCTACACCGTCAGTCAGGAGAAGGTGGCTGTCCATGCCACCCCGTCGCCTCGGGGCAGCGTGGTCGGCTACAAGTACAAGGACAACAAGGTGCACGCCGACTTCGCGTGCAGCAACAGCACCGGCGACTGGGTGTGCATCGGCCAGTGCCACGTCGACGAGGAGTCGATCACGGGCCGCTGGGTCTTCCGCAACTACCTGAAGGGCTGAGGCTCCCGGCGTTCCGGCCCGCCCGTCGAGGCGGGCCGGAACGCCACCGGGGTCAGCCGCCGGTCGGGGTCCCCTGCAGCCGGACCGTGCCGAGGATCTTCATGATGGTCGCCTTGGCGACCTCGTCCTTCACGCCCTTGGCCCCGTAGAAGTTGAACGACACGAAATCGGCGGCGGAGTTCTTGAAGCCGAACGTGAGTGCCTTGCCGTCGCTCGCACACTTGCCCTTGTCGGGTGTGTGGGTCGACTGGGCCCACCCGACGCTGCCCGTGATGCCCGAGGTGGTCGTGAAGGGCGTGGCCTTCTTGTCGTACGAGAGGCTCTTCTTGTCGGGCTGGGTGTAGCCGCCGAAGACCCACCAGACGGGGGTGTTGATCGCGACCTCGTCGCTGTTCTTGGCACCGCTGGCGCCCTTGGTGCCCACCACGGCCAGGGGGGTGTCCTGGGTCCGGCCGTCCTTGTTGTCGTCCGAGGTGCACCACTTGGACTTGTACTCGGCGGTGCCCGACATCGTGATTCCCTTGTCCGCCTCCTTCGGGAACTCGAAGCCGATCCCGAGGCCGGGGGACTGGACCTCCCAGTCCGCGGGCACGTCGAAGGCGATGCCCCATTTGGGGTTCACCACGACCTTCCAGCCCGCGATGGTCGGCTTCTCCGTCTCCGTGCCGCGCGGGTTGTCGTCCGCAGCGGAGGCCGAGTCGCTCGGGTCCGCCGATGCCGACGTCGACGGGCCAGACGTGTTGTTCGTGCCGCCCTCGGCCTTGTCGTCCTTGTTTCCGCCGAGGACCAGGAATCCCGTCACGCCTGCGGCCACCACCACGGCCGTGGCCGCGATGATCGCCACCAGCTTCGTCCGGTTGCCGCCGTCGCCCCCGCCCTGCGGCGGCTGCGGCGCGCCCATGCCCGCGGGGGTGCCCCACTGCGGCTGCTGCCCATAAGGGTTGGGCTGCTGATAGCCGGGCTGCTGGTACGGATTCGGCTGCTGATACGGACTGTTCTGCGGGTTCTGCTCGCCCCCGGGCGGCTGCTGTCCTGGCCACATGGGCGTTAACCCTAGTGGCACGAGGGAAACGATTCGGTCACTGCTCCTTGTCAGGGACGCATCGAAATCTGGCCAGAATGGGCTACCCGTGAGTAACATGCCGCCATGAGCGCAGACCAGATGACGATCGGCGAGATGCTCGCCGCCACCGTGCCGATGGCCCGGACCCTGAACCTCGAGTTCGTGGAGACCACGCCGGACAAGGCCGTGGTGGCCCTGCCGGACCAGAGCGAGTACCACAACCACGTCGGCGGGCCGCACGCCGGAGCGATGTTCACCCTCGGCGAGTCGGCGAGCGGGGCGATCGTCCTCGCCGCGTTCGGGGAGCAGCTGTCGCGCGCCGTGCCGCTCGCGGTCAGCGCCGAGATCGCGTACAAGAAGCTCGCGATGGGCCCCGTGACGGCCACCGCGACCCTCGGCCGCCCGGCCGCGGAGGTCGTCGCCGAGCTCGACGCGGGTCAGCGCCCCGAGTTCCCCGTGGCCATCGCCATCCAGCGCGCGGACGGCGCCGTCACGGGCGAGATGACGGTTGTCTGGACCCTGCGGCCGAACGGCTGAGCCGAGCGAACGGAACGGCGGCGGGTCCGCTCGGCCCAGGAGACGTCGTTCGGATCGCCGCGGACCCGGGGTGATCCGAACGCCTCCCCCTGGCGCCGGGCGGACCCGCCCGGCGGTTGCCCCCGTGTCACCGCCCCCGTGTCACCGCCCCCGTGTCACCGCCCCCGCGATACCGCCCTCGTGTCACCGCCCCCGCGGCGCGGGGCCCGTGCTGCGGCGTACGACGAGCCGGACCGGCTCGATGTGATCGATCCGGGGCTTCGCCGAACCGTCGATGCGCGAGAGCAGCAGCTGAAGCGAACGCCGGCCTGTCGCGGCGAAGTCGGTACGCACGGTCGTCAGCGGGGGCAGCATGTGGGCGGCCTCGGGGATGTCGTCGTAGCCGACGACGCTGACGTCGTCCGGAACGTGCCGCCCGGCCTCGTGCAGGGCGCGCAGCACGCCGAGCGCCATCTGGTCGTTGGAGGCGAACACCGCCGTGACCTCGCGGCGCGTGGCCAGCCGGCGGCCCAGCGCGTACCCGGAGTCCGCGCTCCAGTCGCCGATGAGCGGCTCCGGGACCTCGGCCCCAGCCGCCCGAAGGGTGTCCCGCCACGCGTCCAATCGGCGCTCGGCGGACAGCCAGCCCGTGGGGCCCGCGATGTGGTGAACCGTGCCGTGGCCGAGCTTCAGCAGGTGCTCGGTGGCTTGGCGTGCCCCGTCGCGGGAGTCCGCGGTGACGTAGGAGGCGTCGTCCCCGAGGTCGTTCTCCAGGACCATCAGGGGGACGTCGAGCGCCGCCTCCGCCAGGGCCCTGCCCACCCAGCGCTGCGGTGCGATGGCGAGCAGGCCGTCCGCCCCCTCGGCCGACAGCGTGTGCACGGCGCGGACCAGGGTGTCCCGGTCGGCCGTGTCGAGCGCGATGGAACTGACCAGGTAACCGGCTTCCTGGGCGGCGGAGTTGATCGCGGTCAGGATCGAGGCGGGCCCGTAGCGCGCCGCGTCGAACGAGATCACCCCGAGCATCCGCGTCCTGCCACTGGCCAGGGAGCGCGCGCTGCGGCTCGGCCGGTAGCCGAGTGTGCGCATGGCGGTCACGACCGCCTCCCGGGTCTCGGGCCGCACCGCGGGACTGTCGTTGAGCACCCGGGAGACCGTCTGTTTCGAGACACCGGCCAGCCGGGCCACGTCGTCCATCACCGGACGCGCCCCCGCGAAGCTGCGCCGGCTGCGTCCCTTGGGGCCCTCTGTTCCCTGGGGGACGGCGCCGTCCGTGGCACCTCGGGTCATGGGGGCGCTTCCTCCGACGTCTCGGCGGCGGTCTGTCCCGATCCGCCCGGCAGGCCCACAGGATAGGCCCGCCGGGCCCGCCTCCCCTTCGTCAGCCCGCCCGGACCGCCCAGGCGCGGCTGGTCCCCCACTCGACGCGCCACACCGCCGCCCGTCCCGTCACGTCACCCGCCCGCTCGGGCAGATACACCGGAGCGTCGGCGGCCAGGGGCAGTAACAGCAGCCGCAGTCCATGGTTGCGCGGGGCGTCCGCGGGGAGCCGGTCCAGGCCGATGTCCCAGACGCGTCCGGAGAAGAACTGGTCGGCGACCAGGGTGTCTCCGACGTACGCGCGGGCCACGTCGCCGGTCCAGTGGACGCGCAGGACGGTGCCGGACGGCCGGTGCGGGAGGTCGTCCGGCAGCTTGACGTGGTACTCGGCCGCGGAGGCGGCGAAGTGTTCGTCCGCCGGGGCGCTCGCCCGGCCCAGGGGACCGGTCGCGGTCGTGGGCGGCGGCCCCGCGGGGCGCACGAGGGTGGCGGCGGGCGGGATGTCCCCGTCGGCCCATTCCTCGGTCGTCCAGCGGGTGAACACACCGTCGGCCGTCGCCGACAGGGGTGCCCCGGCCACCGTCAACGGCCGTGCGGGCGTGGGCAGTACGGCGAAGGAGGGGCGCGACGCGGAGCTGTGCACGCGGAGTTCGTCCTGGTCGAAAACGACGCTGTCCGGGGAGAGGACCAGCCGCTCGGCGCCCCACGCCGTCCCCCGGTAGACCGTGCGCGCGGTGGTGGCGTCGAGGACGAGCAGGCCCATGTCGTTCCCGTCCGCGGTCCTCACCTGGACGAGGGCGTCGGTGCCGGGACGCAGACCGGTGATCAGAACACGGCCGTCGGTCGTGTCGACCGCCCCGGAGGGTGTGTCGACGGACGCGACCGTGCCCGCGTCCAGGGCGAGTTCGACCGGAACGCCGTCGGTGGCGGCCAGCACCAGGACCGTACGCCCGTCGTCCTGGACCCGGCACACCGGCTGGGCGGTGGCCCAGTCGAGCCGCAGACCGGCGACGTCCAGACGCAGCGGCCAGCAGAAGTACGCGCCGGTCGGGACGGTGACCGGGGCGCTGGGCAACGTCAGGGCGGGAGCGTCGGGGAACTCGACCGTGAAGGTCGTGCCCGGGTGGGCCGGCAGCGGTTCGTGCGGCTGGTGGTTGTTGACGAACAGGAAGCCGGAGGCGCCGTCACCGCGCACGGCCCAGCGCAGGGTGTCCCGGTCGGACTGGGAGGTGGGCTGCCGCTCGGGCAGGACGGACTCCATGGGGGCGATCACGTCGCCGAAGTCGGCCAGCAGCAGGTGCTGGAGGCGCAGTGCGTGGTACGAGGGCCGGACCTGGCCGTACTCGCCCAGCGGCGCCTGGAAGTCGTAGGTGAGGACGGGCAGGTCGTTGGGGTAGCCGGTGGCGTGGGACTCCTGGAGCGTGGTGAGTTCACCCGCCGGGTTCGTGCCGCCGTGGAACATGTAGTAGCCCTGCCAGACCGAACCGCAGCCGATCTTGGTGAGGCCGAGCGCCCCGATGTCGTCGGGCTCGACGCGGGGCCTGCGGTGGTAGGCGACGGCCATGCCGCCGCCGAGCTCGCAGGTGGCCCAGGGAAAGCGGTCCGTGGGCGTGGGGTCGCCGCCGCGTACGGTCGTCGGGCGCAGGTCGGCGCCGATGCCCTCGTCGTCGCGCTGATGGGTGAAGAAGAAGTGCTTGCGGCAGGTGTCGGGCCAGCCGCCGTCCGCCTCGGTCCAGAACGTCTCGGTGTAGCCGCCGTACAGCGGGAGCAGTTCGTCCAACGGCAGTCGGACCCCGCCCCACGCCGTGGACGTCCACAGTGGCGCGCTCAGACCCGCCTCCTGGGCCATCCGCTTCAGGGTGAGGAGGTGGCCGGGCTGGTCGTAGAGCTCGTTCTCGATCTGGATCGCGACGATCGGACCGCCGTGCGCCCGGTCCAGTCCGCGCAGCTGTCGCGCGATCGCCGTGAACCAGCCGCGTACGGGCTCCAGATAGGCGGGGTCGTCGGTGCGGGGCGCGCGGGTGCGGGCGAGCAGCCAGTCCGGGAAGCCGCCGTTGCGGACCTCCGCGTGGCACCAGGGGCCGATGCGCGGGATGAAGTCCAGGCCGTGCCGGGCGCACAACTCGGCGAAGCGCCGCAGATCGCGGTCGCCGTCGAAGCGGACGTGGCCCTCGATCTCCTCGTGGTGGATCCAGATGACGTAGCTGGCGACGACGGTGACCCCGCCCGCCTTCATCTTCAGCAGCTCCTCCTCCCAGTCCCGGGCCGGGTAGCGCGCGTAGTGGAACTCGCCGGAGACCGGGAACCAGGGGCGGCCGCCGCGCGTGAGGTAGCGGCTGGTCACCTCGATGGGGTCGGGCGCCCCCGGGGCGTCGGTGAAGGGGAGATGGCCGGTCAGGGGCGGTGCGGGGGGCGCGGGGACGCGCAGGAGATGCGGCATCGGGACTTCTCCGGTCCGGGTTGGGGGAGGGCGTCGGCTTCGGCGGGGTGAGGTGTGGGAGCGTGCGTGTGGGTGTGGGTGCGGTGCGAGTGCAGTGCGGGAGGAGGGCGGTACGGGCGCGGTGGGGTTCGCTCGCCCGTTCCCGTTCCCGTTCCCGTTCCCGTTCCCGCTCTCGAGCCCGGGCTTGGGAGCGTTCCCAGGCTCAGTGATGTTATCGGTAACATCACGCGCGTCAAGGGACTTTGGGACTGATGGCGGAACGGCCCCGGAAGGCCGTGGTCCGCGTCGCGCCGGACCTCCCGCGGGCCGGGCGACGTCCGCGGAAACACCGGGGCCAAGTGGCGTTCCGCCTGTTCCGGAGGCGTTCACGGCGAGGCCACGCCTGTGTCCCCGCGGCCTGGCTGAGTGGTTCCAGCAACTGAATCGCTCGGAGGCACCGGAGGGTCGCCCCATGGCCGGAACCGAATCCGTATCCGCCGCCGTCAACCGTCGTCGATTTCTGCTCGCCTCGGGCGCCACGGCAGCGGCCGGCGTCGCCGGAATCAGCGCGGGGACGCTCCCGCCGCGCCAGCGCCAAAACCCCGTCGTCGAGCCCGCCGCACGGACCGTCGCCCAACGGCCGCCCCGCAGCGCCCCGCGGGTGGCGCCGTACGCCCTGACCACCCTGGAGACGACGGCCCGCCTCGGCGGCAGCGCCCACACCGGCACCTACCGACGGCTGGTCTCGGGCCCCGGCTGGCCCCTGGTCGTCCGCAAGGAGCTCGCCAGGCCCGGTGCCGGGCGCCAGGACCGGCGTACCCCGCTCGCGTGCTTCGTACAGTTCACCGACCTCCATCTCGCCGACGTGCAGAACCCGCTGCGCACCGAGTTCCTGCGCTCGCGCGGGGCCTCGTCGTGGCGGGCGCAGGAGGCGCTGACGGTGGCCGGGGCGGTCGCGCTCGTCGAGCAGGTGAACGCGCTCGGCGGAGGGCCGAACACCAGGCTGCGCCCCGCCTTCGTGATGACCACGGGCGACAACGTCGACAACAACTCCGCGATCGAGCTGGAGTGGTTCCTGACCGTGATGAGCGGTGGCCGGATCACGCCGAACACCGGTGACCCGCGGACGTACGAAGGTGCCCAGAACTCCGGTCTCCCGCTGTACTGGCACCCCGGGGACCCTCACCTGCGCGACCTGGACAAGCGGCGCGGGCTGCCCCTGATCCCCGGCTTCCTCGCCGCGGCCACCCGCCCGATCACCAGCCCGGGGCTGCGCATCCCCTGGTACTCCACGGTCGGCAACCACGACGATCTGCCCGGCGGTTGCCTGTCGCCCGCGCTGAACGACTTCGCCGTCGGTTCCCGCAAACTGCTGTCGGTGTCCGCCGCGGACGCGGCCGCCTACGCCAAGGCGCTAGGGTCGGGCGACGATCCGAAGAGCGAGGTGCTCAAGGCGATCCTCACCAGGAACGCCGCCTCGGCGCGGACCGTGACCGCCGACGAGCGGCGCCGGCTGTGCACCCCGCACGACTATCTGGCCGCGCATCTCGACCCCGCTCACGCCGGTGCCGGTCCGGTCGGCCACGGCTACACCCAGGACAACCTGGACGGCGAGCGGATGTACTACACCTTCAAGGTGGCCGAGAACGTCCTCGGCATCAGCATCGACACGACGTACCGCAGCGGCCACTACGAGGGTTCACTCGGCAGCGACCAACTCCGCTGGCTGGAAAGGACCCTGGCCGCGCACAGCTCCCGGTCCTACGACGCTGACGGCCGGCTCGTCCGCAACACCGGGGCCGACGACGCCCACATCCTGGTCTTCAGCCACCACCACAGCCCCAGCATGACCCGCCGTCCCGACGCCGCCCGCACGGACGAGCCGCGCCACGACGGAGCGGAGGTCATCGCCCTGCTCAGCCGGTTCCCGAACGTGGTGGCCTGGATCAACGGGCACAGTCACGTCAACCGGATCACGCCGCACGCGCACGCGACGCCCGCCCGCTCCTTCTGGGAGGTCAACACCGCCTCCCACGTGGACTATCCGCACCACGCCCGGCTGATCGAGCTGACCGACAACGGGGACGGGACGGTGTCCCTGTTCACCACCCTCGTCGAGTCCGCCGCGCTGCACCGCACCGCCCGGGACTTCGACGACCTGTCGGCGGTGGGACTCGCCTCCCTGTACCGGGAAGTGGCCTACAACGCTCCCGGCCTCGCCGAGAGCATGAAGGGCGGCGTCCAGGAGGGGTGGGCGGGCGGTCCCGGGGACCGCAACGCGGAACTGGTGGTGGCGGGAGGCTCGGCGACGGCATGACCCACCCTCGCCGCGGTCCCTACCGCGGTCCCTGCTTCGGTCCCTACTTCGGTCCATGCAGAGGTCCCTGCCGTGACCTCTGCTGTGGTCCCTTCGGTTGTTGTCGGGGTGCCGGCGGTTCCTGTTCATTTCATTGACACGAGTCACCGACGGTCATAGTTTTCGCGCCGTACCCGTGCTGTGTGACGGTGTGTCACGTCCGGTTGATGCCTGGTGTGTTCAAGGGCCGAACGCGGCCGTTGTCGTCGGCGCGCGTACCCGCGGTTCACGACGACGTGCCCGCGCACCGAAGGAGTGACGGCTCATGTCCCACACCTTTTCCCGGCGTTCGACCCTGCGTCTGCTGGGCGGCGCCATCGCGGTCGCCGCGGCGGCCACCACCGCCACCGGCCCCCTTCCGCTCGCCCGGGCGGAGTCCAGATCCGGCGCCGGCCCTCGCGTAGAGGGTTTGATAGGCAAGCTCACTCTCGACGAGAAGATCTCCCTGCTGCACGGCGCCACCGACCCCGCCTCGCTCGGCCAGGCCGGATACGTACCCGGAGTACCCCGCCTCGGCATCCCCCCGCTCCGCCTCGCCGACGGCCCCGCCGGAGTCCGTGTCACCCGGCACGCCACCGCCCTGCCCGCCCCGGTGCTTCTCGCCTCCGCCTTCGACCCCGGCCTGGCCCGCCGCTACGGGCAGGTCATCGGGCGCGAGGGCCGTGCCCTCGGCCAGGACGTGCTGCTCTCCCCGATGGTCAACCTCATCCGCACCCCGTACGCGGGCCGCAACTTCGAGACCTTCAGCGAGGACCCGCTGCTCGCCGCCGACCTGGTCGCGGCCGAGATCCGCGGCATCCAGGGCGAGGGCCTCATCGCGACCGTCAAGCACTTCGCGCTGAACAACCAGGAGAAGGACCGCATGTCCATCGACGTGCGGGTCGACGAACAGACCATGCACGAGGTCGAACTGCGCGGCTTCGAGGCGGCCGTCGCCGCCCGCACCGGCGCCGTCATGGGCGCGTACAACAAGGTCAACGGCACCTTCGCCTGCGAGAACAAGACACTCCTCACCGACATCCTGCGCGAGCGGTGGGGCTTCGACGGCTGGGTGATGACCGACTGGTTCGCGGCCCACAGCACCGTCACCGCCCTCACCGCGGGCCTCGACATGGAGATGCCGGACGGGACGTACTTCGGGGCCGCCCTGAAGACGGCCGTGCAGAGCGGCGCCGTGGCCGAGTCCTACGTCGACCGGGCCGTACGCCGCGTCCTCGCCGTGATGGACCGCTTCGGGCTGCTCGACGGCAGCGTCCCGCCCCGTCCCGCCCGCGACCCGAAGGCGGGCACGACCGTCGCCCTGGAGGTCGCCAAGGCGGGCGCGACGCTCCTGCGCAACGAGCGACACGCACTGCCCCTGACCGGCGCCGCCGCCCGCAGCATCGCCGTCATCGGCCCCTCCGGCTCCCTGCCGTTCGTCAGCGGCGGCGGCAGCGCGCACGTCGTCCCGGACCACGCCGACAGCCCGCTCGACGCCATCCGCTCCCGAGCGGGAGGCGGCGCCCGGGTGTCGTACGCGCTCGGTGAGGACCTCTTCGGCAAGGCGATCCCCGACGGGGCGCTGACCGCGGGCATCGACACCGAGGGCCAGAGGGTCGCCGCCGGAGGGGCCTGGACGTACACGGGGACGCTCACCGTCGCGGACGCCGACGAGTGGACCTTCGTCATCCACTACTCCGGCATCCGGCCCACGGTGCTCGTCGACGGCGTCGAGCTCTTCCCCCCGCTGCCCGGCTACGGCGAGTACTTCAGCGGTGGTCTGGTCTCCGCGGCGCCCGACGGACTCGCCGTACGCCGCAAGGCCCTGAACCTCTCCCGCGGCGCACACCAGGTCTCCATCACCGCCCAGGGCGCCGACACGGGACAGCTGTTCCGGCTGCGGCGCATCACCGGCGCGACCCGCGCGCAGGACGTCGCCGAGGCGGTCGACGCCGCGCGCGCCGCCCACAGCGTCGTCCTCTTCGCCTACGAGGACGCCACCGAGGGCCTGGACCGCGGCACCCTCGCGCTCCCGGGCAACCAGGAGCGGCTGATCAGGGCCGTCGCCGCGGCCAACCCCCGGACGGCCGTCGTCCTCAACACCTCCTCCTCGACCTCGATGCCCTGGCTGGACGGCACGGGCGCCGTGCTCCAGATGTACTACCCGGGCCAGGAGGGCGCGGCCGCCACCGCCGCCGTCCTGTTCGGCGACTGCGATCCCGGCGGCCGGCTCACCCAGTCCTTCGCGGTCGACGACGCCCACCACCCGGTCGCCGGTGACCCGCACCGCTATCCCGGCGTGAACGGCGCCGAGGAGTACTCGGAGGGGATCCACGTCGGCTACCGCTGGTACGACACGCAGGGCGTGCGTCCGCTGTTCCCCTTCGGGCACGGACTCTCGTACACCTCGTTCGCGTACGAGGATCTGCGGGTCCGGGGGCGAGAGGTCGGTTTCACCGTGCGCAACACCGGGCGGCGCCACGGTGTCGAGGTGGCGCAGGTCTACCTGGGGCCGTCGCCCGATCTCCGGCTCGACCAGGCCGTACGGGTGCTGGCCGGGTACCGGCGGCTGACGCTGCGCGCGGGGGAGCGGCGACGGGTGACGGTGCGCCTCGACGCGCGCACGCTGTCGTCCTGGGACGCGGGGCGGCACGACTGGGTCCTCGGCACCGGCCGGCGCGCGGTGTGGGTGGGCTCGTCGTCGCGGGATCTGCGGCTGCGCGGCAGCGTGGAGGTGGGTGGGTGAACAGGGGACAGATCGTCCGATCCGGCCGCCTGCGCGCGCTGATGGTGGGGGCGACGCTCTTCGCCGCCGCGTTCGCCGCCCCGACCCCGGCCGCG
>LRTP01000252.1 GCA_001550305.1 Streptomyces diastatochromogenes
CGCGACGGCGTACGCCGTGGACCGCCGCCGCGCCGAGGTCCCCGCCCCCACACCGGGCCGCCTGGTCGCGACCCACGTCCCCCCGCACCCGGAACACGTCCATCACTGACGGAAGGACCCGCGCCCAAGGGGCGCGGGGAACTGCGCGCCCAGCCCCCACCGGCCCGCAGCAAAAGAACTCACCCGGGGGGTCTGGGGGGCGGAGCCCACAGGTCCGGGACGGGACGGGTAGGGGCGGCGGGGGCGAAAGACCCCCGCCGCCCCGACGGCGTCACGCGTGCTCGCGCCACCGATTGGTGATCGGAAGCCGCCGGTCCTTCCCGAACCCCTTGGCGGAGATCTTCGTGCCCGGCGGATACTGCCGGCGCTTGTACTCCGCCGTGTCCACCATCCGCAGCGTCTTCACCACCAGCTCCCGGTCGAACCCGGCCGCGACGATCCCGTCCGCCCCCTCGTCCCGGTCCACATACCGCTCGAGGATCGCGTCCAGCACGGGATAGTCGGGGAGGGAGTCCGTGTCGACCTGGTCGGGCCGGAGTTCCGCGCTCGGCGGCTTGGTGATCGAGTTCTCGGGGATCGGCGGGGTCTGCCCCCGCTCGGCCGCCGCCCGGTTGCGCCACTCCGCCAGCCGGAAGATCGACGTCTTGTACACGTCCTTGATGGGCCCGTACGCGCCCACGGAGTCGCCGTACAGCGTCGAATACCCGACCGCCAGCTCGGACTTGTTCCCCGGCGCCAGCACGATGTGCCCCTCCTGGTTGGAGACGGCCATCAGCATCGTGCCCCGCAGACGTGACTGGAGGTTCTCCTCGGCCAGCCCGGTCAGCCCCAGCGACGACATATAGGCGTCGAACATCGGCTCGATCGCCACCGTCCGGAAGTTCAGCCCCGTCCGCCGCGCCAGCTCCGCCGCGTCCCCCTTGGAGTGGTCGGAGGAGTACTTCGACGGCATCGACACCCCGTACACGTTCTGCGCGCCCAGCGCGTCGCACGCGATCGCCGCGACCAGCGCCGAGTCGATGCCACCGGACAGTCCGATCAGCACGGACCGGAACCCGTTCTTCGCGACGTACGCCCGCAGTCCGACGACCAGCGCCGAGTAGACCTCCTCGTCGGCGTCGAGCCGCTCCGCGTACCCGCCCGCGAGCTCCGCCTCGTACGCGGGCAGCGGTTCCTCCGACAGCACCAGCCGCTCGATCCGCAGCCCGTCGTCGACGACACCCGTCACCGGCTCGGCGGCGCCCGCCGGCAGCTCCAGGTCCAGTACGACGCACCCCTCCGCGAACTGCGGTGCGCGTGCGACGACCTCCCCGTCCCGGTCGACCACGATGGAGTCGCCGTCGAAGACCAGCTCGTCCTGTCCGCCGATCATGGCGAGATAGGCGGTGGTGCAGCCGGCCTCCTGGGCCCGCTTGCGCACCAGTTCGAGACGGGTGTCGTCCTTGTCGCGCTCGTACGGCGAGGCGTTGATGGACAGCAGCAGCCCGGCCCCGGCGGACCGGGCCGCCGGCACGCGTCCGCCGTCCTGCCAGAGGTCCTCGCAGATGGCGAGGGCCACGTCGACCCCGTGCACCCGCACGACCGGCATGGTGTCGCCGGGCACGAAGTAGCGGAACTCGTCGAACACGCCGTAGTTCGGGAGGTGGTGCTTGGCGAAGGTCAGCGCCACCCGGCCCCCGTGCAGCACGGCGGCGGCGTTCTGCGGAGCCCCGGCCGGCTGCCCGTACTTCGGCTGGGCGGTCTCGGACCGGTCGAGGTAGCCGACGATCACCGGCAGTTCCCCGAAGCCCTCGTCGGCCAGCCGCGCGGCCAGCGCGCGCAGCGCCGCGCGGGAGGCCTCGACGAAGGACGACCGCAGGGCCAGGTCCTCGACGGGATACCCGGTCAGCACCATCTCGGGGAACGCCACCAGATGCGCTCCCTGCTCGGCGGAGTGCCGGGTCCAACGGACGATCGCCTCGGCGTTGGCGGCGAGATCGCCGACGGTCGAGTCGATCTGATTCAGGGCGAGGCGTAGTTGAGGCACGGGCCCAGTGTAATCGTCAGAGCGACACAATGGGGTGTGGGGCGCCCCACGTACAGACGCCCGGACCTCCGGCGCGGCAGTGCGGTGAACGGCGCCGGCCGCCCCCACCGGGCCCGGCTCCTCGTCATCATGCCCGGCAACTTACCCCCACGGGGTATCCGGCACCGCCGGGCCGCCCGCCCGGAAACGCCGACGCCCGCCCCTCGACGAGGGGCGGGCGCGGTGGAGAGGTGACGGAGGACCGTCAGTGACCGTGCTGGGAGCGGTACGACTCGACGTAGTCCGAGGTGGGCGTGCCCACACCGGTGACGTCGTCGTAGCCGCGCACGGCCTTCAGGGAGCTGTCCTTGCCGAGGCTGCGGACGGAGGTGAGCAGACCGCCCGACGCGTCGAAGGAGTTGGCGAAGTCCACGCGCGCCACGGCGAGTTCGGAGCCCGTGGGGGTGTCCGTCACGTCGTGGTAGGCCTTGGAGCCGTACTTCGCGTAGATCGTCGGGTTGGCGAAACCGATCGCCTTGCCCGCCGCCTCCTGGGCCAGAGCCTGGACGGCCGCGATCACCGGCGCGGCGAGCGAGGTGCCGCCGATCCGGTACTCGCTGTACTGCTGGGACCCGTCCGGGAAGGTCTGCGTCTGGCCGACCTTGAAACCGGTGTTGGGGTCGGCGACCGCCGCGATGTCCGGCACGGTGCGCATGGCCGTCGTGCCGTTGGCCTTGGCGAGCGCGCCGGGCACGACACCCTTCTGGTAGAAGGGCTGCGCCACGGTCTTGCTGGTGCCGCCGCCCGCGCCCGAGGTGAACGCGCCCGGGAAGCCGGTCCAGCTCTTGCCGTCGGCCGCGAGGGCGGCCTTCTCGGTGCCCCAGCCGGTCTCGAACTGGTACTTGTCACCCTTGCCGACCGCCAGCGACGTACCGCCGACCGCCGTCACCCACGCCGAGTTGGCCGGGGTGTCGACCTGCTTCGTCTTGGTGTTGGCGACCTCGTCACCGTTGTCACCGGAGGAGAAGTAGAAGCCGATGCCCTCGACCGCGCCGAACTGGAAGGTCTGGTCGTAGGCGGCCGCGAGGTCCGGCGTCTGGTTGGCCTCGATGTCGCCCCACGAGTTGGAGACGATGTCGGCCAGGTGGTTGTCGACGATCTTGTTCAGCGAGTCGAGCAGATCGTTGTCGAGGCAGGACGCGGCACCCACGTACGTGATGCTCGCGTCCGGCGCGACGGCGTGCACGGCCTCGACGTCGAGGGTCTCCTCGCCGTACCAGCCGGCCGCCCCGCATGCCTCGGTCTGCGTGTAGGTGCCGGGCAGCACCTGACGCAGCTGGCTGCTGTTGTACGCCGAGTCACCGTGGTTCTTGGCGTACGTGGCCGCGTCGAACGCGATGGTCGGCGAGGCGTACGCGTCGGTGATGGCGACCCGCACGCCCTTGCCGGTGCGCTTGCCCGCGCCGTAGGCGGCGCGCAGCTGCTTGCCCGTGTAGCCCTGGATCGCGTACGGGATCTTCGTGCCGTACGCGTCCGGCAGGGTGCTCGCGATGTTCGAGCCGAAGTACGAGGAGAACGGCCCGGAGTTCTTGAACACGGCGTCCGGGGGCGGCAGCGTGTCGTCGTGCGTCGCCTTGTGCGGGGCGTTGTCCAGGCCGGTGACGGTCAGGACGGCGCCGTTGAGGGCGGCCGGCGCGGAGGCCGTCTTCGACGGCGCCCGGTAGGTCTTGTTGCCCTTGGCGTAGTTGTGGAGCTGGGTGCCGAACGCCTTCTCGGCGGCGGCCACGTCACCGGTGACGGAGACGTAGTGCTGCGTGGTGCCGGTGACCTTCAGGCCCGCCGACTTCAGCCACGAGGTCACCGCGGCGACCTGCGCCTTGGTGGCACCGAAGCGGGCCTGCGTCTGCTTGGCGCTGAGGTACTTGCCGTACGAGGCCGAGTTCGGGTCGGACACGGCCTTGGCGTACGCGGCCAGACCGGAGGCGTTCCGGCCGGCGAAGTAGACCCGGGCGGAGACCTGGGAGTTGTCGGACGAGGCCCCCTTGTCCGCCTTCGCCGTGGCCCACGCGGGCTTGGTGCCCGTGAGGGTGTCCCGGCTGGGACCGTCCGCGGCGTTGGCCGTGGGTATACCGAGCGCCAGCGCACCGGCGAGCAGCGGCAGTGTCGCTGCCATGCTCACTCCGGCGCGCATGGTGGCGCGATTGGATCTCATAAAACCCCCTGCGATGCGGTTCGTCGCATGTGTGGTCGTTCGTGATGTGCGAAACCGTGTGCCGGAATTGAGGACGCACGGAATGGATCACGCTGGGGGTCACTCTGGCGATGAACCGTTCATGCCAGGGGAATGAGAAGGCCAAGGAAACACCAAGTGGCCGCGAATAAAGGGTGTTTGGGACGGTATGACGTCGCCCTCGCCCCGGATGTAGGGATATCCCTCGTTTTCTTGTAAAGGGGTTCCCAACTTCTGTGAGCGTATTGCGACATCGGCGGGTTCATGATTTGTCCCGGCGACGGTAAGCGCTTCGCGGCCCGGGGCGCGCAGGGGCTTTGAGGCGGCCGGAGTCCGAAGAGTCCCACCGCTGCGGCCGCGCCGGCCCACTCCCGGCTGACCGGCGTGGTCGCCCACCCGGTGGGAGAGACGGACGGGTCCGGGGTTCGACACCCCGGACCCGTTCACGCACAGCCGTTCACACGCAGCCGTTCACCCCTGGCCGTCCTCGGCCTAGGGCCTGTCCGGCGGATCAGGTCGGAGGGAAGCAACGGCGCCTCATCAGTGCAGATGGGCGTGCCAGACCCCGCGTCTCCGGCATGATCCGCCGGACAGGCCCTAGTCGCGGGCCTTCGCGCCCCGCTCCTTGAGCATGTCCGCCATCAGCTGGATCTCCGACTGCTGCGCGTCGACCATGCCCTGCGCGAGCTTCTTCTCCACGCCGACCGTGCACTTCGCGACGCAGCCCTCGGCCATGTGGATGCCACCCTTGTGGTGGTCGGTCATCAACTGAAGGTAGAAGACCTCCGCCTGCTTGCCGTTCAGCGTGTTCAGCTTCTTCATCTCGGTGTTGGTCGCCATGCCGGGCATCAGCGCGCCGTCCTTGCCGGACGCCATGTCACCCATGCCCATCCACGTCATGGGCGCGTCCGACGACACCTTCGGCAGCTCCCACAGGTCGAGCCAGCCCAGCAGCATGCCGCGCTGATTGGCCTGCGTCTGCGCGATGTCGTACGCGAGCCGCCGTACCTCCACGTTGTCCGTACGGTCGCGCACGATGTACGACATCTCGACGGCCTGCTGGTGATGGACCGCCATGTCCCGCGCGAAACCCGCGTCCGCCGAGTCGGCCGACGGCACCTTCGTCCCCGAGGACCCCGAGCCGTCGCTCTCGGCGACCGCGTACGTGATCGCCCCGGCGGCCACCAGCACCGCCGCCGTCGTCCCCGCGATCCAGCCCACCTGGCGCATCTGGCTCACTGCGACAGGCCGTTGGTGCAGGCGGCGCCCGGCTCGGGCGTCTGCTTGCCCTGCACGAACTCCGAGAAGAACTTGTCGACGTTCGGGTCGCTCGCGCTCGTCACCGTGCGCTGCTTGCCCCACGCGCTGAGCATGATCGGGTCCTTCTGGTCCTCGACGGGGCTCATCAGGGTGTACGGCGTCTTCTTGACCTTCGCTTCGAGTGCCTTCACGTCGGCGTCGGACGCCTTGCTGTTGTACGTCACCCACACCGCGCCGTGCTCCAGCGAGTGCACGGCGTTCATGTTGTTGATCGCCTTGCCGTAGACGTCGCCGTTGCAGTTCATCCACACCGGGTTGTGGTTGCCGCCGACCGGGGGCTCCATCGGGTACTTCACGGTCTTGGTGACGTGGTTGCGGGACAGCGTCCCCGACCAGGTCTCCACGCCGTCCTTGCCCGTGACGAAGTGCCCCGAGCCACCCTTCGAGTCGCTCGCCGAGGTGCTGCTGCCGTCGGACTGCGACTTGACCAGGACGACACCGCCGACGACAAGACCGGCAACTATGACCGTGCTGGCCGTGATCGTGAGGATCCGGTTACGACGCTCCCGGGCACGCTCGGCCTTGCGCATCTCTTCTATGCGCGCCTTGCGCTGCGCGGAGGTGGTGTTCTTGGCGGAACCCATGGCGAGTCCTTATGGGGATGGGACGGTCGGGTCCGCTGATCGTAATGGGACGAGGGTGCTCAGTACGAAGGGAGGTCACAGAATGTCCAAAGGAGACACCCTGTGGCGCAGCCCCGCAAAGGTGGGAGGCGGTGCTGTTCGGATGGTCCGTGGATAATTTGAGCGGCAGATGCGTATTAACTACGCTGGCGGCATGAGGCTGCTGCGCTCCACCGATCTGGCCCTGCGTGTCCTGATGCGGCTCGCCGTCGCCGACGGGTCGACCCCCACCACCCGCGAGGTCGCCGCGGACATGGACGTCCCCTATACCCATGCCGCGAAGGTCGTCGCCGAACTCCAGCACCTCGGACTGCTCGCGGCCCGCCGCGGCCGCGGCGGCGGCCTCGGCCTCACCGAAGCGGGGCGTACGGCTTCGGTCGGCGCGATCGTCCGCACCTTCGAGGGCGACGGTGACGTGGTCGACTGCGAGGGGGCCGCGCCCTGCCCGCTCCACACCGGCTGCCGACTGCGGGGCGCGCTGCGGCGGGCTCAGGAGGCGTTCTTCGCCTCGCTGGACCCGCTGACGGTGTCGGACGTGGTCGCCGCGCCTACGGGGCCGCTGCTGCTGGGGATCTCCGGCAGGCCGACCTCGGTTCTGGCATCCGATGGCGACTGACATCTGACGAAATCTGTCATCTGATATCTGCCATCGGTCATCTGTCAGCTGACGTCTGATATCTGAAGTCCGCCGCCTGCTATCTGCCGCCTGCCGCCTGCCGTCCGTCATCCGCCTCAGCCCTGCGCAAACCAGAGATCCGGCCCGAACACCTCGTAGTGAATGTCGGCCGGAGCCACCCCCTTGTCGATGAGTTGCCCCCGCACCGCCCGCATGAAGGGCAGCGGCCCGCACAGGTACGCGCGCGTGCCCGATGCGACGGCCACGGCGGAGAGGTCCGCGCGCCCGGGGCGGCCGGCGCCCTCGGCGTCCTGCTCGTACCAGAAGTGGACGGCGGCGTCCGCGAGCTTCGCCGCGTACGCCTCGTGGTCGGCGCGCAGCGCGTGGTCGGCGGGGGAGCGGTCGGCGTGGACGACCGTGACGGGGGCGTGGTGTCCGGTGAGCGCGAGCTGTTCCAGCATGGCGATCATCGGGGTGACGCCGATGCCGGCGGAGGCGAGCAGCACCGGCGCGTCCGTGTCGTCGAGCACCAGATCGCCGTACGGCGCGGAGAGCTCGATCGTGCTGCCGACGTGCACGCGCGTGTGGAGGTGGTTGGACACCTCGCCGTCGGGGCCCGAGGCCTCGCCCTGCACCCGCTTGACGCCGATCTGCCGTACGGGGGAGCCGGGGGCGCTGGAGAGGCTGTACTGGCGTATCTGGTGGGCGCCGTCCGGCAGCTCGACGCGTACGGACACGTACTGGGCCGCCCGGAAGTCCGGCAGCGGCCCCCCGTCGGCCGGGCGCAGCCGGAAGGTGGCGACGTCGGCGGTCTCCTCGACGCGCTCCACGACCTCCCAGAGCCGCCACCCACCCCTCCCGTCGCCGTGCTGTGCGTACAGCCGCTGCTCGATGGCGATGAGGGCGTTCGCCATCAGCCAGTAGACCTCGTCCCAGGCGGCCTCGACCTCGGGCGTGACCGCGTCGCCGAGGACCTCGGCGATCGCCGCGAAGAGGTGCTCGCGCACGGTCGCGTACTGCTCGGGGGCGATTCCCAGGGAGGCGTGTTTGTGCGCGATGCGGTTCAGCAGCACGTCGGGGCGCTCGTCCGGCCGCTCGACGAGGTGGGTGGCGAAGGCGGCGATGGATCCCGCGAGGGCCCGGCGCTGGGTGCCGGAGGCCTGGTTGCCGCGGTTGAAGAGGTCGCGGAGCAGTTCCGGGTGGGCGGCGAAAAGCCTTTCGTAGAAGCGGTCGGCGATCTCGCCGATGGCGGCGCCGACGGCGGGGAGGGTGGCGCGCACCGTGGCGGCGGACGGCTCGGACAGCATGGGGACTCCTCAAGTGCCTGGGACGGAACGTCAAGTGCCTGGGAAGGGACGGGGGTTGCGATCCCCGTTTCTGCCCCGCACAGTAATAAAACTTGCATCTAAGATGCAAATTAAAGCTCATGAGGAGAGAGTCTGGGGGTCGGCCATTACAGACAGGCGGATGAGCAGGCAGTATGGGCACCAGAGCAGGACACCTGCCGTACGCGAGGCGTTCAGACCGCGGTCGCCCGGGCGATCATGGTCCGCAACGCGCATGAAATGGTGTTGTGGTGGGATGCTCAGGTGCCCCGACCGTCCCCGAGGCGTGGGAGCAGGCGGCCTGACCAGCAAGGATGGGTGGAAGCGGAAGATGGACAAGCAGCAGGAGTTCGTGCTCCGGACACTGGAGGAGCGGGACATCCGGTTCGTTCGGCTGTGGTTCACGGACGTGCTGGGCTTCCTCAAGTCGGTGGCCGTGGCTCCGGCCGAGCTGGAGCAGGCCTTCGATGAGGGCATCGGCTTCGACGGCTCGGCCATCGAGGGCTTCGCCCGGGTGTACGAGTCCGACATGATCGCCAAGCCGGACCCGTCGACGTTCCAGGTGCTGCCGTGGCGCGCGGAGGCCCCCGGCACGGCCCGCATGTTCTGCGACATCCTGATGCCGGACGGCTCCCCGTCCTTCGCGGACCCGCGCTACGTCCTCAAGCGCGCCCTCGCGAAGACCTCCGACCTGGGCTTCACCTTCTACACCCACCCGGAGATCGAGTTCTTCCTGCTGAAGGACCGCCCGCTGGACGGCTCGCGCCCGACCCCGGCCGACAACTCCGGCTACTTCGACCACACCCCGCAGAACGTCGGCATGGACTTCCGCCGCCAGGCGATCACCATGCTGGAGTCGATGGGCATCTCGGTCGAGTTCTCCCACCACGAGGGCGCCCCCGGCCAGCAGGAGATCGACCTGCGCTACGCCGACGCGCTCTCCACGGCCGACAACATCATGACGTTCCGCCTGGTCATGAAGCAGGTCGCGCTGGAGCAGGGCGTCCAGGCGACGTTCATGCCCAAGCCCTTCTCCGAGCACCCCGGCTCCGGCATGCACACGCACCTCTCCCTCTTCGAGGGCGACCGCAACGCGTTCTACGAGTCGGGCTCGGAGTACCAGCTGTCGAAGGTCGGCCGCTCCTTCATCGCGGGCCTGCTGAAGCACGCGGCGGAGATCTCGGCCGTCACCAACCAGTGGGTCAACTCCTACAAGCGCATCTGGGGCGGCTCGGAGCGCACCGCGGGCGCCGGCGGCGAGGCCCCCTCGTACATCTGCTGGGGCCACAACAACCGCTCCGCGCTCGTCCGCGTCCCGATGTACAAGCCCGGCAAGACCGGCTCGGCACGCGTCGAGGTCCGCTCCATCGACTCGGGCGCGAACCCGTACCTGGCCTACGCCCTGCTCCTGGCCGCCGGCCTGAAGGGCATCGAGGAGGGCTACGAGCTCCCGCCCGGCGCCGACGACGACGTCTGGGCCCTCTCCGACGCCGAGCGCCGCGCGATGGGCATCGAGCCCCTGCCCCAGAACCTCGGCGAGGCCCTCACCCTCATGCAGCGCAGCGAACTCGTCGCCGAGACCCTCGGCGAACACGTCTTCGACTTCTTCCTGCGCAACAAGAAGTCGGAGTGGGAGGAGTACCGCTCCGAGGTCACCGCCTTCGAGCTCCGCAAGAACCTGCCGGTGCTGTAGACGCAGGTCGAAGCGGGCATCCCGCCAGAACGGCACGTAGGGCCGACGGTCACCGACCGTCGGCCCTACGGCGTTCACGGCGCCGCATCAGATCATGCGCCCGCGTCTCGGGGTGGACTCTCAGTACGGGATACATGGTGGCCGCCCGCCACGTGGTTATGTAGCTTGCTCCCATGACCGACAACGCAAGGGGCAATGCCGCGTAGGCGCCCATCAGCCCTGCGGGGTGAGGTCCCTGCCCGCGATGTGAGGCGGCGGCGGTACCCGTCCATGGATCGCCTGTCAGGATCCTGCGTGGCCGATCTCGGCCGGCTCGAACGCGCCCGCTTCTGGCCCGAGGCCACGGCAGAGGCGTTCTGGCACTGGAAGGCCCTTGCCCACGGCCCGCTCAGACGCATCGCCGACCCGTTCACGGCGCAACGATGCGGCATCCCCGGCTGCTGCGACCCGGCCTACTTCCGCGATCACCTCGAAGCGGTGCTGCACGCCCTGCCCAAGAAGAGCTCCCGCGAGCTGCGCGCACTCGTGTCGGCTCTCGACGACAAGATTTTGACGAGGGGCAAGGCCATCCAGGTCGACAACCTGGACGTGGCATGGTGGCGAGACCAGCTCTAGGCCAACGCTCTAGGTCAACGCTCTAGGCCAACAAGGGTGTGGTTTTGGCGGTGATCCGGGCGCGTAGTGTCTCGCGGACGGTGGGCCATTCGTCGGCGAGCAGGCTGTAGTACAGGGAGTCGCGGCGGCTGCCGTCCGGGCGGCGCATATGGCTGCGCAGGGTTCCTTCGTGGACCAGGCCGAGGCGAGTCAGGGCCTGCTGGGACCGCACGTTGAGGTTGTCGGTGCGCAGGGCGAGCCGAGCCAGGCGCAGGTCTTCGAAGGCGTGGGTGAACAGCAGCAGTTTGGACTCGACGTTGTAGGGGCCGCCCCAGCAGGAACGGTCGAACCAGGTCGCGCCGATCTCGGTGCGGCTCTCGGCCAGGTCGAGGTCGTACATGCTGGTCGAACCGATCACGGTGCCGTCGTCACGGCGCTGCACCGCGAAGCAGCGCCGCGTCGGGTCGGCGGTCATCTCGCCGAGCCACTCGCGCAGTTGGTCCACGGTCTCGGGTCGTGCCCGGGGCATCCACCGCCAGACCTCGGGGTCGGACGCCGACGGGAAGAGAGCCTCGGCGTGGTCGGGAGTCAGACGGACGAGGCGGACGACAGTGCCCTCAAGCGGCTGGTTGGTCACCGGAGCAGAATAGATCCGGTGACCTGTGACGATCTTCTTCCTGCGGGCCTTCTTGCGGGCCTTCTCACGGGTCTTCTCGCACGCCTCCTCGCCGGAGCGGGGCACCGGAGCGCGGCAGGGGTCGTACGCCGTCAAGCCGTCACCTTCGTGAGGAACGCCGTCAGGTTGGTCACCGTTCGTCGGATCTTCTCCTCCAGCGTGAGTGACTCGTGGAGGCGGGCGCCGGCGCCCGCGTCCTTCTTGCCTCGTACGTACAGGGAGCAGGAGAGGTCGCTGCAGATGTAGGCGCCGACCGAGTTGCCCTGCTGGCCGGCCTTGCCCGCCTTCGGGGCGACCATCAGGGAGACGCCGCCGGTGTGGGTGGTCAGGCACATCGAGCACATGCTGCGCCGGGTCTGCCAGGAGGTGGGGCTGGGGCTGCGCAGGACCAGGGCCTTCGGGTGGCCGTTCAGTTCGAGGACGAGGTAGGCGCGTTCAGGGGACTGGGGATCTCGCCAGCCGAGGTAGTCCAGGTCGTCCCAGGGGTGGTCGGCCAGGTCGCGTGGGACGGACAGGCGCTTCGCCTCGCCCTTGGTGCAGTTCACGAACGCGGCGCGGATCTCTTGTTCGGTCAGCGGCTTCATGAGAGCCATGGTAAATTGCCTAAAAGTGTTAGGCAAATAGATTAGCTGTTATGGCAAGTGGGAGGAAGGTTATGGTGCGCGTCGGGTTGACCACGGAACGTCTGGTTCTCGCCGGGGCCGAGCTGGCCGACGAGGTCGCCTTCGATCAGGTGACCGTCTCGGAGCTCGCCAGGCGCTTCGACGTGAAGGTCGCGAGCCTGTACTCGCACGTGAAGAACTCCCAGGACCTCAAGACCCGGATCGCCCTGCTCGCCCTGGAGGAACTCGCCGACCGGGGCGCCGCCGCGCTGGCCGGACGGGCCGGCAAGGACGCCCTGGCCGCTCTCGCGAACGTCTACCGCGACTACGCCCGGGAGCATCCCGGCCGCTATGCCGCCGCCCAGTTCAGGCTCGATCCGGCAACGGCCGCCGCCAGCGCCGGTGGGCGGCACGCGCAGATGACGCGGGCGATCCTGCGTGGCTACGCGCTGACGGAGCCGGACCAGACGCACGCCGTCCGGCTGCTGGGCAGCTTCTTCCACGGCTACGTCAGCCTGGAGATGGGGGGAGGGTTCAGCCACAGCGCCCCCGACACGCAGGAGACCTGGGTGCGGATGCTGGACGCCCTCGACGCGCTGCTGCGGAACTGGCCCGCGAGCGCCGCGGCGACATCAGCGACAGCGACCGGGCCCGCGTCCGCCCCTGATCGTCCCGCCGGAATCGTCCCTCCTGTCGATTCCGGCACCCGAGAGTTCTGACGGAGACACCGAGGCCATGACCACCGACCACGACTGGATCACCACACCCGTCACCGCCGACCTCCTGCGCGGTGCCCTCGACCTGGAGCCCACCGAACGCGGTGTCCTCCCGCACCGGCTGCCCGCCCGGGCCCGCGGGCAGATCCCCGACGGACAGCTCGCCATGGCCGAGGCCCAGCCCTCCGGCGTACGGCTGGTCTTCCGTACCCGGGCCACCGCCGTCGAGCTGGACACGTTGCCCACCAAGCTCGTCTACGTGGGTGCGCCGCCCCGTCCGGACGGGGTGTACGAGTTGGTCGTCGACGGCCGGCCGGCGGGGCGGGCGAGCGTGATCGGCGGCAATGCGATGACCGTCGACATGGCCACCGGCGCGGCCTCGACCCGGCCGGGAGCGGGGGGTACCCTCCGTTTCGACGGTCTGTCCGACGGCGTCAAGGACGTCGAGATCTGGCTGCCGTACGACGAGACCACCGAACTCGTCGCCCTGCGCACCGACGCCCCCGTCGAGCCCGCGCCGGACCGGGGACGCAGGGTGTGGCTGCATCACGGCAGCTCGATCAGTCACGGTTCCACCGCCGCCGGGCCCACCTCCACCTGGCCTGCGTTCGCCGCCTCCCTCGCCGGTGTGGAACTGATCAACCTGGGGCTGAGCGGGAGCGCTCTGCTCGATCCGTTCACCGCGCGGGCCATGAGGGACACCGCCGCCGACCTGATCAGCGTCAAGATCGGGATCAATCTGGTCAACACCGACGCGATGCGGTTGCGCGCCTTCGGCCCGGCGGTGCACGGCTTTCTCGACACCGTCCGTGACGGGCATCCCACCACGCCGCTGCTGGTCGTCTCGCCTCTTCTGTGCCCCATCCATGAGGACACGCCCGGGCCCACCGCCCCGGACCTCTCCGACATCGGTGCGGGGCGGCTGCGGTTCCTGGCCGTGGGGGATCCGGCGGAGCGCGCGAGCGGGAAACTGACGTTGCGTGTCATCCGCGACGAGCTGGCCCGGATCGTGGAGCAGCGGGCGGCCGAGGATCCGAACCTGCACCACCTGGACGGCCTGGACCTCTACGGTGAGGCCGACTTCGCCGAGTTGCCGCTGCCCGACCAGCTCCACCCGGACGCCGCCACCCATCGCCGTATCGGCGAACGCTTCGCCAAGCTGGCCTTCACCGCCCAGGGCGCCTTCGCCTAGTTCACGTACGCCGTCGGCTGGTTCACGTACGCCGTCGGCTAGTTCACGTACGCGGGAGACACCGCCGCGGTGCTGATGCGCCGCGGCTTTCCCGTGCCGTCGGACGGGACGGTGTAGAGGTCGGCTCCGTAGTCGCCGGGGAGGGCGTAGACGATCGTGCGGTCGTCGCGCCAGACCACCTGGTCGTCGACGCTGCGGGGCTCGGCCAGCGGGGTTTCGCGCATCGTGCGCAGGTCGAGGACGTACAGGTGCCAGGGGGCGTCCTTCGACAGGCCCGGCACGCGCTTCTTGTAGGCGACGCGCGTGCCGTCGGGGGAGAGCGAGGGGCACTCGACGTTGCTGTGGAGGGTCGTGAGGGTGCGGGCCCGGAGGTCTCCTCGGACCAGGTACGTCGTGCCCTTCGTCGCCAGCGTCGCGTAGAACGTGCGGTCGTCGGCCGCGAACGTGATGCCCCAGAAGTTGACGTCCGCCGCGTGGTACGTCCTGCCGTCCTTCACGACGCGGAACGCCTCCAAGGAGGGGGTCAGTTGCCCCGTTCTCGTGTCCACGAGCGCCGCGCGCGTGGAGAAGTTCGTACCCGCGTACGAGTCGCCGCCGACGAAGGCCGTCCACGCGGCGTACCTGCCGCTGGGGGAGACGCGGGCGCGGGACGGGATGCCCGGGACGTCGTAGCGGGCCGTCTCGCGCAGGCGCGTGTCGAGGATGACGGCCCGGTAGGTGTCCTGGACCGGGCCGTGCACCGACTGGAGGCAGACGCCGGTGCCCGCGGCCGCGTAGAAGCGGAGGCATTTGACCTTCGACGCCGTGCGGGGACCCGAGGGGTTCGATGCCGGGACCGTCGTCAGTTCGTCGCGGTGCGGGCCCCAGGCCATGTTCCGGAAGATCATGCGGCTGCCGGACCCGGTGGCGAGCGCGACCGTGCCCGCGGTGATCCTCGGGCCGCCGGGCTGGGTCTGGTTCTTGCGGTCCGCGCGGGCCGAGGCGTGCAGGACGGAGGCCGTGGCCACGCCCGCCAGGACGACCAGCGCCGAGATCAGGACCAGGATGCGGGTACGGAGGGTCATGCGAGGCCTTCTGAAGGGGCGGAGGGGGTGGGACGGCGGAGTGTGAGCGCGAACAGGGCGCAGAGCGCCAGCGCCACCGTCGACGCCGTGAGCGCCGTACGGTCGCCCCACGCCGTCCACGCCGCGCCGAAGCCGAGCGAGCAGACGAAACGGGCCAGGGCCTGGCCGGTCTGGACGAGGGCGAGACCGGACGAGCGCAGTTCCTCGGGCACGCTCTCCGAGGCCACCGCCATCAGCACGCCGTCGGTGGCGGCGTAGAAGCAGCCGTGCAGGAGCAGGACGGCGTACGGCAGTGCCGTTCCGTGCCAGGAGGTGAGCAGGAGGGCGTACGCGAGGAGCAGGGCGCCGTGGCCGGCCAGGAACACCCGCCAGCGGCCGACCCGGTCCGCGAGGCGGCCGAGCGGGACGGCCAGGAGCAGGAAGGCCGCCGCCGTGCCGAGGGGCAGCAGCGCGAACCAGCGGTCCGGTACGCCCAGGCGCCGCTGGAGAAGCAGGTAGACGAAGGAGTCGCTGACCGTCGCGAGGCCCAGGAGGAGCGCGCAGAGGGTGACGCGGCGCAGGTCGGGGCGGGCGAGGAGGGCGAGGGCCGCGCGCAGGGTGGGGCGGGGCGCGGTGTCCCCGGAGATCGCCTGCGGCGCCGTCCCTGTCGCCGGCGAACGAGTGCCGTCGGGAGCGGACTTCGTACGGGCGTCGTCGGGAGCGGACTTCGTACGGGCGTCGTCGGGACCGGACTTCGTGCGAGCGCCGTCCGGATCTGGCTTCGTGCGAGCGCCGTTCACACTGTTCGGCACGAACAGCACCAGGACCAGTACGCCCACCACCGCCACGCAGAAGCTCACCGTGAACACCGCGTCGTACCCGTCGACCGTGGCCCGCAGGATCAGGAAGGCCACGAGGGGACCGAACAGCGCGCCCGCCGTGTCCATCGCCCGGTGCACGCCGAACGCGCGTCCCCGTGTCTCCGGCGTGCTCGACAGTGAGATCAGCGCGTCGCGCGGGGCCGTGCGCAGGCCCTTGCCGGTGCGGTCGGCGGCCAGGATCAGGCCGATCGGGGTGAGCGTGTGGGCCAGGAGCAGCAGGGGCTTGCAGGCCGCCGAGAGGGCGTAGCCGAAGCCCGCCACCCACTTGTGGCGGCCGCCGCCGCGGTCGGCCAGGTGGCCCCCGATCAGCCGGACGAGAGCCGAGAAGCCGTTGTAGATGCCGTCCAGGAGGCCGAAGCCCAGCGGGGACAGGCCGAGGCCCGTCACCAGGTACAGGGGCAGTACCGCCGTGACCATCTCCGAGGAGACGTCGGTGATGAGACTGACCGCGCCGAGCGCCAGCACCGTGGGCGCGACCGCGGCACGGCGCCGTCCGGCACGAGGCCGGACGGCGCCTTCCGCGGACGCCGCACTCGTGGAGGCGCGGCTGTCCGCCACGTACATCTCAGGACGTCCAGATGCCGGTGATGTCCTTGCCGGAGGCGGCGTTGCCCGCGTGTGTCGACAGGCCCTGCGAGTCCTCCAGGGTGCGCAGCAGGTCGTAGTGGTTGTAGGTGGTCGAGCTGGTGGATCCCGCGGTCACCTGCTGGCCGTAGAACACGGTCGGGATCTTGTTGCCGCTGAGCCGGTTGTCCTCGTCGAAGGTGACGACGAGCAGGCTGTTGTGGGTCTTGGCCCAGGTCGCGTACGCGCCCAGCTTGTTCTTCAGCCAGGTGTCACCGGTCGACACCGAGCAGTCGTGCATGTCGCTGCACAGGTTGGGGACCACGAAGGAGACCTGCGGAAGCGTCGTGTAGTCCGTCGGGAACTGGGTGAAGGTCTTCGCGGACGACGTCGGTACGTTGCTGAAGCCGAACCACGGGTTGTGCTTCTGCGCGTAGTTGCCGCTGCTGCACGTCGTGGAACCCTGGCTGGGCAGCGTCTCGTTGTAGCTGGCCCAGGTCCTGCCCGCCGCGATCACCTCGGAGGCGAGGTTCGCGGCGGAGGAGAAGCCGGGGGTGACACAGCTGTCGTCGGTGATGCCCTGGGTGGAGCCGGAGAAGAGGGCGTAGTAGTTGGGCTGGCTCGGGTGCGTCTCGGCGTACGACGAGGTGAGGTTGGCGCCGCCGGTCTTGAGCGAGTTGATGTACGGGGCGCTGGAAGAACCGATCACCTGGCTGTACGCGTGGTTCTCGAAGACCACGACGACCACGTGGTCCGGGGTCGGTACCCCGGCCGCGGCGTGCGCGGTCGTGGAGCCGCCGAGGCCGGTCCACAGGCCCACCGCGGCTGCGGTGAAGGCGAGGGCGGACGCCACGACGGCACGACTGCGGCGGTACACGTTTCTGCCGGACACTTCAGACCTCCGGTGGGGGGAAGACGACGGTGGCGGTGCGGACAGAGCATGCACACGCCAACATTCCCCTGCGTCAAGCCACCCAACCGGCGGGGTGAAGACCTGATGAACTGCTTACCTCTCGGGCTGCGAGGTCGCCGCCACCGCGCTCGCCTTCTTACTTTTCTTACCTTCCTCGCCCGCTCGCGCGGGCCGCATCCAAGGACGCCTCCCACGGAAGCCGATTCCGGCGCGGGGCGCCACCGCGGGGACCGGGGTTAGGCTCAGGCTCGTACGACCTTGATCGGACCGGTCGTGCGACCTGATCCGACGGGAGGGCCCAGGATGATGGCGCCGGGGCGCAGGAGCAGTACCTTCACGCGGCTGCTGCGACACGGCTTCACCGATCCGTCGGCCGCCGAGCGGCTCCTGGACGGCGCGGAGCTCGAGCCCGTACGGTCCGATCCGGTGCTCCTCGACGCGCTCGGCGCCACCGCCGATCCCGATCTCGCGCTGCTCGGACTCGTGCGGCTCGTCGAGGCGCAGGACGGTCACATCGCCGAGCGGGAACTCCTCGACACCCTGATTGCGGCCAAGCCGCTGCGCGACCGGCTGCTCGGCGTCCTCGGTGCCTCCGCCGCCCTCGCCGACCACCTCGCCCGGCACCCGCGCGACTGGCATGAGCTCGTGACGTACGAGCCGCAGGACCTCCACCCCGGGGTACGGGAATTCGAGCGGGGGCTCGCGCAGGCGACCGATCCCGTCGCCCTGCGCGTCGCCTACCGGCGCTGCCTGCTGTCCATCGCCGCACGTGACGTGTGCGGCACCACCGACCTCGCCCAGACCGCCGCCGAACTCGCCGACCTCGCCACGGCCACCCTGCGCGCCGCGCTCGCCATCGCCGGCAGGGCCGCGCCCGACGACGCCGCACTGTGCCGGCTCGCGGTGGTCGCGATGGGGAAGTGCGGGGGGCACGAGCTGAACTACGTGTCCGACGTCGACGTCATCTTCGTGGGGGAGGCGGTGGACGGGGCCGACGAGCGCAAGGCGCTGCAGGCCGCCACCCGGCTCGCCTCCCACATGATGCGGATCTGTTCCGAGACCACCGTCGAGGGCAGCATCTGGCCCGTCGACGCGAATCTGCGGCCCGAGGGGCGGAACGGGCCGCTGGTGCGGACCCTGAGCAGTCACCTCGCCTACTACCAGCGGTGGGCCAAGACCTGGGAGTTCCAGGCGCTGTTGAAGGCGCGGCCCGTGGCCGGGGACCTCGGGCTCGGCGAGGAGTACGTGGCCACGCTGGCGCCCCTGGTGTGGCACGCCGCCGAGCGGGAGAACTTCGTCGCCGACGTACAGAAGATGCGGCGGCGGGTCGTGGAGAACATCCCCGTCGCCGAGATCGAGCGTGAGCTGAAACTCGGACCGGGAGGACTGCGCGATGTCGAATTCGCCGTGCAGCTGCTCCAGTTGGTGCATGGGCGGGCCGACACCTCGCTGCGCAGCGGGACCACGCTGGACGCGTTGAAGGCGCTCGCGGCCGGCGGGTACGTCGGGCGGGCCGACGCCGTGCAGCTCGACGAGGCCTATCGGTTCCTTCGGTCCATGGAGCACCGGATACAGCTCTACCGGCTGCGGCGGACCCATCTGGTGCCCGAGGACGATGCCGATCTGCGGCGCATCGGGCGGTCGCTCGGGCTGCGGGCCGATCCCGTCGTCGAGCTGAACCGTGAGTGGAAGCGGCACGCGGCTGTCGTACGGCGGCTGCACGAGAAGTTGTTCTACCGGCCGCTGCTGGACGCCGTGGCCCAACTCGCCCCGGGCGAGAGCCGGCTGAGTCCGAACGCGGCGCGGGAGCGGCTCGTCGCCCTCGGGTACGCCGACCCGGCCGCGGCGTTGCGGCATCTGGAGGCGCTGGCTTCCGGGGTCTCGCGGAAGGCCGCGATCCAGCGGACCCTGCTGCCCGTGCTGTTGGGGTGGTTCGCGGATTCCGCCGACCCCGACGCCGGGTTGCTGAACTTCCGCAAGGTGTCGGACGCCCTGGGCAAGACCCCCTGGTATCTGCGGCTGTTGAGGGACGAAGGGGCCGCGGCTGAGAACCTGGCGCGGGTGCTGTCGGCCGGGCGGCTCGCCCCGGACCTGCTGATGCGGGCGCCGGAGGCCGTCGCGCTGCTCGGCGACGGGGACGGGGGCGGGCTCGAACCGCGTGGCCGTGCCCATCTGGAGCAGGAGATCCTCGCCGCGGTGAGGCGCGCCGACGGGGGCGAGCAGGCGGTGACCGCCGCGCGTGGCGTGCGGCGGCGGGAGCTGTTCCGTACGGCCGCCGCGGACATCGTCGCCTCGTACGGCACCGAGGAGACGCCGGCCGTCGCCGATCAGGGCGCGCTGGTGGATCAGGTGGGCGGGGCCGTGTCCGACCTGACGGCGGCGACGCTGGCGGGGACCCTGCGGGCCGTGGTGCGGGACAAGTGGGGGGACACGCTGCCCACGCGGTTCGCCGTCATCGGGATGGGGCGGTTCGGGGGGCACGAACTCGGTTACGGGTCCGACGCGGACGTGCTGTTCGTGCATGAGCCCCGGGAGGGTGTCGACGAGCAGGAGGCATCCCGGGCGGCCAACGCGGTCGTCTCGGAGATGCGGCGGTTGCTTCAGGTCTCCAGCGCGGATCCGCCCTTGCTGATCGACGCCGATCTGCGGCCCGAGGGGAAGTCCGGGCCTTTGGTGCGGACGCTGAACTCCTATGAGGCCTACTACCGGCGGTGGTCGTTGGTGTGGGAGTCGCAGGCCCTCCTGCGGGCCGAGATCGTCGCGGGGGACGAGGACCTGGGGCGGCGGTTCATCGAACTGGTCGATCCGTTGCGGTATCCCGCGGAGGGGCTCGGTGACGACGCCGTACGGGAGATCCGGCGGCTGAAGGCCCGGATGGAGTCGGAGCGGATGCCCCGCGGGGCCGATCCGACGCTGCACACCAAACTGGGGCGGGGCGGACTGTCCGACGTGGAGTGGACCGTGCAGCTGTTCCAGTTGCAGCACGGGTGGGTGGAGCCGGGGCTGCGGACCACTCGGACACGGGAGGCGCTGGGCGCGGCGTGCGCGGCGGGGCTGGTGTCCGGGGAGGACGCGGCCATCCTGGACGAGGCATGGGTGCTGGCCACGCGGGTGCGCAACGCGGTGATGCTGGTGCGGGGGCGGGCCGGGGACACGTTTCCCTCCGACGGGCGTGAACTCGCCGCGGTCGGGCGGTACCTGGGGTACGGGCCCGGTCATGTCGGCGACATGCTCGAGGACTACCGGCGGATCACTCGGCGGGCTCGGGCCGTCGTGGAGGTGCTGTTCTACGGGGCCTGAGCCCCGGCGCGGCCCCTTCCGTCCGGGGGCGGGTGCGGGTGGCTGCCACTCCGGCCAGGACCACCGCCATGCCCGCCAGGGTGCGGGCGCCGAGCGTCTCGTTCAGGACCAGGGCGCCGAGCGTCACCGAGACCACGGGGAGCAGGTAGCCGACCGTGGCCGCGCTGGTGGGGCCCTCTTCGGCGATCATGCGGTAGTTGAGGTAGAAGGTCAGGCCGGTGGAGAAGACGCCGAGGACGGTGACCGCCAGCAGGGCCGTGCCGTCGGGGTGGCGGGTGGGGCCCGCCGCGGGGAGGGCCAGGGTCGTCCACGCCGTGGCCATGAGGAGTTGGGCCGCCGATACGGCCAGGGGGGCACCGCGGGGTGTGAGATGGCGGGCCATGTAGGTGAAGGCGATCGCATAGCTCGCCGCGGCGGCCAGGAGGGCTCCGGCGCCCCAGCCGGTCAGGCCGTCGTGCTGCCAGGGGGCGAAGATCAGCAGGACGCCCGCGAAGCCGAGGAACAGCCCGGTCAGGCGGAGGGGGTGGAGGGCGCGGTCCGTGCCGAGAACCGCGCCCAGGAGGAGCGACCAGAGGGGAGTCGTCGCGTTCATGACCCCCGCGATCCCCGAGTCGACCGTCTGCTCGCCGAGCGCGAAGAGGGCGAAGGGGATCGCGTTGCAGAACAGCGCCGCGACGGTCACATGGAGCCAGAGTGCGCGGGAGCGGGGGAGACGCTGGTGCGCCCCGCGGGCCAGGAGCAGGAGGACCGCCGTGCCCAGGGCGCAGCGCGTGAGGGTGAGGTGGGCGGGGGACAGGCCGTGGTCCAGGGCCACCTTGATCCAGAGGAAGCCGGAGCCCCAGAGGAGCGCCAGGACGGCCATGCGGAGAGAGGAACGGAGGGGGGAGGCGGCTTGGGGGCTTGGCATGCGTCCTACGGTCCTTGGGTTTTGAGTTGAGAACAAGTGAAGTGTTTTGCATGCACTGTTAAGGTGTACTTCATGCTTGATGTGCGGCGTATGCAGGTGCTGAGGGCTGTGGTCAGCAGCGGGTCGGTGACGGCGGCCGCGGCGGATCTGGGGTACACGCCGTCCGCCGTCAGTCAGCAGATCGGGGCGCTGGAGAAGCAGGCGGGGACCGAGCTCCTTGAGCGGGTCGGGCGCGGGGTGCGGCCCACCGCGGCGGGGCTGCTGCTGACCGAGTACGCGGACGCCATCGGCCGGCAGGTCGCCGAGGCGGAGACCGCCCTCGCGGATCTGCGGGCGGGGCGGACGGGGCGGCTCGCGGGGCGGTACTTCGCCACGGCCGGGG
>LRTP01000253.1 GCA_001550305.1 Streptomyces diastatochromogenes
CCGAGGCGGGCGTCCCGGCCTCCGCCGACCTGACCGGCAGCCCGCGCGTCGGCGTCTGGATCGACAGACACGACTTCCTGCACCAGGAGCTCACCGCCGACGGCCGCTACGACGAGACCCGGGGCGGCCGCCCGCACGCCTACCAGGGCCGGTACTGGATCGACGGCGACCGCATCGACTACCTGGACGACCTCGGCTTCTGGGCCTACGGAGAGTTCCAGGGCGACGAACTCCACCACGCGGGCTACGTCATGAAGCTCGGCTGACCTTCCCCGCTCCCACCTTTCATCCCCCGCCCTCTCCGTCGTACCGAAAGAAGGCCCCTCATGAACGTCAACGACACCACCAGCGCCGCCGTGCTCGAAGAGCTCCGGCGTCGGCCCGCCGACCGGCGGCGCATCCTGTTCACCGGCGCGACCATCGTCACCATGGACCCCGACCTCGGCGTCATCGACCGCGGCGACCTCCTCGTCGAGGGTGACGCCATCGCCGCGATCGGGGCGAACCTGACCGCTGACGGTGCGGTGGTCGTCGACGTCACCGGCACGATCCTCACCCCCGGCTTCGTCGACACCCACCGGCACGCCTGGGAGGCCCAGCTGCGCCGGATCATGCCGGACGTCGACGACCTCGGCGGCTACGTCATGGCCACCCTGGCCGGCTACGCCACGGTCTACCGGCCCGAGGACATGTACATCGGCACCCGGCTGGCCGCCCTGACCGCGATCGACAGCGGCATCACGACCATGCTCGACTTCTCCCACAACTCCCGCACCCGCGAGCACTCCGACGCCGCGATCGGGGCCCTCCGCGACACCGGCATCCGAGGCGTGCACGCCTCCATGGGCCCGCACTTCGGTGAGTGGGACCGGCAGTGGCCCGGCGACCTGACCCGTATCAAGGACCAGTACTTCAGCAGCGACGACCAGTTGCTCACGCTGCGCCTGGCGACCCTGGCCACCGACGAGATCGCCGGACCGGCACTCGCCTACGGTCCCGAACTGGCGTGGGTGGCAAAGGACTTGGGTATCGGAGTGAGCGTGGACGCCGTCTTCGGCACGTCCTCCTCCGAAGCGGTCCTGCGCTGGGCCAAGGACGGCGTTCTCGGCCCCGACGTCACCCTCATCCACTCCACCGGACTGACCGCCGAGGCGTGGAAGGCGATGGGGGAGACCGGCACCACGGTCGCCCTTGCCCCCACGTCCGACGCACAGATCGGCCTCGAGACGGCGATCCCCGCCATTGACGAGGCCCTGTCCGTCGGAATCCGCCCGGGCCTGAGCATCGACGTCGAAGTCGCCCTAGCCAGCGACATGTTCACGCAGATGCGGGCCCTGCACGCCATCCAGCGGATGCGCGCGGTCAACGCCGTCCACGGCACCGACCAGCAGCCCTCGCGCATCACCACCCACGACGTCCTCGACTTCGCCACCCTCCAGGGCGCCCGCACCAACGGCCTGGCCGGTGTCACCGGTTCACTCACCCCGGGCAAGAAGGCCGACCTGCTGGTCGTCCAGGCCGAGGACCTCAACAACATGCCCCTCAACGACCCCATCGGCACCCTCGTGCTGGGCTCCGACGCCCGCAACATCACCGCCGTCCTCATCAACGGCGAGCCCCGCAAGTGGAACGGACAGGTCCTCGACGTCAACCTGGCCGCCCTGCGGAGCGAGGTGCACGCCTCGCGCGAGTACGTGCTGAACACCCCGGCCGCCTGAGCACCTCCCCGCCGCCCGCCCTTCCCTCCATCGTCCCCCGGCCGTTCCTCCCACGGCCGGGGCACCCACCCGATCCCGGTGGTGCCATCGGCCGATCGTGCCGCGCGCAAACCCGCGGGGCCGCGACCAGACGCCCCCTTCTGGAGTTCCCATGTCCCACCCCACTCCCACCACGTCCCCCGACCTCATTCCCGCCACGTCCCCCCATCCCACTCCCACCACGTCCCCCGGTCCCGCCGCAGCAACCGCGCCCAACACCCCTGACCAGTCGTCCTCCTGGGCGCCCGCCGCCTCGACCATCGCCCTGCTGACCACACTCGGCGTCGTGATGGTCGGACAGATGTACACCGTCCTGGCCCTGCTGCACCCCATGGCCACCGCGCTCGGCACGGCACCGGAGCAGGTCACCTGGACGGCGACGGCGTTCGGTTTCGCCTACGCCGCCGGATTTCTGCTCGCCGGTCCGCTGTCCGACCGCTACGGCTCGCGCGCCGTGATCACGACCGGGCTGGTGGCCGCCACGGCAGCCACCCTGGCGGTCAGCGCCGCCCCCGACCTCCCCACGGCCATCGCCCTCCGCGGCCTGCAGGGACTCACCGCCGCGACCTTCGCGCCCTCCGCGCTCTCCTACGTCGTCCACCACATCGCGCCACAACGCCGCGGCACCGCCCTGACCTGCATCACCAGCGGCATGTTCGCCGCCGCCGTGCTCCTGCAGATCGGCGCCCAGGCCGTCGCGGCCGGGCTCGGCTGGCGCGCGGTCTTCTGGCTCAGCGCCGCCCTCATGGCCCTGAGCCTGATCCCGGTGCGCCGCGTCCTGCGGCCCACCCTCCGCCACGGCACCGGCGGCGGGCTGAGCCAGGCGTTCGCGGCGATGCCCCGGCTACTGGGCCGGCCGCGCATGGTCGCCCTCTACCTGTCGACCGTGGTCCTGATGTCCTCCTTCGTCGCCATCTACACGGCGGTGGCCATCGCCGGACCGTCCGGCATCGCCGGGAACTCCTCCGCGATCCTCGCCCTCCGGGCCAGCGCGCTGCCCGCCCTAGTCGCCATCCCCGTACTCGCCCGCCTGCTCCAGCGCCTGGCCGCACCCCTGCGCGCGGTCCTCGCGTTCGCGCTGGCCGCCCTCACCGTCGCGGCCGGTTCCTTCCTCGGCGGTCACACCGTGCCGCTGGCCCTCGCGCTACTCCTGTTCGTGGCAGCCGTCGCGGCAGCGGCACCCGCAGTCGTCGAGACCATCAACGCCACCGCCCCGCACGCCCGCGGCGCGGCCGTCGCCCTCTACGGATGCAGCATGTTCATCGGCGCCAGCCTGGGCCCGCAGCTGACCGGAGCTCTGACCGCCCTCGGCTTCGGCGGCATCCTGCGCGTCGTCTCCGCCGCGCTCGTCCTGGGCATCCTCCTGGCCCTGCCGGCCCTCCGCCACCACCGCACCCGATGACCCGCACATGCCCCCTTCGCATGGAACAGGGCTTCTACCAACTCCTGTCTGCCCACGAGGAGACGGCCCCGCGCGACGAGCTAGTGTCCTCGCTTGTGACTGAACCCTCCTCTGTGGCTGAACCCTCCTCGCATCTCGGTGCGACAGCGGATGCCTACGACGCCGTCGCAGTCCGTTACGCCGAACTCTTCCGTAATGATCTCGACGCTCTTCCGCTGGATCGCGCGATGCTCGCCGCGTTCGCCGACCTCGTACGGACCACCGGCGCCGGGCCCGTCGCGGAGCTGGGATGCGGCCCGGGACGCATCACCGCGCACCTGCGGGACCTGGGACTGGACGTCTTCGGCGTCGACCTGTCGCCGGTGATGATCGGTCTCGCCCGCGAGGCATACCCGGACCTGCGCTTCGAGGTCGGCTCCATGGACGCCCTGGACCTGGCCGACGGCAAGCTGAACGGCATCGTGTCCTACTACTCGGTCATCCACACCCCACCGCGGGAGCTGCCCTCGTACTTCGCCGAGTTCCGGCGGATACTCGCGCCTGACGGCCACCTCTCGCTCGCCTTCTTCGAATCGGAGGGTGATCCGGTCACGGCGTTCGACCACAAAGTGGTGACGGCGTACCGATGGCCGATCGACGACCTCGCGGGGCTGGCCGGCGAAGCCGGGTTCGTCGAGGTCGGCCGGATGCTGCGTGCGCCGCGCGAGGAGGAACGCCAGTTCCGCCATGGCCATCTGCTGATGCGCGCAGCCAAGTAGCTCAGCTGTCGGCACGGGCGGCCATGGCCCTGGGGCCAGGGGAGATGGGACGGAATGATCGGGACCGTGTTCCGCAGCGAGGACGTGCCTGCGGAGGACAGATTCGAGTACTGGCGGGAACTGGTCGGCCGGACGCGCTCGAGCGACCTGATCAGTGCCCACACCGCCGACTACTGGGCGGAGTACCGGCTGATGGAGCTGGGGCCGGTGACCGTATGGCCGTCGTCGTTCCTGCCGACCCGCTACCGGCGGAGCGGAAAGATGGTGCGTCGGTCCGACCCCGAGGTGTACCACCTGACGCTGCTGCTCGATGGAGACCTGGCTCTCGAGCACGCCGGACGGACCGACACGTTCGGCCCACGTGACCTGCACATGGTCGACGGCTCGCGGCCGTACGACCTCCGACCGGCGGACGACCGGGATCGCCGAGCCGTCAAGGGGGTCGGCGTGGACTTCCCCAAGGCGTTGCTGCCCCTGCCGCCGCACCGCGTCCGGGAGTTGCTGGGCCGGGGGCTGTCGGGGCGGGAGGGTACCGGCGCTCTGCTGACGGAATTCCTCGTCGGCCTGGACCGGCAGGCCGAAGCCCTGCAGCCCTCCGACGCGCCACGCCTGGGTACGGTCGTACTCGACCTGGTGTCGGCCTGGTTCGCCCACGTACTGGACGCGGAGGCCGCCCTTCCGCAGGAGACCCACCAGCGGGTCACAGCACAACGCATCCAGGCGTTCATCCGGCAGAATCTCCACGACCCGGAGCTGACGCCGCCCGCGATCGCCGCCGCGCACCACATCTCCCGCAGCTACCTGTACCGGATCTTTCAGCAGCAGTCGCACGGCGAAACGGTCGGGGCCTGGATCCGCCGCCGGCGGCTGGAGAACGCCCGCCGCGACCTGGCCGACTCCTCGCTGCGCACCACGCCGATCCACGCCGTCGCCGCCCGCTGGGGCTTTCCCCGCGCCTCCGAGTTCACCCGCGCCTTTCGCACCGCGTACGGGCTCTCCCCGAGGGAGTACCGGCTCCAGGCCCTGTCCGAGCGGGAGCGGACGCTCGGCCGGTCCCCGATGGACTGACCGCCTCCCTGCTCAACTGACGGGCGGGCGGCGATCGGCCCAGGGATGTGCGAGCTCGAGGGTGCGAGACACCTGGAGCAGGAGGTCTTCGCGCCACGGTGCGGCGACGATCTGGACGCCGACGGGCAAGCCGGTGGCGTCGTCGTGGTGGATGGGGATCGAGATCGCCGGTTGGCCCGTCACGTTGAACACCGACGTGAACACGCCCATCGGGTAGCTGTTCAGCAGTGGCATCAGGGGATCGTCGGCGGAGCCTGCCCGCCAGGCACCGACGAGCGGCGGGAGGCACGCCATCGTGGGCGTGACCAGGAGGTCGAAGCCGGCGAGGAAGCCCTCGACGATGCGCCGCGACAACTGTTGGGTCTTCCTCACCCCTTCCGCGTAGGACCACGAGTCGATCGCTCGTGCCGCGTCACGCAGGGCACGATTGTGCGGCTCGACACGGTCCGGGTCCGCGAGCACGATCCCGCTGCCGCCGACGTTCCAGAGGGTCGTGAACGCCGCCACCATCTCGTCGGTCGGGGGGAGCGGAAGGCGAGTGTCGACGATGTCGTGACCGGCCGCATCGAGCGCTCGAAGAGTGACGGTGACTGCTTCAGTACACGCCGGGTGCACATGTATTCCGTCGATCGGGGAGTCCGTGAGCACACCGATCCGCAGCCCGGTCGGCAGGTCCGTCCGCATCGCGGTGGCGAAGGACCTGTGCGGGGTCGGGGGTGACCACCACGCGGCCGGATCATGCCGCGCAAGTACATCGAGGGCTGCGGCCGTGTCCGCAACCGTGCGGGTCAGCACGCCGCTGGTGCCGAGACCTTCCACGCTGACGGTCGCGTTGGTGACCAGGCCGCGGGTGGGTTTGAGCCCTACGAGGCCGTTGCACGAGGCGGGGATACGGATCGACCCGCCGCCGTCTTCGGCGTGGGCGATCGGTGCCATTCCGGCGGCGACGGCAGCGCCCGCTCCGCTCGACGATCCGCCCGGCGTGCGATCCGGGTCCCACGGGTTGCGCGAGATGCCCAGGGCTTCGTTCTCGGTGAAGGGCAGGGCACCGAACTCGGAGGTGGCGGTCTTGCCGAGCAGGATGAACCCCGCGTCCACGAACCGTTGCACGACCGGGTCCGATGCCGCGGCCGGCGCATGCCTGGCGGCGGCGGACCCATGAGTGGTGGGCCATCCGGCCACGTCGAGCAGGTCCTTGATCGGCAGCGGGACGCCGTGGAACGGCGGAAGGTCATCGGCCGACGGGGTCCGCGCCACCGCATCAGCCGCGGCGGACGCGGCTTTGCGGACGTCGTCGTCGGCCCGGTGGCAGAAGGCGTTCAGCCGGGGGTCGAGTTGGTCCATCCGCTCGAGACAGCAGTCGGCCACCTCGACCGGGCTCACCTCCTTTCGGCTTATGGCTGCGGCGAGTTCGACGGCCGACGTGAACGGGTCGAACCGGTCGAACGGTTTGAACGGGTTGAGCGGGTCAATCGGTGAGCGCATCACGGGCGGTCCCTTCTGGTCCGCGGTGCTTGCGGAAGCCGTCAGTGTCGTCGCGTCCGCGACATCCCGTCTTGGACGAATGTCGCGTAGCTTGGCGACATGCGATCCGCCGACTCGGCACATGACGCTGCGGCGGTGTGGGACATCGCCACCCCGTCCCGGCCCGGCCTGCTGCCAGGGGTCAGCATGGCCGGATTCCGCGCTCGTACCACGGAGTTCTTCGACCTGAGCGTCATCCCGTACCCGGCTGTCACGGTGGCCCTCAGCCTCGGCGACGAGCCGTTCACCGTCGACGACAGCGACGGCCGGCAGCAGAACGGCAGTGTCGTCGTCGGGCTCGTGCCCAGCGGCCTTCGAGGACGCGGCCGTGACATCGAATGCCTGCAGGTGCGGCTGTCGCCGGTCATCGCGCACGCCGTGCTGGGCGTCTCTTCGGAGTTGGGCGGGACGATGGTCTCCCTCGACGACCTCTGGGGCCGCGATGCCGCGCGAACCCAAGAGCAACTGCACGCTGCCAGGTCATGGGACGACCGGTTCGCGATCGCCGAGGCGGCGTTCGTTCGACGACACGAGGCAGGCCGAGCGATCGATCCTGAGGTCGCCTTCGTGTGGCGGCAGATGGTGACGAACCTGGGAGGGGTTCGGGTCGAGCGGCTGGCAGCCGAGGTCGGCTGGAGCCGTAAGCGACTGTGGTCCCGGTTCCGGGCCCAGATCGGTCTCCACCCCAAGCGCGCCGCTCAGCTTGTCCGTTTCGACCACGCGGCCCACCGGCTGGCCGCGGGTCACAGCGCCGCACGGGTGGCGGCGGAGATCGGCTACGTCGACCAGTCCCACCTCCATCGGGATGTCATGGCGTTCGCCGGTGCGACACCCACGGCCGTCGCGGTCGCGCCGTGGCTCGCGGTCGACGACGTGGCGTGGGCCGCCCCCGAGTACCTGCCCGAGTCCTGACCCGACGGTCTGCACCTGACGGTCTGCACCCGACCGTCGGCAGTCGACCGTCTGCACCCGGCAGGCGCGAGGCCGCCGTTGCGCCGACCACCCGGGGGGAACATTTCTACAAGCCGCCCGGCAGTAGAGCTTGTGACACTGCGCGTATGTCCAAGAACCGGGATGACTCCCCACTGCCGCGCTTTCAACAGCCGCGGTACGGCGTAGACGCTCCAGCGTTCCCCGCGACACTCGGCGCCGTCGGCGCGGCCTGCTGCCTGGCCGCCGGCCGGTGGCGGTCGGGACGGAGCGCGACGGTGACCGCGGGGACGGTACTGCTGGCCAGCACCGGCATCTACCTGCACACCACACTGCACGGCAAGCTGCGCATCTGGAGGCGGGAGCTGGACCAGGCCGGCTTGAAAGGTGACGAGCAACTGCTGGACCTGGGGTGCGGTCGCGGCGCGGTGCTGATCGAGGCGGCCAGGCGGCTGCCGACGGGACACGCCGTGGGCGTGGACCTGTGGTCCGGGAAGGACCAGAGCGGCAACCGGCCCGAAGTCACGCTCGCCAACGCCGCCGCGGCAGGGGTCGCCGACCGGGTGGAAGTACGGACGGCCGACATGACCGCGTTGCCGTTCGCGGACGCCTCCTTCGACGTCGTGACGAGCGCGCTGGCGATCCACAACATCCCCTCGTCCGAGGCGCGATACCGCGCGGTGGACGAGGCCATGCGGGTGCTGCGCCCGGGCGGGCGGTTGATCGTCGCCGACTTCTGGCCCATGGCCAGGAAGTACGCCGCGCACATCGGCCAGGGCACACTGCGCGGACTCGGCCCCGGGTACTGGTACGGCGGCCCATGGCTCGGCGTCACATTGCTGCATGCCGTCAAGGGCCGCTGAGCACGCCGCCCACGGAAATGCGTCACGTCAGCCGTCTACTACGGCCCTACGTATTCGGTGGTGTGAGGGAGCCGGGCCATGCGGCGACTGGGGGATCTCGAGGCGGAGATCAGGGATCGCCTCTGGACGTGGGACCGTCCGGCGACCGTGCGCGAGGTCGTCGACGACATCAACAGGACCCGCCCCGTCGCAGCCGTGAGGCCTACCGCCGCACTCATGGAGGACGGCCTGGGGGAGAGGTAGGACCGCTCGGCCGCGCTGCGCCACTTCGTGGAGAACATGTCGGAGGAAGTACTGGCCGCTCTGCGCAGGGCTCTGCGAAGCATGGGCCTACAGACGAAGCAGTGAACGCCGCCCCCGTCCTGGTCGGCTGCACGGCGGCCGTGGGCGGGCCTGCTGCACTCCTGCGGCATGGACGTCGGCGACCCCGTCTCTGCCGACCGGCCCACCACCGCCCTGCCGACCGGCTTCCTGAGTTCTTCGTCGCAGTCGGTCAAGCCTTCGCCATGTGCCACCGGTGGCTGAGCGGGCGGGAATTACCCAACGTACGAAGGGAGTAAGCAGAACGACCGCCGAAGGGAAACTCCGTGATCCAGCGACGCATTGTCCTCCTCTCGGCCGCAGGGCTCGCCTCGGCGTTCCTTCTGGCGGCGTGCGGCAACTCGATGGACAAGGCCTCCACGGGTACGAGCCCCGGCAACGCCGTTCCGGTCGCCACGGCCGCCTCGGAGTCCGCGACCTCAGCCCCGACCGCCTCGGAATCCACGCCCTCCGCACCGGCCGCCGGCGGCCACCCGGCGACAACCACCATGGTGATGGCCAAGACGGTGGGCGGCATCGGCAACGTGGTGACCGACGACAAGGGGATGACCCTCTACCGCTACGACAAGGACGAGGCGAACCCGTCCAAGTGGACGTGCGCCGGCGAGTGCACGAAGACGTGGATCCCCGTCATTGTGCAGGACTCCGTGCAGACCATGGGCGTCGAGAAGAGCCTGCTCGGCACGGTCCACCGGAACGGCATGAAACAGCTCACCCTCGGCGGCTGGCCCCTGTACCGATACGTGGGCGACACGCAGGCCGGACAGACGAACGGCCAGGCCAAGAACAAGACGTGGTACGCCGTCACCCCGTCCGGCACGAAGTCCACCAGCACGGGCTGAGCCCGGACACACGACCGTGGTCTTGCCGCGGGGAGGGCGCGGTTCGACATTCCGTCGGACGGCGAGTTCGGGCGCGGTCGTAACGGCGGAGGTCGAGATGTCGTGGCGTACGTGGTCCGCCGCGCGCCGCGCCGCCTGGAGCTGAGTCGCTGCGTGAACGTACGTACAGCGAAGGCTGGTTGGGCGTCGTCCCTGTACGCGGTGACCGTGCTGTCCACCGCGTCCGTGGACGAGATCGCGTGTCCCCGGGACTGCCGGCAGTGACGGGTCGGCGGACAGTCCTTCGCGCCGTCGCCGCGGGGAGCGGCATCGACGGCCTAGGCTTCGGCGCGGCACCGGACCCGATCCCAGGAGCGCACACCGTGTTCGACCCCGCACCGGAGTATCCGTACCCCGACGTCCGCCGATCGGATGAAGCGCCCACCCCGCACGCGCTTCTCACACCGGTGATCGGATTCCTGGGAACCTGGCACGGGCGGGGTCACGGCGGGTATCCCACGCTCGCCGCGGAGTTCGCGTACGCGCAGGAGGTCACCTTCAGCCACGACGGCCGTCCCTTCCTCCGGTACGAGGCCCGGGCCTGGTTGCTGGACGTCGACGGCGCACCGCTGCGCCCGTCGGCTCGGGAGAGCGGCTGGTGGCGGCTCCAGCCCGACGGCCGGGTGGAGGCACTGATCACCCAGCCCACCGGCATCGCCGAGATCGCCGTCGGCCGGGCGGCCGACGACACGGTCGACCTCTCCACCCACGAGGTGGCCCTCACACCCACGGCCAAGGAGGTCAACGCAACCCGCCGGACCTATGCCCTGACCGACGACGACACGCTCACGTTCGTCCACGAGCTCGCGGCGATGGGGCAGCCGTTGCAGCACCACCTCTCGGCGACGCTACGGCGCACGGCATAGGCGCGCGGCGAGGTGGTCGAGCAGTACCGCTGAGATGTGGAGCGGGGCGCGTCACTCAGGTTCGGCAACTGGGCGTCTCCAGGAAGACATCGGGAAACGCCTGCGTCAGCGCGTTCCTGAACGTCTCCGGGCTTGCCTGCCGTGCGGCCGGATTCTCGGCGTCAGTTGTCGGGCGCCCGCGGCGGCGTCGGGCGCAGGCCGTCCAGGGTGAGGTCGAGGAGGCGTTCCGCCTGTTCGCGTTGGTCGGGGCCGGCCGAGGTGAGGGCGATGCCGGCGAGGGCGGCGAACATGTCGGTCGGGCTGATGTCGGTGCGGATCGCGCCGGCGGCGGTGGCGGCGTTCATGAGGGAGGTGAGGGCGGCCTGAATCAGCTCGTGGCTCTCGGCGTAGGGGTTGGTTCCCGAGGCGACGACGGCTCGCAGGGCGTCGGCCATGCCGAATTTGGCGGTGGCGTAGTCGATGAAGCGACGCGTCCAGGCGCGTAGGGCCTCGTGGGGCGGCATGGTCGCCAGGAGTCCGGGGACGGCCTCGCACAGCCGGGCCACCTCGTTGCGGTACGCGGCCTCGATCAGGGCCTCCCGGGTCGGGAAGTTGCGGTAGAGGGTGCCGGTGCCCACGCCCGCTTCCTTGGCGACGCGCTCGAAGTGCGCGTCCAGCCCCTCCTCGGTGAACACGCGTACCGCGGCGGCCAGGATCTTTTCCCGGTTGCGCTGTGCGTCAGCCCTCAGTGGACGTCCTGTATCGCGGGCCATCGGCGTCGCTCCTCGCTCTCCCGTTGCTAAGTGGAGGCGTCTCCACTTATGGTGGCGAAGTGGCGGCGCCTCCGTTTTCACGGTAGGGCATGGCTGTGACATGCCCTCGTTCCTCCTGCGAAAGGACTGTCGATCATGTCGGGAATCGAAGGCAAGGTAGTGGCGATCACGGGCGCCGGCAGCGGCATCGGTGAGGCGACCGCGCTCCTGCTCGCCGAGCGCGGCGCCCGGGTCGTCCTCGGGGCGCGCCGCGCGGAGCGTCTCGAGGCACTGGCCGCCCGTATCGAGAAGGCGGGCGGTGAAGCCGCCTGGGTCCGTACGGACGTGACGCGGCGCGCGGATCTGTCCGGCCTCGTACGGCTGGCCCGCGAGCGGTACGGCAAGCTCGACGTCCTCGTCAGCAACGCCGGAGTCGGTCTGATCTCCCCCCTGGACGACCTCCGCGTCGAGGACTGGGAGGAGATGATCGACGTCAACCTCAAAGGCGTGCTGTATGGGATCGCCGAAGCTCTGCCGGTCTTCCGGGAGCAGGGCTTCGGGCACTTCGTCAACATCGTGTCCACCGCCGGACTGCGCGTCACTCCGCTCCAGTCGGTGTACGCCGCCACGAAGAACGCCGTCCGTACCCTCTCCGAGGGCCTGCGCCAGGAGGCCGGCGAGGGCCTGCGCGTCACCGTCGTCTCGCCTGGGTTCGTCCGTACGGACTTCGCCGACCGCATGGATTCCGAGGTGAAGGCCCAGATCGTCGAAAAGATGGACAGCATCGCGATCCCGCCGGCCGCGGTGGCCCGCGCCGTCGCCTTCGCCGTCGAGCAGCCGGACGGTGTCGACGTGGGTGACATCGTGGTGCGTCCCACCGCGCAGGACTGAGGTCCGTTCGCCGCCACGCCATGCCGCGTCACACCACGGCATGCCACGCCATGCCGCGTCATGGCCTGCCGGTGCCGAGGTGTGGGGCGCGTACACGTGATCCGAGTCACGTCAGGTTCCCGTCAGTGAAGTGGCCCGTAGCCGTCAGTCCGCTCCGATCTCATAGGCCCCAGAGCCCCTCTGAGACCCCGCTCCCCGTTCCGGGGGAGCCCCCCACCGAGGAGTGACATGGCTGAGACACTGACCGGAACCGCGAGCGGCATCCCCGAGTTCGTACCGCCCAGGGCGGCCGTCTGCCCGTTCGCGCCGCCGCCGGTCCTCGCGGAGATCCGCGAGGAGAAGCCGATCAGCAAGGTGCGGATCTGGGACGGCAGCACCCCCTGGCTCATCACCCGCCACGAGGACCTGCGGGCAGTCCTCGGCGACCCCCGCGTCAGCGTCGACGACAAGCGGCCCGGCTTTCCGTTCCCGAAGAAGGCCATGGCGGAGAACGCGCACCACCACCCCGACACGCTCTTCAACACGGACGCCCCCGTCCACACCCGGCTCCGCCGGATGCTGACCTCCTCCTTCACCGCCAAGCGGATGGCGGCCCTGCGCCCCGCCATCCAGAAGGTCACCGACGAGCACATCGACGCGATGCTGGCCGGGCCGAAGCCGGCCGACCTGGTCCAGGCGCTGGGTCTGCCCATTCCCACGCTGATGATCTGCGAACTGCTCGGAGTCCCGTACGAGGACCACGAGTTCTTCCAGCACCACGCCACCGTCGCGGTCAGCCAGACGTCATCGGCCGAACAGGACCGTGAGTCGAGCGTCGCGCTCGGCGCGTACCTGGCCCGGCAGATCCACGCCAAGACGGACAACCCCGCCGAGGACACGCTGTCCGACCTGGCGGCCCTGGTCAAGGCCGGTGAACTGACCATGGGGGAGGCGTCCCTCATGGCCGTCATCCTGCTCATCGCCGGGCACGAGACCAGCGCGAACATGATCGCGCTGGGCACCCTCGCGTTGCTGGAGCACCCGGAGCAGCTCGCCCTGCTGCGCGAGACGGACGATCCCAAGGTCGTGGCCGGAGCGGTCGAGGAACTGCTGCGCTACCTGACCATCGCCCACACCGGGCAGCGCCGGATCGCCCTGGAGGACATCGAGATCGGCGGCGAGGTCATCCGCGGCGGGGACGGAATCATCGTCTCCCTCCCCGCCGCCAACTGGGACCCGGAGGCCTTCCCGGAGCCCGACCGTCTCGATCTGCTCCGCGACGCCCGCCAGCACAACGCGTTCGCCTTCGGCGTCCACCAGTGCCTGGGCCAGCAACTCGCCCGCGTGGAACTCCAGGTCGTCTACGGCACGCTCTACCGGCGCGTGCCCACGCTGCGACTGGCCACCACGCTGGAGGAGATCGACTTCAAGGAAGACGCGATGGCGTACGGCGTCGCCGCGCTGCCGGTCACCTGGTAGCCCGTACCCCCCTGGCCCCTAGCCCCTAGCCCTTAAGCCCGTAGCGTCCTGGCCCGTAACCCTTCGACACCAGCACTTCCTCCCGCGCGTGGACGGCTCCGGCCGACACGTGAACTCGGCCGGGAGGAACAGTCGGCGTATCGCGGGTCCGTCATCCTCCGACCGGCGGGCGCGCGGCGGTGACCGCCGCCGATGACTGCTGGGCCTACCTGGGTACGCGGCAACCATGGCGGTGTCATGCACCGCTCCGGCTGCGCTATGATTGATCTTGAGCGGCCCGCCGGAAGACTTCGGTGGTCGGCCTCGCGTTGGTGGTCCAAGGAAAGACGCCCCGCTTCCTGCGGGGAGATGCAGGTGCAAGGCCTGCCCGGCGCTCCACAGCCCCGCCTCCTGTATTCCGGAGGCGGGGCTTGTTTCGTTTCACCCCTGGCCTCCGCCCCCCATGGCGCTCCCTGCCTCCCCATCGCCCTACCCCTGCCTCTGGCCCCTTGCTCAAGCCCCGGGAATGCGTCGACCAGGTCCGCTGTTACAGCACACGTAGCTGACATGCGCGAGTCAAGATCGCGTGATGTGGGCGGAAGGAGGACCTCATGGCACGCAACAGCGCGCGACCCGTCGTCACGCTGAGGTCGACAGCCGGGACCGGCGTCACCTACGTGACGCGGAAGAACCGCGGAAACGACCCCGACCGGCTCGTCCTGCGCAAGTACGACCCGGTGGTCGGTGAGCACGTCCCGTTCCGGGAGGAGCGCTGAGCCGAGCCCGGCGCCACCGGGCGGGCCGTCACAGGACCGTCGACCGTCACAAGACCGTCGACGGTCTGGGAACCGTCGACCGTCACAAGGGAGGCAACCTCATGAAGCCCCGTATCCACCCCGAATCCCGCCCCGTCGTCTTCCGTGACCGGGCCGCGGACATCGCGTTTCTGACCCGTTCGACCGCGCACTCGTCGAAGACGATCGAGTGGGAGGACGGGGGCACCTACCCGCTGATCGATGTCGAGATCTCGTCGGCGAGTCATCCGTTCTACACCGGGACCTCGCGGGTCCTGGACACCGCGGGCCGCGTGGAGCGCTTCGAGCGTCGTTACGGCCGTACGGCCGCGCCGCGGCACTGACGGCGGGTCCGACAGTTCACAGCACGAGGAGGGCAGATCCATGAAGGTGCGCAAGTCCTTGCGTTCCATGAAGTCCAAGCCGGGGGCTCAGGTGGTCCGTCGACGGGGCGTGGTCTTCGTCGTCAACAAGAAGAACCCGCGTTTCAAGGCCCGCCAGGGCTGACGGCACACCCCCCGGAGGCAGGCGGCGACGAGGAGCGGTGGCGAGGGCGGACGGGCGCTCCCAGGTCTTCCGTGACCAGGGTGGGACGCCCGCCGCCTGGGCACGTCCCCCGATCGGCCCCTGTCGGTGCCTGTGCACCGTCCCGGCGACGGTCCGACGTTCGTACGGGCCACGGCGGCGCGGCTCAGTCCGCGTCCGTCGGGATGCGGAGCGTCACGCGGTAGCCGCCGTCGGGGGTGGGCCCGGACTCGAACGCCCCGCCCAGGAGTTCGGCGCGCTCCCGGAGCCCGACGAGGCCCTGCTGGGAGCCGGGCAGGGGCAGGGAGGGACGGGTGGGGGCGTTGTTGGTCACCGTGACGCCGAAGCGGTCGTCGGAGTGCCACAGGTGGACGGTGGCGGCCGCGCCGGGCGCGTGTTTGCGTACGTTGGTCAGGGACTCCTGCACGGTGCGGTAGAGGGCGCGTTGCGCCGGGGTGGCGATGGCGGAGGGGAGTTCACCCGTCAGGGTGGCCTCGATGCCGCTGGTCGACACGAGCTTGTGCAGGTCGGCGAGTGTGGGCTGCGGGGTGAGTTCGCCGACGCGGCCCCCGGACGCCCGCAACAGCGCAACCATGTGACGCAGTTCGTCGAGCGTGTCGACGCTCAGCGAACGGATGGTGCGGGCGCCCTCCTTGAAGTGCGGATCCTTGGCGGCGACCTGAAGGGCACCCGCCTGTACGGCGATCAGGCTCACCTGGTGGGAGACGACGTCGTGCATCTCGCGGGCCAGTTGGGCACGTTCCCGGGCCAGGACGGCCTGGGAGTGCAGCAGCCGCTCGTGTTCGCGGGCCGTCTCGATCTCCGTGAGCCGGTGGGCCAAGTCCCGCCGGGCCTGGACCAGTTGGCCGAGCAGCACGGGGGCGGCGGCCGTGGCCAGGGTGTAGAAGAAGTAGATCAGCGTCCAGGCGCGGTCGTGTGAGCCGACGTTGCCCAGGGGCCAGGGCACGGCTGAGGCGGCGGCGAACAGAAAGGCGCTGGCGACCAGGAGCCGACGGTCGCGGGAGCGCTCGGCGAGGGTGAACAGCGCGGCGAGCGAGGCGAAGACGATGTCCACCATCAGGCTGGCCGGGAGCGTGAGCAGGAACACCGTGAGCGGAAAGCGGCGACGCAGGGCGAGCGCCGCACAGGCGACGGCTGTCGCCGTCGTCGCGAGGCGGCTCGAGTCCCCCAGGTTGATCAGGACGTCCACGGCGGCCACGGCGACGACCACGGCATCGACGACCGGATCCGGGATCCGCGCCCACCACGGCCTGCCCCCGTTCATCGCCGGTCCTCCGACCGGTTCCGCCCGTCCAGCAGGCCCGCCCGCTGGGCGAGCAGCGCGGCCCGCACCCGGCTGTTCACGCGCAGCTTGGTCAGGATCGCGCTGACATGGTCCTTGACGGTGCCCGCGCTGAGGTGGACGCGGCTGCCGATGTCGGCGTTGGACAGCCCCTCCGCGATGAGCACCAGCACTTCACGCTCCCGCTCGGTGAGCCGTCCGACGCGGGCGGCCTCCTCGTCGTCCGCGGCGGTCGCGCCCGGGTGGCTCTGCCACACGGCACGGGACGCCTTCGGTGACATCACGACACCGCCCGCGCACAAGGTCCGTACCAGTTGTGCGAGTTGGTCCGGCTCGGTGTCCTTGAGCAGAAAGCCGGCCGCCCCCGAGCGCAGCGCGGTGAGGATGTACTCGTCGGCGTCGAACGTCGTCAGCATCGCCACCACGGGCGCGTCCGGCAGCGCCCGCAGGTGCCGCAGTACGGTCAGACCGTCGACGTCCGGCATCCGGATGTCCAGCAGTACGACGTCCGGTCCCTCCCGCCGTACCGCGTCCACCGCCTCCGCGCCCGTCGTGGTCGCCACGACCTCGATGTCGTCGGCCGCGCCGAGGATGAGCTCGAAGCCGGACCGCACCAGGGCCTCGTCGTCCACCACCACTACCCGGATCACGTACGTTCCGCCTCGTCCTCGATGTCATCGATGTCCTCGATGTCGATTGTCGTCACTGTGACCGTAGAACGGGAAAAGCCCGGTGCGGCGCTCCGGCGGAACGGCCCGGTCACCCGGCGGGTCGGTTCCAGTCGTCCGGGGGGTGTGAAGCGGACGTCTGCCGGATACCGCGCGATCGGCGATTCTCCCGAGCCTGTGATCCATGACGCAGAACGCACACGACACGACGCTCGTGGCCCCGCCCCGACCGGAGGCGTACGCAACCACGCAACTCCCCGACACCCGGCCCTCGGTGGGGCGCCTGATCGGAGTGGACCTCGCCCGGGGGCTCGCGGTCTTCGGGATGTACGCGGCTCACGTCGGCCCCGATCCCTCCGAGGGTGGATCGACCGGCTTCTTCATGGAACTGGCTCACGGCCGGGCTTCCGCGCTCTTCGCCTTCCTGGCCGGCTTCTCGATCGTGCTGATCACCGGCCGCCGTACCCCCAAGACCGGCCGGGCGGGCCGACAGGCGGTCGCCAAGGTGGTGATCCGAGCCCTCGTCCTGCTGGTCCTGGGCACCGCGCTCACCCTGACCGGCACCCCGGTCGAGGTGATCCTCGCCTTCTACGGCCTGTACTTCCTGCTGGTCCTGCCGCTGTACCGGCTCGGCGCCCGACCGCTGGCGGTCATCGCCGTGAGCGGTGCGCTGATCCTGCCTCAGATCCTGTACGTGGTGCAGCAGGCCCTCAACCAGGGCGGCGACGGCGGTGGTCCGGGCGGGATCTGGGCCTGGCCCACCGACGCGGACGGCATCGTCTCGCTGCTCTTCACCGGCGGTTACCCGGCCCTGGCCTGGATCCCGTTCGTCGTCGCCGGCATGGCCGTGGCCCGGCTGGACCTGGCCTCCACCGTCGTCCGCGCACGCCTCGCGGTCACCGGTGTCTCGCTGGCCGTCGTCGGCCACGGCGGCTCCTTCCTGGCCCTGCACCTCGTCCCCGGCGTCGCCTCCGCACTGCGCGCCTCCGGCTGGGGCGAGGGAGGTTCGGTCATGTCGGCCTGGTGGTCCGACACCGCGGGCTACCCGACCGGCACCACCCCGGCCTGGCTGCTGGCGGCCTCGCCGCACAGCGAGACGACCCTGTCGGTCGTGGCCAACACCGGCGTGGCCATCGTGGTCCTGGCCGCCTGCCTCGCCGCCACCGACACGCTCCCGGGCTTTCGCCGACTGGCCGCTCCGGTCATCGCGGTGGGCACGATGTCCCTGACCGCGTACGTCTTCCACATCGTCGCCATCCGCGCCCTGGGCATGGAGGAACTGCCAGGCTTCCCGCTGCACGTGCTGCTCGGCTTCCTCGTGGCCGTGACCATGTTCGCGACTCTCTGGTCCCGCCACTTCGCGCGCGGCCCGCTGGAATGGCTGCTCGGCCGGGCCACCAGGATCGCGGAGCGCGTCCGATGAGGGGCCCGTCGAGCGGCCGCTGGGAGCCCTGGTTCCTGACGGCGGCCGCGGCGGCGGCCGTTCTGGGCGTCCTGTGCCCGGACCTGTACGCCGATGCCGTCGACCACGTCGTCACGACCCTGGTCGGACACCCCTGACGGGAGGCCGACGACTCGGGCCGCCGCCGTGGCGGTCACTGTGGTGCTGAGCTTCCCGTGGGTTCCCGACTGGAGTGGGGAACGTCGTCGTTCCTCATTCCTCGATGTGGATCGCCAGCGCGGGGCAGACGGCTGCCGCGTTGCGCACGTCGTCGGCCAGTTCCGGTGACGGGTTCTCGTTCAGCAGTACGACGATGCCGTCCTCGTCGCGCTGGTCGAAGACGTCCATGGCGGCGGCGACGCACTGCCCGGCGGCGACGCACTTCTCCTCGTCGACGACAACCTTCATGGGTCTCTCCTGATCGTTCAGTGGGTGGGCGTCGGCGCGTTCAGCGCGTCGACGATCTCTTGGCGGCGCAGGCGGGCCTGCTTGGGCATGTTCCAGCCGAGGACACCGGTGACCACGCCGTCGCTGCGGTACCGGGCGACGAAGCGCCGGGCCGTCACATCGCCCTCGACGACGTCCACCTCGGCGTCGGCCGGCAGCAGGCCGTGCACCTGGAGCTTGGCGTCGAACTGGTCGGTCCAGAAGTACGGCACCGGCTGGTACGGACGGTCCTCCCCGAGGATCACCCCTGCGACCGCCGCGGCCTGCTCCGTGGCGTTCGTCCGGTTCTCCAGGCGGACCAGGCGGCCGAGTCGCTCGTGATGCCACCGGGCCGCGTCGCCGACCGCGTAGACGCCCTCCGCCGCGCGGCACCGGGAATCGCAGACCACCCCGTTGTCGAGGCGCAGTCCGCTGTCCGCCAGCCACTCCGTCGCGGGGGTCGCGCCGATCGCGACCACCACGGTGTCGGCCGGTAGGACCTCGCCCGTGCCCAGACGCACTCCGGTGACCCGCCCGTGCTCCCCGGCCAGCCCCGTGACACCGGTGCCGAGCCGCAGGCGCACCCCGCGCTCGTCGTGCAGTTCCGCCAGCAGCCCGGACACCAGCGGGCCCACCTGCAGGGCCAGCGGCGCCGGCAGTGGGCCCGCCATGGTGACGTCCAGGCCCAACGTCCGTGCGGTGGCGGCGATCTCGGCGCCGAGGACACCCTCGCCGACGACCACCAACCGTGCGGAGTCCAGCAGATCCTTCCGCAGGGCCAGCGCGTCGTCGAGCGTGCGCAGCACGTGTACGCCGGTCAGACCTTCCTGGCCGGGCAGCACCCGTGGCCGTGCCCCCGTCGCGATCACGATCGCGTCCGCCCGCAGTTCGCGCCCGGACCGCGCCCGTACGGTCCGCGTCGCCGTGTCCAGCGCGACCGCCGCGTCCCCGAGGACGAACTCGGCGTCCAGCGTCGACAGCGCCTCCTGCGTGCGCAGCGCGGAGCGGCCTGGCTCCCACGCGCCGGAGAGCACCTGCTTGGACAGCGGGGGCCGGTCGTACGGCGCGTGCGGTTCGGCTCCGAGGACCGTGATCCCGCCCTCGTATCCCTTGCGGCGCAGTGCCTCCACCGTGGAGAGCCCGGCGGCGGACGCGCCCACCACCAGCACGCGGTCCTGGGCCGTCATCCGTGCACCCCGGGGGCTACGGTCTCCCTGGCGTCGTCCTCGATCTTCATGTGCGGCTCCGTTGCGGCGCGGGTGCGGTGTCCCTGTGAAGGAAAAATAGACCTAACGGTCGGTACAATCAATGGCTCAGTCGGCGGCCCGTGAGAATCGCTGCGAGGTGGTGGTCGTGTGCGCCTCGGAGGGTCTCGGACACGCGGGCCCGGGGTCAGGCCATGTAGCGGCCGCCGTTGGTGCTGAGCGTCTGGCCGGTCACGTAACCCGCCTCCTCGGAGGCGAGGTAGGCGACCGCGTAGGCCACGTCCTCCGGTCGGCCGGCCCGCTTCATGGGCATCATGGCCGCGACCGCCTCGACGTCGACGTCGGACTCCCGCACCAACGGGGTGTCGATGAACCCGGGCGGGACGTGGTTCACGGTGATGCCCTTGTCGATGTACTCGAACGCCAGCGCCTTGGTGAGGCCGATGACACCGCCCTTGGACGCCGCGTAGTGGCCCACGGCCGGTGCTCCGCTCTGGGCCGCCGACGAGGAGATGTTGACGATCCGGCCCCATCCCGCCGCGAGCATGTCCGGCACCAGCTCCCTGGTGACCAGGAACGGGCCCTTGAGGTTGATCCTGATCATGCGGTCCCACGAGTCCTCGGTGATGTCCGTGAACGACTCGTAGACGCTGATCCCGGCGTTGTTGACGAGGACGGTGACGGGGCCGAGTTCGTGGCGGGTCCGGGCGGCCGCCGCGGCCACGGCGCTGGCGTCGGCGGCGTCGCCGCCCACCGCGATCGCGGTGCCGCCCGCCTCGTGGATCGTGGCGACGGTCTTCTCCGCGGCCTCCAGGTTCAGGTCCCACACCGAGACCGCGGCGCCCTGGGCCGCGAGTACGGTCGCGATCGCCTGTCCTATTCCACGGGCGCCGCCGGTGACGACGGCGACCTTTCCTTCCAGCGACAGTGGCAGTGGCATGGGGTGCTCCTTGGGTGCGTGGTCTCAGGTGCCGGGATCTTTTGAGGGCGGGGGGGGAGGGCTTCGTTCTTGGTGGGCAGGGGGTGGGGGGCTCCGGTGGCCCGGGAGCGGGGAGGCGGGCTCCGCCGCCGGGTAGCCCCGGAGAGGAGAGAAACGTCCTCGCCGGTCTCTGGGGGGCGGGGTGGAACTTTGTCCCCCTGGTTTCCCGGGGGTTGGAGCGAAGCTTCGTCTCCCCGGTTTCCTGGAGGTCGGAGTGGGACTCCGACCCCGGTCTCCTGGAAGTCGGAGCGGACTCTGCCGCCGATGCTCGGGAAGCCTGAGTGGAACTTCCTGGCCGGTCCCAGGAGTTGGAGCGGGACTCCGTCCCCGGCGTGATCGCCCGCCGCCGTGACGGCGGGCCCGGAGTCGGTCAGTCGGCCAGTGCCTCGCGGGCCGCGTTGCGGGCCGCCGTCGCGGCGGGGAAGCCCGCGTAACCGGTGGCGTGGTAGATGACCTCGGCGATCTCGTCCTCGGTCAGTCCGTTGGTGCGTGCGATCCGGACATGGGTCCGCAACTCGGTCTCGGCCCCGAGGGCGATCAGGATGCCCAGCGTGACCAGGCTGCGGTCCCGGCGGCTGAGTCCCTCGCGGGCCCACAGCGCGCCCCAGACACTGGTCAGGCCGATCTCGACCAGCTCCTCTCCGAGCCGACCGTCACGCAGGTCGAGGTCGTCGCCCTCGGGGAACACGCCGGGCAGCGCCTCGCGCATGGCCTTGAGCCCCGCGGCCCGCAGATCGGTCCCGGCCCGCGGATCGGCTCCGACCTGTGGATCGGCCCCGGACCCCGCCCCAGACCGACCGCCCC
>LRTP01000254.1 GCA_001550305.1 Streptomyces diastatochromogenes
CCCCGCACGACGCGGACCCGCTGGCGCAGCGCGCCGCGATCGAGACGCTGGTCGGGCTGGGGGCGCGGCGGGTCGAGCTGGTCGACACGCTGATCGCCGCCGCCGTCGGGTGCGGGCTGCCCGTCGAACAGCCGGAAGCCACCATGATCATGGTGTGCGGGGCGGCCGCCACCCAGGTCGCCGTGCTGTGCCTGGGGTCCATCGTGACCGCGGAGCGCGTTCCGGTGGGCGGCGAGGCCGTCGACCGCGCGATCGTGCAGCACCTGCGCCACCAGCACGAGCTGATGCTTCCTTCGCAGTCGGTACGGCCCCTGCAGCTCGCCCTCTCCGGCAACGGGCTCACCCCGCACGGCCCGGCGTCCACGGAGATCCACGGGCGGGACGTGGCGACCGGCCTCGCCCGGTCCGTACAGGTCGACACCGCCGCCGTACGCGACGCCATCCAGACCCCGCTGACCGCCGTACTGGACGGGATCGGGAAGGTGCTGCGGGCCTGCCCGCCCGACCTGGTGGCCGATCTCGCCGACCGCGGCATCATGATGGTCGGCGGCAGCGCGCTGCTGCCGGGCCTCGACCAGATGCTGCGGCAGGCGACGGGCATGCCGGTGCACATCGCCGAGCGTCCCGACGTGTGCGCGGTGCAGGGCCTGGGCTACATGCTGGAGGGCAAGATCGCGCCGCTGACGCTGGACCCGCTGGCGCTCTGACGGCCGGGCCCCGGAACAAGGCCCCGGTATGCACGATCCGGTCCCCCGCCTGCCGTCGCTCCTGGAAGCCGTCCTCAGCGTCGGCACCGACCTCGAACTGCGGGCCACGCTCCAGCACATCGTGGACGCCGCCGCCGAGCTCACGGAAGCCCGGTACGCGGCGCTGGACATGACCGATCCGGGACGGGACGGTCTCACGGGGATCCGTACGGCGGAACGGCCCGAACCGCCGGAGCCGCCCGAGCCGCCGGAATCGACGGAGTCGCCGAAGCCGCCGGAACTGCCTGAACTGCCGGAACTGGTCGTGCCGATCCACGTCGACGACGAGGTCTTCGGCGACCTGCGCCTCGCCGGGAAGCGCGACGGCCCGTTCACGGACGAGGACGAACAACTCGTACGGGTGCTGGCGACCCAGGCCGGCATCGCGATCGGCAACGCCCGGCTGTACGAGACGGCGCGGCAGCGCGAGCGCTGGATCGAGGGCGCGGCGGCCGTCACCACCGCGCTGCTCAGCGGCGAGAGCGCCGCCGACGCGCTGATGACGGTCGCCGAACGGGCCCGGCGCCTGGCCGAGGCCTCGGCCGGTGTCATCCTCCAGCCCACCGAGGACGGCGGCATGGAGATCGTGACCGCCTCCACGCTCGACGACCCCGGTGACATCGTCGGCGTCGTGATCGAGCCGGGCAGTCCCGTCCTCGAACAACTCCTCGGCGGTGAACCGGTGTTCATCGACGACACGGCGACCGACCCCCGGATGACCACGCGCGTACGGCACCGGTTCGGACCGAGCATGATGCTGCCGCTCCAGGCGGGCGGCCGTCTCCTCGGCACGCTCGCCCTCCCCCGCCGGCGCGGCGGCCGTCCGTACACCGCGGTGGAACGGCTGCTCGCCACCCAGTTCGCCTCACAGGCCGCGCTGGCGCTGGTCCACGCCGAGGCCCAGCACAGCAGGGAGCGGCTCGCGGTCTACGAGGACCGCGACCGGATCGCCCGCGACCTGCACGACCTCGTCGTCCAACGACTGTTCGCGACCGGCATGATGCTGGAGTCCACACAGCGCAGGAGCGCCGGAACGGGCGATACGGACAAGGATGTGCACGCGATGCTCGGCCACGCCGTCGACGAACTCCAGTCCACCGTCCAGGAGGTCCGCACGGCGATCTTCGCGCTCCAGCAGCCGCCGGCCGACGCCCCCATCACCTTCCGCGGCAAGGTTCTGCGCGAGGCGGCGGGCGCGGGCGCGGTGCTGGGTTTCCAGCCGTCCACCCGGTTCACCGGCGCGGTGGAGAACCGTCTCGCGGAGCCCGTCGCCGGCCGGCTGCTCACCGCACTGCGTCGCGCCCTGACCGCCGCCTCCCGCCGCGCTGGTGCCTCCCGCGTCGAGATCACGGTCGACGTGACGGCGCCCCTCCCCGACGGACGCCCGGGGGTCCGCCTGACGGTCTTCGACGACGGCGGCGCGGGGAACGGCCATGCGGAGGGTGGCGGCGCGGAGGGTGGCGCGGGTACGACGGTCACCTGGCAGTCGCCCCTGTGAGCCGCGTCCGCAACTCGCTTGACGTCCCCTCAGGGCCTCCGTAGCGTCGCAGCCCGTACGCCCACATGACCGACATTCACATCCAAGGACGGGATGGCCATGACTCAGCGACGTGTGGTGGTGTCCGGCGGCGGTACCGGGATCGGCCTGGCGACGGCGGAGGCGTTCGCCGCGGACGGGGACCGGGTGGTGCTCCTCGGCCGCCGCGAGGACGTGTTGCGCAAGGCGGCCGACATCTTGAACGGCCAGTACGGAGAGTCGACGGCGAGTTGGTGCGCGGCGGACCTCGCCGACCCCGAACAGGTGGGTCGGGCAAGGGATTTCATCACGGCGGACGAGACCTCGGTGGACGTGCTGGTGGCCAACGCGGGCGGCAACGTGGCCCGTGAGCCCGACGGCACGCTCGCCTCCATCGCGGACAGCTACCGCGACAACTTCGACGCCAATGTGCTGACCGCGGTCCTGCTCACCGAGGCCCTGCTCCCCCACATGCGCCGCCCCGGCGGCCGTGTCGTGCAGCTCTCCTCCATCGCCTCGCTGCGCGGGCCCGGCTCGTACGGCGGCTCCAAGGCCTGGATCAACACGTACACCTACGCCCTCGCGCAGCGCGTCGGCCCCGAGGGCATCACCGTGAACGCGGTCGCCCCCGGTTTCGTCGGCGACACGGAGTTCTTCGGCGCCCGCGCGACACCGGAGTTCATCGCCTCCCGGGTCGGCCAGACCCTGACCGGCAAGCCGGGTCACCCCTCCGAGATCGCCGCCGCCGTCCGGTACGTGGCCTCACCGGAGGCGGCGTACCTGACGGGGCAGCTGCTGCACATCAACGGGGGCGCGGCACTGGGCCGTTAGGACCTGGCCGGCGGATCAGGCCTGGAACGGCGGGCGCGGCGTCACGGTCACCTCCGGGACGGTGCCGCCGCAGCGCAGTACGACGTCGAGGACACGGAGGAACTCCTCCACGTCGAGCAGGGAACCCGTCAGATAGCCGCGCTGCCGCCAGAGCGGGTAGACCTGGGCCGCGTACTCCCGGTCCCAGCCGTCGTTGAACCCGGTCCTGGAGTCCCCTTCCCCGCCCGCGCAGTCCCCGACCACGAACCGGGTGAAACCCACGCTCGGGTGCTCGACACGGAAGGCCTCGACGAGCTTCTCCAGGGCCGCCTTGCTCACGTGGTAGGCCGCGAACCCCGGCCAGGACGGCGTGAGCGAGCCGCCGATGGAGGACAGGTACGCGGCGACCCCGCCCGACTGCGTCAGATGCGGGAGCGCGGCGCTCGTGACCAGCGCCGCGCCGATCACATTGGTGTCCATGGCGCGGCGCCAGGCGTCGGCGTCGAGTTTCTCGACCGGGGCGAGGGGGCCGATGCCGGTGGCGTAGACGAGGGCGTCGATGCCGCCCAGCCCGGCGGCGGCCTCCTCGACCGCCGCCCGGCAGGACGACTCGTCGGTCACGTCACAGGCGACGGCGAGCGCGTCCGGGCCCGCCTCCTTCGCCGCGTCGACCAGCCGGTCGCGTCGGCGTGCCAGCAGGGCGACCCGGTCGCCGCGGCGCCCCAGGTCGACCCCGATGCACCGGCCCAGTCCACTCGACGCCCCGACCACGACAGCCTTCATGCCAGAACCTCATTCTCAGTATCCGACAATCCCCTTCCGCCGCTTCTATCACGAGTCGGGGCCGATGGGCAGACCCCCTGCAACGCCTCTCTACGCACTCGCGCGCAGATACCCCGAGTTCGCCACCTGCCCGAGGAACGTCAGCCGGGTGTCGGTCGCCATGTGCTTGTCGAAGGCCTCCTTGATACCGGGCCACTTGGGGTGCCCGAAGTCGTCGAGTACGACGATCCCGCCGGGCGCGATGATCTGCTCGGCCCACTCCAGGTCCGCGGCGACACCGGAGGCGGAGTGGTCACCGTCGACGATGATCACCCCGTAGGAACGGTCGGAGACCAGGGCGCGCACCTCGGGGTCCTCGGAGAAGCCCTGCTGGACACGGGCCGCGGCACCGGCCGCGCCGACCAGCGCCAGATTGGCGCGCACCGCGGCGCCGCGCACGGGAGTGCCCGTCGGGTCGGCCCCCTCGGTGGTGCCGGGCTGCAACTGGAGGCCCGCGAGCGGGTCGACGATCGTCAGACGCGGGTCGCGTCCCGCGCGCTCCATCATCCGGATCAGGGCCGCGCCGAACATCCCGTACAGGGTGCCGATCTCGAGGATCTCGTCGTTCGGCGGGTCGAGCAGCGGGACGGCGGAGAGCTTGCCGCAGATGTTCATGGTGCCGCCGGCGATCCGGCCGACCCCGAGCGCCTCCAGAGCGATGAGCAGCCGGAACGCCTGGGAGATGTTCCGCTCCGCCCCGCCCTTGTCTCCGCTCACCTGCGCCAACTCCTCGATGGCGCGATCGAGATGGATCTGGGCCGGCATGCGCGACACGCCGCGCCCCGTCCCGTCGATCAGCAGTTCGAGGGGACGCTGACGATTGCGCAGTGTCGCCAGCTCGCGCTGGAGTCCGCCTTCGGACCCGTTCCCGAGCGCGCGGCGGATCTGGCGTTCGATGCGCTGATCGATGAGGTCGGCGATCGGACGCAGGGCGCGCCTGGCGGTCTTGGTGGTGAGTAACGCTCGCATGGCTCTTTGACCCTCGCAGGTATAGGAGAAGTGCTGCGTACGCGGGGGGACGGAAGGTGCGCACACCCTGATGACGACCGGCTGCGCAGTGGGGATCCAACGCCCAAAGGACGGTAAAGCGTAAACGTCCCACAGATAAATCACAGCGAACACCGGCCCCCCAAAAGGGAACGTGTGAATGATGCTTGGGCCACGGGAGGGTTACGTGCGTCGACATGTGGCGTGCCGACAGCTGAACGACGGGTCAGGAGGGAGCGGGGGTAACGGAGCGGGGTCGGGCCGCGACACCCCGCGTCGGCGTCCGTTGGCCCCGATCGGGCCCTCCGTGTCGACGCGGCCCGCCGCGAACACCACGGTTCTGCGCCACTGGGCCGCCGGCAAGGACCGCTTCGGCCTCCCCCTGGAGAAGGTCCTCGCCCACCTCCACACACCCGACGACCAGGACTGACGTCAGGTTCCGTCACGTCGCCACCCCTCATCCCCCTCACCCCGGTGCCGGGAATCCACCACAGGAGCCCAACGACGTCACGTGCGGGAAACCTTGACGATCACTGTCCCGGGTGCCACGATTCCGGCGCCGCCATGTTTACGTAAACATCACCACCGACCCGGCTCCGGCCATGAGTTCGGGCCTCGCCGCGCCGGCCGATGTTTACGTAAACACAGCGTTCCGGTCGGTGGATCAGGGAGGAGCGGACGGATGGGCTCAACGCCGCGGGCGAGGATTCACGGCGCCTGGAGGCCGTCGAGGTCGAGACGGCACAAGAACCGTGCCTCGCACCTGCCTTGAGTGCGCCGAGGCCCACCCGCGCGGGCGACAGGACCGCCCCGCACGCCCCCACACCCTCCCCTTCCACACCGGTGAAGCACCACCGGTCAAGCACTCCCGGCCAAGCACCACCGGTCAAGCACCACCGCACCACCGATACAGCACCGGTCGTCACCGGGCCCATGACGGCGAGCCGACGCACCCCGCGTCCCGTCCGGCCCGGCGAACCTTCCGACGGCCGCCCGGCCCCCGCGCAGGCTCCGCCGGGCGCTGAGCCGCAGTCACCTGAAAGGGCAAGTCGATGCGCACTACCCCCGCCAGAACCCGCCTCTCGCCTCGTCTGCGCGCCGCCTTCGTGGCGCTCCTGATCGCCGGCACCAGCGGCACCGCCGTCGCCGCGACCAGCGGCACGGCCGTCGCCGGCCCCGCCCACGCCGCGCCGAGCAAGGACACGACCCAGTTCAAGGGCGTGAACTGGGCCGACCCGCGTGACAACTTCGCCGACGACCCGGTCGTCCTCTCCGGCCTGTCGACCTCCGACGGCTACGCCCGGACCTACGCCAAGGCGAGCCGGATCATCTCGGCGTTCCGCGCGAACCTCGGCGCCAACACCGTCCGGCTGCCCATCAACCCGTACACGGTCAACGGCTCGTACTGGAAGTCCTACCGCGGGGTCATCGACGCCGCGTCGGACAAGGGCTTCAAGGTCATCGTCTCCTACTGGGAGGGCACGGGCGCCCGCAAGGACGGCTTCATCGACGACCCCGCCACCTTCTGGCCCATGTGGAACACGGTGGTCAAGACCTACAAGAACGACAAGCAGGTCTATTTCGAGCCGATGAACGAGCCCCACGGCTACACCGACACCGAGTGGGCCGACATCGCGGCGAAGTGGCTGGCCACCTACCCCTCCGTCCCGCGCGACCGGGTGTTCGTCAGCGGCGCCGGCTACAACGACCACGTCACCTCCGTCTGCGCCGACCCGCGCCTGAAGGGCACCTACCTCTCCCTGCACCACTACGGCTTCTGGAAGGACTACGCCACCTACGACCAGTGGGTGTCCGACCTCAAGGAGCGCGTCGGTGACTGCGCGGGCCGTACCGTCGCCGACGAGTTCGGCGCCCCGATGACCACCGGCCTCGACTACAACAAGCCGGACGCCTCCAACAACTACGTCAACTACGTCCAGGCCGTCACCGACACCTTCCGCCAGTTGAAGATGGGCTCCGTCTACTGGCCCGGCCTGCGCACCGACGACACGTACTCCCTGCAGACCCTGACCGGCGACCCCGCCCGCCCGTGGCTCGCCACCACCAACCAGTCCGGCGCCGACCGCCTCGCCTGGGCCTGGGGCCGCGGAAAGCCCGTCCAGCCCTGACCCGGCCCCCCGGGCCGGCCCGCGCGCGCGGGGCCGCTGGATCCGCTCCTCGTCCGAACTGACTTCGCCAAGGAACCGCTGTTCCCCGGCGATCACCCCGGAAGAGCGCGAAGCGCGCGAAACGTACAACCGCGGCCCCTGGATCAGCTCCAGGGGCCGCGACCTCGCCGCGGGCAGAGCCGAGGACGGCCCGTCGGCGACACACGCGGGCGTTGAGCCGGGCGGCCTCGCGCGTCAGGTGGTCGCGTCGGCCGGTGATCACGCGGCGGACAGGACCAGGTGGACCTTGAGGGCGAGATGCACCTGCAGCACCTGGTCGCCGTGGCGCCACTGCGGGCCGAGCAGCGAGGTGATGCGGTCGATGCGCTGGTAGAGCGTGTTGACGTGGATGTAGAGCTCGGCGGCGGTGCGGCCCAGGCCGGTGTCGCAGGCGAAGAAGGCGAGCAGGGTGCGGGTGAGCTCGCCGCCGCGCTGGGTGTCGTAGTCGAGGACGGGGCCGATGGTGCGGCGCACGAAGCGGTGCAGCTCCTCGCGGCCCGCCTGATGGAACAGCAGCCCGTAGACGCCCAGTTCGCCGGGGGACGCGCCTTCTCCGTCGCGGTCGAGCGCGAGCAGGACGTCCAGGCAGCGGACCGCGTCGTGGTGTGCCTCGACGATGGCGTCGAGGCCGGGCGCGGCCGTCGCGGCGCCGACGGTGACCTGGTTGTCCACGACCCGCGACAAGTGGTCGGCCAGGGTGCGGGCGGCCTCGTCCGGGTCCGGATCCTGCGGCAGGAGGACGACGGTGTCGCCCCGGTATTCGCCCGCGAGACCCCGGGCACGGGCGGCGTACGAGGCCGCGGCATCGGCGATGCGTCGCCGATGGGCGCTGTCACGGCAGCGGGCGGCGAACACCGTGTGCGGGCGGTGGAGGTCGAGGCCCACCAGGGTGGCCCGGCGCCGCAGGCCCTCCGGATCCCGGTGCGGCGAGCCGAGCAGGTCCTCGAGGATCTCGCCGCGCAGCCGGTGCTCGGCCTCGGCGACGGTGCGCTCGCTGAGCAGCATCAGCGCGGTGACGAGCGCGGCACGCTCGAGGGAACGTACTCCTGAGGCGTCCAGGTGGTCGCGGACGAGCAGCAGAACGCCCAGGAGTTCGCTGCCGGCCACGATGGGAGTGGCGCAGGCGGCGGATCCGTCGGCGCCGGCCGGGATACGGCGGGTGCGGCGGGCGTCCGTGCTCAGCACCCGGGCGTCGCGGACCGCATGGGCGGCGGGGCACGGATCCGGGAGCGCTCCTTCGGTGCGGGCCTGTTCGACGAGAGGGTCGTCACCGGCGGCGGCCATGGTGCGGCCGCGGGGGTCAAGGACGAGGATGCTCCCGCCGAGGACGTCGGCGAGGGTCTGCGCGACGTCGGCCATGCCGCCGCCGTCGAGGACGATGGTGGTGAGGCGCTCGTGCAGGGCGGCGGCGCGTTCGATGGATTCGCTGTGGGCGCGGATGACGCCGTTGGCTTCGGTGAGTTCATCGACTGCTCTGCGTACGTCCTGGAAGAGGGTCGCGTTCTCGATGGCGATGGCGGCGTGGTTGGCGAGCGAGACGAGCAGGGCCACCTCGTGTTCGGAGAAGGGGCGGACCCGGCGGTTGGCCGCGAACAGGACGCCGATGACGTTCTCGCCGAGTTTGAGAGGCACTCCCTCGATGGAGATCAGTCCCTCGCCGCCCACGACGTCGTCGATGCAGTGCTCGAAGCGCAGGTCGGCGAAGTAGTCGGAGGTGTTGTACGGAACCGCCGTCTTGGCCACAAGACCGCCGAGGCCTGCGCCCATGGCAAGCCGTGCCTGCTTGAACGCGTCGGTACGTATCCCGTCGGTCACCCGCATATAGGTGTCGCCGCGTTGAGCGTCGTTGAGCATCAGGTAGGCCACGTCGGTGCCTAGCAGGCTGCGAGCCCGGCGGACGATGGCCTGGAGCACGGCCTCCAGATCACGCAGTGAGGACAGGTCCCCCGCTGTCTCGTAGAGCGCGGCGAGCTCGGCCTCCCGACGGCGACGCTCCTCCAGGCGCGCCCGTACCTGCAGGGCGTCGTCGACGAGCAGGGCGAGCCGGGGCCGGTCCTCGGAAGGGCATCGGTCGAGGAGGGCGTCGTACTCACCCTGCGCGGCGTCTTCGCGCAGCAGGCGCAGCAGCCGCGCCGCGGGCTCCACATCGGCCCGACTGTGTGTGGTCGTCGAGTCCACGGATGCCTCCTGAGTGTTCCGGTACGCGTTCCCGCCTGCGATGTTCACCGCCCCGGCTCCGTCTGCACAGATCTACGACGAGACCGGTTGCGACGCGTCGTCGTGGTCGTGCTCCAGGTGTGGTTCCGGGTCGGGGGCCGTGGACTGCGTACGGGAGCGCAGGGTGTGCGTGAGTGTGCCCCACACTCCTCGGCGGAAGAGCAGGACGACGGCGATGAAGACGCCGCCGGTGACCAGGCCGGTCTCCTCGAAACCGGACGTGGACAGCCAGTCCTCCAGGCGGACGATGGCGCCGGCACCCAGCAGGCTGCCCCAGAGGGTGCCGATGCCGCCGAGGACCGTCATGACGACGACCTTGCCCGACGTCGTCCAGTACACCTCCTGCAGAGAGGCGAAACCGTGGTTGACCGCGTACAGTCCGCCCGCGAGGCCGGACAGGAACGCGGACACGGTGAAGACGACGAGCTTGTAGCGGTCGGCGGCATATCCCAGGGCGCGGGCACGGGCGGAGTTGTCGCGCACGGCGGCGATCACCCGGCCGAACGGGGAGTGCACGATCCGCCAGGCCGCGGCGAGGCCGAGCAGCACCACCGGCAGGGCCGCGTAGTAGAAGACGAACGAGTCCGACAGGTCGATGCCCGGCAGGTCGCGGGGAATTCCCTGCAGACCGTTCTCGCCGCCCGTGACATCGCCCCACTGGTTGGCGATGAAGTACACCATCTGCGCGAAGGCCAGGGTGACCATGGCGAAGTAGATGCCGCTGCGCCGGACCGCGAAGAACCCGATGGGCAGGGCGAGCAGCGCGGCGGCCGCCGCCCCGCCCAGCACGGCGACGTAGAACGGCAGTCCGCTGTGGATGGCGATCAGCCCGGTGACGTACGCCGAGCTGCCCCAGAACGCCGCGTGTCCGAAGGACAGCAGCCCGGCGTGACCGAGCAGCAGATCGAAGGCGACGGCGAACAGGCCCCAGCAGAGGATGTCCGTGGCGACCGGCGGATACAGGCTCCAGGGCAGACCGAAGGCCACGAGCAGCCCGGCGGTGAGCAGGCCCCACCGGATCCGGGCGGGGCGGCTGTGCAGCTTCTCGAGGAGGCCGAGGATCATGCGTGTTCCTCCTTGCCGAACAGTCCGGCGGGCCGGACCAGCAGCACGACGGCCATCAGCAGGTAGACCGAGGTCTGGGACAGGACGGGGACGTAGAGGTTGCCGAGGGCCTGGATCATGCCGATGGTGAACCCGGCGAGCACGGAGCCGAAGACGGAGCCGAGGCCGCCGATGACGACGACCGCGAACACCGTGATGATCAGGTCGCTGCCCATACCGGAGTTGACCGCCCGCATGGGTGCGGCGAGCACGCCGGCCAGGGCCGCGAGCCCGACGCCGAAGCCGAAGACCGGTGTGACCCAGCGCCCCGTGTCGATGCCGAACGCCCTGGTGAGTTCCGGGCGTTCGGTGGCCGCGCGCACGATGGTCCCGATCCGGGTGCGGGTGAGCAGCAGCCACACGGCCAGGCAGAGAGCGACCGAGACGGCGAGTACGAACACCTGGTAGCGCGGGAAGTCGAACAGGCCCAGATCCATGGAGCCGGGGAAGGGACCGCGCTCGTAGGGCTGCGACTGCGCACCGTACTTCATGCGAAGCAGGTCCTGGCAGACCAGCGCGATGCCGAAGGTGAGCAGGAAGTTGTAGAGCGGGTCGAGGGCCGTCAGGCGGCGGATCAGCAACCGTTCGAGGAGGGTGCCGGCGACGGCGAGTGCGAGGGGCACGAGCAGCAGGGCCCACCAGAAGCCGAGCCCCGCGCTGTCGCCGAGGGCGACCGCGCCGAACGCGCCGAGCATGTAGAGCGCGCCGTGGGCGAAGTTCACCACGCGCAGCATGCCGAAGATGACGGCGAGGCCGAGGGCGAGCAGGGCGTAGAAGCTGCCGCTGACCAGCCCGTTGAAGGCCTGTTGGAGAAACGAGGTCATGAGTGGGTCCCGTCGTCGGCCGGCGGCCTGCCCGTCGTGCGGGCCGCCGGACCCCGGTGGTCAGCTGAGATGGCAGTCGGGCGAAGGCTGGTCGAATGCCTCGGCGGCGGGGATGGTCTTGACCGGCTCGGTGTAGTCACCGGCCTCGCTCGCCTTGGCCGGGTCCTTGACCTTGGCCAGGTACGCGTCGTGGACGACCCGGTGGTCCTCGGCGCGGATGGTGGCGTTGTGGGCGAAGAAGTCGCTGAACTTGGTGCCGTCCAGCTCCTTCGAGACGTCGGCCGCCCGGTCGCTGCCCGCCTTCTGCGCGGCCTCCAGATAGTGCGTCGCCGCCGAGTAGTCGGCCGCCTGGTCGAAGGTGGGCCGCTGTCCTGTGCGCTCCTTGAACCGGTCGGCCCAGGCCTGGGCCTTGGCGTCGACGTTCCAGAACCAGGCCGTGGTGAACATTGTTCCGGCAAGCTTGTCCGCGCCGATGGCCTTGATGTCGGTGTCGAAGAGCAGGCCGATGGCCAGCTCGATGCCCTTGTCCTTCAGTTTGAACTGCTGGTACTGCTTGACGACGTTGGCCAGGTCACCCCCCGCCTGCAGGGCCCCGAGCACCTGCGGCTTCGGCTTCAGGCCCGGTGCCTTGAGCAGGAAGGTGGAGTAGTTGTCGCTGGGGAACGGGGTGGGGTCCTTGGCGACGACCTTGCCGCCCGCGCCCTCGATGGCCGTCTCGAACTTCTTCTGCATGTCCTGCCCGAAGGCGTAGTCCGGGTACATCGTGTACCAGTTCTTGCCTCCCGCTCGGGTGACCGCGGAGCCGGTGCCGTGCGCCAGCATGTAGGTGTCGTAGGCCCATTCATAGGTGTACGGATTGCAGGTCTTGCCCGCGAGTTCCGTGGTGGCGGCGCCGGTGTTGAAGTACAGCTTCTTGGCCTGGCCGGCGACGGTCTGCACCGCGAGGGCCGCCGACGAGGTCGGCACGTCGAAGAGCGCGTCGGCCTTCTTGCGGTCGTACATCTCCCGGGCCTGGGTGTTGGCGATCTCCGGCTTGTTCTGGTGGTCGGCCTTGATGACCTCGATGTTCCGGGTGATCGCCTTGTCGCCGTACTTCTTCTTGAAGTCGTCGACGGCCATCTGCACGGCCTGCACCGAGTTCGGTCCCGCGATGTCCGCGTAGACGCCGGACAGGTCGGTGAGCACACCGAGCACGATCTTGTCGTCGCTGACCTTCCCGCCGCCCGAGCTCGGTCCGCCGCCCCCGCAGCCCGCGAGCAGTGCCCCCACCGCGGCCGTGGCCACGACCGTCGACAGCCTGTGTTTCATTGCTTCCTCCTGATGCGTACGTCCCGAATGAGCGGAGGTGACGGAGTGTCACAGTCCGAGATAGGCGAGGAGTTCGCCCTCGCGCTGCCGTACGTCGGCGTTGTCGAGCGCCTCCACGATCCGGCCCTGCGCGAGGAGGTAGTGGCGGTCGGCGATGGTCGCGGCGAAGCGCAGATTCTGCTCCACCAGCAGCACCGACACTCCGTGCTCCTTGGCCCCGCGCAGAATCTCGCCGATCTGCTGCACGATGACCGGGGCGAGGCCCTCGGTCGGCTCGTCGCACAGCAGCACGCGCGCGCCGGCGCGCAGGACCCGGGCGAGGGCGAGCATCTGCTGTTCACCGCCGGAGAGCTTGCCGCCGGGGAAGCGGCGGCGGGCGGCGAGCACCGGGAAGGCGTCGTAGATGCGGGGCAGCGGCCACGCGGAGCCCGGCGAGGCCGGCGGCAGGGTCAGGTTCTCCTCGACGGACAGGCCCGCGTAGATGCCTCGGTCGTCGGGAACGTATCCGAGGCCGAGCCGGGCCCTGCGATGCGGCGGTGCCGCGGTGATGTCCTTGCCCGCCAGCGCGACCCGGCCGGTCATCTCACGGTGCAGCCCCATGGCGCAGCGCAGCAGGGTGGACTTTCCCGCGCCGTTGCGGCCGACGAGGGTGACGACCTCGCCCTCGCCGACCCGCAGGGACACCTCGTCCAGGGCCGTGGCCTCGCCGTACCGGGCGCTGACGCCCTTGATCTCAAGCAACGTCGGCCCCCAGGTACGCCTCGACGACCCGTGGATCGGTCCTGACCCGGTCGTAGGGGCCCTCCACGAGCACTTCGCCGCGCTGCAGGACCGTGACGGTGTCGGCGAGCGAGCCGACGACGCTCATGTTGTGCTCGACCATCACCACGGTGCGTCCCTCGCGGATCCTGTCGATGAGCGCCACGGTGCGGTCGACGTCCTCCAGACCCATGCCGGCTGTCGGCTCGTCGAGCAGCAGCAACGCCGGGTCCAGGGCGAGGGCGAGGGCCAGTTCCAGCGCGCGCTTCTGCCCGTACGGAAGGTTTCCGGCGGGCCGGTCGGCGAGATGCTCGAGTCCGACGTCACCGAGGAGTTCGAGGGCCCGGCCGGAGAAGCGGCGCATCAGTTTGTCCGTGCGCCAGAACCGGCGGCCGAGACCGGTGCCCGACTGGAGGGCGAGCTCGACGTGCTCCCGGGCCGTCATCTGCGGAAAGACGCTGGTGACCTGGAAGGAGCGGGCGACGCCGAGGCCGGCGATGCGCTCCGGAGGCTGTCCGGTGATGTCGTGTCCGGCGAAGGTGATACGCCCGCCGGACGGCCTGAGAAATCCGGTCAGCAGGTTGAACAGCGTTGTCTTTCCTGCCCCGTTGGGGCCTACGAGCGCGTGGACCGTGCCCTCGGTGACCCTCAGGTCCACCGCGCTGACGGCGCGGAATCCCTGGAACTCCTTGGACAGGCCTTGCGTGACCAGGATGGCGCGCGGTTGTCTCATGACGCCTCGGATGCGCAGGGGATGCAGCGGCGGATGCCGATGTGGGGCAGACGTTAAGTTCGGCCATGAGCAGCGGCTACGGAGAGAATCTCCACAAGACGCCCCCGCACGGGTGTGGGTCTTCTCCCTCCCCGCGCCGCTCCGCCCGTCGCCGGTGTGGGTACTTGCTCCACTGGGGCGCGGGACGTTCCGGAGTCTTCCTCCGTCGCCCGGGTCCCGCACCGCGGTGACGATGTGCGCCATGGCGATGATGGAGACCCCGCTCAACACGTGGCTGCTGTTCGGACACGCCCCGCGCTACTTTCCCGACACCGAGGTGGTCACGCGACTTCCCGACGGCCGTGTGCACCGTTACACGTACGCCGCGTTCGCCCGCCGTGCCCAGCAGTTGATGCACGCCCTGGACGCTCTCGGCCTGGCGCCGGACGACCGGGTGGCCACCCTCGCCTGGAACGGATACCGGCACCTGGAGGCCTACTGGGCCGTGCCCTGCACCGGGCGCGTCCTGCACACCCTGAACCTGAGGCTCTCCCCCGAGGACCTGGCGTACATCATCGGCCACGCGGACGACCGCGCCATCCTGGCCGATCCCGATCTGCTGCCACTTCTGGAGAAGGTGCACGCGCGGGGCGGCCTCGCCGGCGTGCGGCATGTCATCGTGCTCGGCGACGAGGTGCCCGACACCGCGCTGCCGGGGGTGGTGGCGTACGAACAGCTGATCGCCGGTCTGCCGGATGCGTACGCCCCCCGCGACATCGACGAACGGTCGCCGCTCGGCCTGTGTTACACCTCCGGCACCACCGGCCGCCCCAAGGGCGTGCTCTACACCCACCGTTCGACCGTGCTGCACGCCATCGCCGCGTCCTCGCAGTCCGCCATGGCCATCGGCCCAGGCGACTGCGTACTGCCGGTCGTGCCCATGTTCCACGCCAACGCCTGGGGCGTCCCCTACACCGCCACTCCGTACGGCGCCAAGCAGGTGTTCCTCAGTGGCTCGCTCGATCCCGTGGCCCTGGTCGAGCTGATGGCCGCCGAGCGGGTCACGGTCGCCGCGGGCGTGCCCACCATCTGGATGGCGGTCGCCGACGAGATCACCGCCCGCGGCGGGTTGCCGTCGCTACGGCATCTGCTGTGCGGCGGCGCCCGCCCGCCCAGCGCCCTGATCGAACGCTACAGGCGCGACTTCGGCATCCCTCTGGTGCAGGTGTGGGGCATGACCGAGACCTCGCCGCTGGCCAGTGTGGCGTGGCCGAAGGAGCGGATGCGCGACTGGGAGGAGGACCGGATCACCGACGCGGTGCGCACCCGGGCCGGTCTTCCACTGCCCGGGGTACAGATGGACATTCGCGATGGGGCGGGCAATTCCCTTGCGTGGGACGGGACGTCGATGGGCGATCTGCTCGTGCGCGGGCCATGGATCGCCGATTCCTACCTCGGCGGTGAGGGCGCCGCCCAGTTCACGGAGGACGGCTGGTTCCGTACCGGGGACATCGCCATCGGCTCCCCGGACGGCTATGTCGTCATCGCCGACCGTGCGAAGGATCTCATCAAGTCCGGCGGCGAATGGATCTCCTCGGTGGACATGGAGTCGGCCGTCATGGCGCTGCCGGAGGTCGCCGAGGCCGCGGTCATCGCCGTCCCCGACGACAAGTGGCAGGAGCGTCCGCTGATCTGCGTCGCCCCCCGGCCGGGTTCCACCGTGACCCTCGAACGCGTACGGGCGCACCTCGAGGCCGGAGGCTTCGCGCGTTGGCAGCTCCCGGACCGTATCGAGGTCGTGGAGGCCATCCCGCGCACCGGAGTCGGCAAGTTCGACAAGAAGGCGTTGCGTGCCCGCTTCGACTCCTGACTCACCGCTCCCTTTCACCTTCACCGCCCGGAGGGCGAACCATGCATCTGAGACGCACGGTCACCTTGTTGTCCGCCGTACTCCTGTCGACGGCGGGAGTGTCGGCGAGCGCCACGGCTCGATCGGCACCAGGCTGCGCCGGCCAGAGCCGGATCACCGTACCCGGCGCGGCATTCCAGACCATGGCCTGTCTGCCCGACATGACCACGGCCGCGACCGCCGGTACCGGCTACACCGACTCCGCGGACTGGGCGTCACTCACCGCCAAGGGGACCAAGAACCCCACCGGCGTCCCCGGCATCCAGATCGACGGCTACTTCCCCGACTCCTCGCACCTCAACAAGACCCACGGCTGGAACCACGACTCCCAGTTCGTCATCCGGCTGCCCGAGCGCTGGAACGGCGGCCTCGTGGTGACCGGTGCGCCCGGGACGCGCAAGCAGTACTCCCTGGACCCCCTGATCTCCGACTGGGTCATCGCCCAGGGCTACGCCTTCGCCTCCATCGACAAGGGCAACAGCGGTCCCGACTTCTACACCGACGGCAAGCGGCCCGGCGACGCGATCGCCGAATGGAACCGGCGCACCACCGAGCTGACCCTCGCCACGAAGACCGTCGTCCGGCAGGCGTACGGGCACGCCCCGCGCCGCACCTACATGACCGGCGTCTCCAACGGCGGCTACCTGACCCGTTGGCAGCTCGAGAACCACCCCGAGCTGTACGACGGCGGAGTGGACTGGGAGGGCGCGCTGTGGACCGAGGACGGGCCGAACCTGTTCACCTATCTGCCGACCGCGGTCGCGTACCAGGCGGGCCGGGCCACCCACGCCGACATGCTCGCCGCCGGATTCGCTCCCGGCACCGAGTTCCTGTGGCCGTACCACGAGGCTGCCTACTGGGGCCTGACGCAGAAGGTGTACCGCGCGGAGGTCGACCCCTCCTACGACCCCGGGTGTCCGGGTGCGTCCGCCGGTTCGACGCTTCCGGAGATTCTCGCGCCCTGCGCGTCGGATGCTTCGTACGACTACGCGGCGCGGCCGGGCTCCGTGCACCGGGCGGTCGAGCGGATCTCGCTCACCGGCAGGATCGGCAAACCCCTGATCACACTGCACGGCTCGCTCGACGCGCTGCTGCCGATCGCCACCGACTCGGACGTGTACGCACGCATGGTCTCCGACAGCCACCGCGGCGGTTCGCACCGCTACTACACGATCGCGGGCGGAACCCACGTCGACGGCCTGTACGACACCTATCCGGACCGGCTCCGGCCGATCCTGCCCTGCTATCGCTCGGCGTTCCACGCTCTGACCGACTGGGTCGAGCACCGGGCCGCCCCGCCGGCGAGCGGCACGGTGCCCAGGCCCACCTCAGGAGACCTGGTCAACTCGTGTGCGCTGCACTGAGGTTGACCTCGTAGGCGGTGGAGTCTGCCGACACCCGAGGCGATCGAGGAGTGTGGTCCGCTTCCGCTGTCGGGCGTCCGCTGCGGTTCTACGGTGCAGCGGACCGCCCGCTCCGGAGGGACACCGGCGCGGCGGTTCGCCCACTCACCCCCTGGACCACGGGAGGACTGCATGTCGGTTCGTGACCGCGTCCGTAGAACCTGCTGGGCCGCGCTGCTGGCCCTGCCGCTCGCCCTGTTCACCGTGCCGCAGAGCGCGTCGGCCGCCTCGCTCACCCAGGTGACCGGCTTCGGCTCCAACCCCGGCAGCCTGTCGATGTACACGTACGTCCCCGACGACCTGCCCTCCGGCGCCCCGGTGGTCGTGGCCCTGCACGGCTGCACCCAGAGCGCGAGCGACTACTACAGCCACTCCGGCTGGCCCAAGTACGCCGACCTGTACGGCTTCGCGCTGGTCTTCCCGCAGACCTCCAGCGCCAACAACGCCAACTCGTGCTTCAACTGGTACCAGTCCGGGGACTACACCCGGGGCCAGGGCGAAGCCCTGTCCATCAAACAGATGGTCGACTACGTCAAGACGCAGTACGGCAGCGACCCCAGCCGCGTGTACGTGACGGGGCTGTCCGCCGGCGGCGCCATGACCTCCGTGATGCTCGCCGACTACCCCGATGTCTTCGCGGGCGGCTCCATCGACTCCGGCATCCCGGCGGGCTGCGCCACCGATCTCAGCAGCGGCCTCACCTGCGAGTACAACCCGGTCAGCAAGACCCCGCGGCAGTGGGGCGACCTGGTACGCGGCGCATCGGGCGGCTGGAGCGGACCCTGGCCGCGGGTGGCCGTCTGGCAGGGTTCCGGCGACTCGACCGTCAACCCCGCCAACGCCACCGAGTCCCGCGACCAGTGGACGAACGTCCGGGGCATCGGCCAGACCCCGTCATCGACCACGACGCTCACCGGCGGCACCACCCAGGACGTCTACAACGATGCCAACGGCGATCCTGCCGTCGAGACCTTCACCGTCTCCGGCATGGCACATGGCCTCGCCGTGAACCCCGGCTCCGGGACCGACCAGTGCGGCACGACCGGCACGTACTACCTCAACTACATCTGCTCCAGCTACTACACGGCGAAGTTCTGGGGCCTGGACGGCACCTCCGGCGGCGGCACCGGTGCCCTGCCCGCGCCCACCGGGCTGACGGTAACCGGCACCACGGACACCAGCGCCTCACTTTCCTGGAACGCCGTCAGCGGCGCCGCTTCGTACACCATCTACCGCGGCGGTACGAGGACGGGCTCGACGACCTCCACTTCGTACACGGACACCGGACTGGCCTCCGGCACCGGATACAGCTACACCGTCGCCGCCGTCGACTCATCGGGCAAGGTCGGCGCCGCCGACGCGGCCGTGACGGCGACCACCACCGGTTTTCCGCCACAGTGCTTCACCGCGAACAACTACGACCAGGTCGCCGCGGGCCGCGCCCACCAGAGCGGCGGCTACACCTACGCGAACGGCTCCAATCAGAAGATGGGCCTGTACAACACCTTCACCACCCACACCCTCGAGGAGACCGCCACCGGCTACTACGTGATCGCCGACTCCGGCTGCCCCGCCTGACCGGGCCTGCCACTGCTCACGCAGGGCGAGAACGTCGCGTGCGCGGTCGGTGACGGCGGCGAGGTCGGGGTCGGCGGGGTCGCTGTGGTCGGCTTGGCGGCGCGGCCGCGTCCCAGCGACTGCTCACCACCGCCGGAGGCACCCGTCGCCGGAAACTCCGACACCGGCTCGAACTGACGTCGCACCAGGGAACGGCGATTCCCCGGTCGTTCCCCCGGACGAGTGCAAAGAACGCGAAACGCACGACTGCGGCCCCCGGATCAGCTCCAGGGGCCGCAACCTTGTTGCTGGCAAACCACGAGTGCGCGGGCGGCATCGTTTCTTCACGCGTAGCGCGCAGTGGGGCGGGTGGGACTCGAACCCACGGCCGACGGATTATGAGTCCGCTGCTCTAACCGGCTGAGCTACCGCCCCTTACGGCGCGTCGCGCACATTTGTGCGCGCCGTCTGCCGCAGCATAGCCGCTCATACGATCTCCTGCTTCGGATGGTCGGCAACGCATGACCATGAGGACTTCGGCGTGGCCTGCGCGGTTCCGCCGGACATGAAAAAGGACCCCTGAGGGGTCCTCTTCCGTTGCTCTCCCGACTGGACTCGAACCAGTAACCTGCCGGTTAACAGCCGGCTGCTCTGCCAATTGAGCTACAGGAGACCGAGCTCCCCCGACTGGACTCGAACCAGTAACCTGCCGGTTAACAGCCGGCTGCTCTGCCAATTGAGCTACGGAGGATTGCCTCGTTGCGTCGAACGCACCTACCCGGGTATTCGCCAGGGGGCGTGCGCTCGCTGCGACACATACATTAGCGCAAGCAGGGGGGTGCTCCGCCAATCGGTTCCCCCCGCACCGATGCCGACGCAAGGGAAGGGTGGCCGCCATGCGGTACCGGCTCACATTCGTCGCCGGACTGGCTCTGGGTTACGTGCTCGGCACGCGCGCCGGGCGCGAGCGCTACGAGCAGCTGAAGAAGTCCGCGCGCCAGGTCGCGCAGAACCCCGCGGTGCGCAACACCGCCGAGACCGCCGCCCAGCAGGGGCGCGAGATCGCGGGCAAGGCGTTCCACACGGTCGGCGAGAAGGTGGGCGACCACGTCCCCGACTCGGTCACCGCCCGCGTCCGCTCGCTGCGCGAACGCAACACCAACGGCACCCGCGAGGACGACTGGGGCACCAGCAACACGTAGGGCCCCACGAGCGGCGCGGGGAACCACCCGATCAGCCCCCGCCTGCCGAAAGCCGAACGACTCCCGGCAGGCGGGGCGAGGGGATCCCTGGCGGGGCCGGTGACCGCGCCACCCCGTCCGACCTGCGCCCCGGCCCGGCGGGCGTCCCGTCGCCGGGCCGGTACCCCCCGGCCCGGCGCACTCATCCCCCGCCGTACGGCAGAATTTCCGCCATGGGGATAGTCGCCGGGTTGGACAGTTCGCCCGATTTCACTCGTATCGTCGTCTGCGACACGGACACGGGAGCCGTGCTCAGGCAGGGATATGCCCCGCATCCGGTGGAAACCACCGAGGGCGGCGGCCGTCCTTCCGATGTCGATCCACAGGCCTGGCTGCTGTCCCTGGGCGAGGCGGCCGGCGGTGGGCTCCTCGAAGGCGTGCAGGCCATCGGCGTCTCCGCGCAGCAGAACGCGCTCGTTCCGCTGGACACACAGGGCAACACGGTGCGGCCGGCCATGGTCGGCGGTGACAAGCGCGCACAGGTCGCCGCCGCCGATCTCGTCGACGCGCTCGGCGGGCGCGAGGCATGGGCGCAGGCCGTGGGCCACGTACCGCAGGCCGCCCAGCCGGTGACCAAGCTGCGCTGGCTGAACAAGACCGAGCCCGACGCCGCGCTGCGCACCGCCGTGCTGCTGCAGGCGCACGACTGGCTGGTGTGGCAGTTGCTCGGGCGGCCGATGCGGCGGACCACCGACCGGGGCGGGGCCTCCGGAACCGGCTACTGGTCGGCTGCGACCGGCGGCTATCGGCCGGATCTCGTCGAGCTCGCGCTCGGCCACCAGGCCACGCTGCCCGACGTGCTGGGCCCGTCCGAGGCGGCGGGGACGACACCCGAGGGACTGCTGATCTCCGCGGGCACCGGAGAGACCATGGCCGCGGCCTTCGGGCTCGGTATCGGGCTCGGGGACGCGGTCGTGTCCCTCGGCGCCTCCGGGTCCGTGATGGCCGTACACCCCGAGGCGCTGGTCGACGCCTCCGGCATGATCACCTCGCTGGCGGACGCGACCGGCATGCACCTGCCGGTGGTGACCACCCTCAACGCCGTACGGACCCTGCGCGGCGCGGTCGAACTGCTCGGCCTGCCCGACCTGGAGAGCCTGTCCGAGCTGGCGATGAAGTCCACGCCGGGCTCCCACGGGCTGGTCCTGCTGCCGTACCTGGAGGGCGAGCGGACCCCGAACCTCCCGCACACCGCCGGGACGCTCGCGGGGCTGCGGCGCGAGTCGATGCGGCCCGAACACCTGGCGCGGGCCGCCTTCGAGGGCATGCTGTGCGGGCTCGCGGACGCGCTCGACGTGCTGCGCGGACGCGGCGTGGACGTACGGCGGGTGTTCCTGCTCGGGGCGGCCGCCGAGCTG
>LRTP01000255.1 GCA_001550305.1 Streptomyces diastatochromogenes
GCGGGGTGGAAGGGGCGGAGCCCCTGGGGATGGGACGGGTAGGGGCGGCGGGGGCGAGGGAAGAGGGCGAACCCTGTCAGCGCAGCGCCCACTTCTGATTGGCCGCCCCCGTACAGGACCAGATCTGCGCCCGAGCCCCATTCACCGACGAGTTGCCCGTCACATCCAGACACTTGCCCGCCGCCGCATTGACCACGTCACCTGTCGAACTGTTGTACGACCACCGCTGCGCCCCAGTCCCATTGCAGTCGTAGAGCTGAACCTTCGCCCCATCAGCCGTGGACGCCGACGTGACGTCGAGGCACTTGCCCAGCGCCTGGACCGACCCGTCCCCCGCCACCGTCCACCGCTGCGCGTCCGAGCCATTGCAGTCGTACAGCTGAACCGCCGTACCGTTCGCCGACGACCCCCCGGCCACATCAAGACACTTGCCCGCGAGCCCCACGAACGCGCCCGTCTGCCCACCCCCACCGACCTGCTCCCCGGCCCAGGTGAACGTCGCGGACGTCTTCCCCGGCAGCGAGTACGTCGCGTGCTGCGAGCCCCAGTTGATGGTCACGGTCTTCGCGGACGAGGAGTCGTTGTAGGCGATCAGCGCCTTGGAACCGTCAGGATTGCGCCACGCCACGTTCGGCACGGACGTACTCGCCGTAGACGCCACCCGCTGCGCCCCCGGCCGCACGAACTTCGTCAACTGCCCCATCGTGTAGTACTCGATCGTGTAGTCGACCTGCCCACTCGCCCCGTCCCCGTTGTGGACGGTGATCAGCCCGGAACACGTCCCGCACCCCCCGTTGTGCGGCCCCCGGTTCTGGTCGACGGCCAGCGACCACTTCGTCACCGACTTCGCCCAGTTCCGCGTGTAGTCGACGATGTTCAGCATGTCCTCGCGCTGCTGGTTGGCGATCCAGGCGCCACCGGAGTGCTCGGTCCCGAAGGCGTCCACCCCCGGGTACTGGTTGTGCACGCTCGTCTGCTTGCCCACGTCCCCGCCGTACCCGTGCCAGGCGATCCCCCCGAAGTTCGGATGCGCGCGCACGGCCGCGTCGTCGACGGTCTGGGCGGCGTACGAGTCGTACACGTCCCAGTTCCAGTCGTGCGCCAGCACCTTCGTGGACAGCCCCGCGGCCTGCAGCTTCGGCAGCAGCTCACTCTTCGTGAAGTACGCGAGCCCCGACGCGTTCCAGCTCATCGACGGATACCCCGAGCAGCACGTCGGCTCGTTCTGCGCGGTGACGTAGGAGACCGGCACCCCCTGGTCCCGGTACGCCTGGAGGTACTTGACGAAGTACGAGGCGTACGCCCCATAGTCCTCCGCCTTCAGCCAGCCCCCGTTGAGCTGCCCGCTGTCCTTCATCCAGGCGGGCGCCGTCCACGGCGAGGCCATCACGGTGAGCGAGGGGTTCAGCTGGAGCGCCTGCCTGGTCAGCGGCACCACGTCGGCCAGATCGTGCGCGATCGAGAACGACGAGAGGGACGGATCGCTCTGCCCGGCCGGCACGTCGTCGTACGTGTACCCGTACCGGGCGAGATCGGACGCGCCCATCGGATTGCGCAGGAACGAGAGCCCGATGCCCTCCGTCGGGGAGAACAGCTTCCGCATCGTCGCGTCCCGGGTGGCTCCCGACAGTGCCCCGCTGCTGTTCATCAGCCAGGCAGCGGTGTCGGTGAAGGACGCGCCGCCGCCCGTGAAGGTCTGGTAGCGGGTGTTCTCGTCGACGGTGATGTTCTCGCCGCTGCCACCGGTACCGGCTTGGAAGGCGAACGGCGTCTGGGCCTGCAGCCCGCGCACGACATGGCGTCCGCCGTCGTCGTCCGTCGTGGTCAGCCAGGCCGTGACGGGTTCGCCCGCGGCGTGCGCGGGCGCCGCCGTGACGGCGGTCAGTCCGGCGGTGGTGAGCAGTCCGGCGAGAAGAAAACGGACCGCCCGAGTGGATCTCCTCATGACGCGTCGCCCTTCTGGGTGTGGGGGAGGGGGCGTGCGAGCCGTGAGTAAATGACGGCTTCGGGTCCACGTCAAGGGGTCTCGCGTTCAGGGCGTGAAAGAACAACTGCCCTGATCCGGCCGCACATTGCCCGTGTACCGGTTCTGACGTGAAGTCTTGACGGCCTCCCGGGACGCCAGTTAACTCACGCCGTGATCTAAGTCGTAAGAGACCAACCGGAGATGCCGTCAGGCGCCCGGTCAGGGAACACCAGGGACTACGTAGAGTCGAGGGAAGGTCCATGCGAAGAACCGCCCTGCTCGCCTCCGCCGCATTGCTCACGGGGCTGCTGCCGCTCCTTTCGGCCGGAGCGGCCACGGCCGACGAACCGGCCCCCGTCCCCGTCGACCACTTCGAGGGCGAGGTCCCCTTCGCCAATCCTCCCGCCGGGGGCCTGTTCACCTGGGGCGGTGACGCGGACGACCCGCCCGCGCTCGCCCTGACCACCCGTACCGACGCCCCCGAGGGCACCAAGGTCCTCACCGGCACCTACGACATCAGCGGCTACGGCGGCTTCACCCACGACTTCGCCTTCGACCAGCCGGCCCACGACTGGTCGGCTCACAAGGGCATCCGCTTCTGGTGGGACGGCCAGAACAACGCCAAGAAGGTCGCCTTCGAGATCAAGGACGGCGGTGCCAACGGCGAGGCCTCCGAGCTGTGGACGACGTCCTTCACCGACGACTTCAGCGGCTGGAAGCAGATCGAGATCCCCTTCACCGACTTCACCTACCGCACGGACTACCAGCCCGTCGGCGGCATCGACCAGGTCCTCGGCCTCACCCAGATGTGGGGGTACGCCCTCACGCTCCCGGTCGGCGTCAAGGGCTCGTTCGCCATGGACGACGTCGAGTTGTACGGCAAGGCCGACCAGTCCCTGCGGGCCTCCGTCACCGCCGACTCCGCCGTCCACCCGGTGAAGGAGGGAGCGACGGCGACGGTGAAGCTCTCCGTCGCCACCACCGGAGCCGCCCCGATCGACGAGCCCGTGACCGTCGCCTACGAGAGCGCGGGCGGCACCGCCGAGCCCGGCAAGGACTACACGCCGGTCAAGGGCGAGATCACCTTCCCGGCGGGCACCACCTCCGGCACCACCCGCACCATCCAGGTCCCGACGCTGCGCGACAAGTCCGCCGAACCCGCCGAGACGATCCCCCTGAAGCTCACGGTCACCGGCGCGAAGGCCCCCGCCGAGACCCCGCAGATCGTCATCGACGCCCACGGCCTGCCGTACCTGGACCCGAAACTGCCCGTGAAGAAACGGGTCGCCGACCTCGTGTCCCGCATGTCCCTGGAGGAGAAGGCCGGGCAGATGACCCAGGCCGAACGCGGCGCGCTCACCGCGCAGGGCGACATCGCGACGTACGACCTCGGTTCGCTCCTGTCCGGCGGCGGCTCGACCCCGACGCCCAACACCCCCGAGGCCTGGGCGAAGATGATCGACGCCTTCCAGCTCCGGGCGCAGGCGACACGGTTCCAGATCCCGCTGATCTACGGCGTGGACGCGGTGCACGGCCACAACAACCTCACCGGCGCGACGATCATGCCGCACAACATCGGCATCGGCGCGGCCCGTGATCCCCAGCTGGCCGAGCGGACAGGCGCCGTGACGGCGGCCGAGGTGCGCGCCACCGGCATCCCCTGGGACTTCGCCCCCTGCCTCTGCGTCACCCGCGACGAACGCTGGGGCCGCTCCTACGAGTCCTTCGGCGAGGACCCCGCGCTCGTCGAGTCCATGGAGACGATGATCCAGGGCCTCCAGGGCGCCGCGAACGGCAAGGACCTGAAGCGCAACGACAAGGTGCTGGCCACGGCCAAGCACTTCGTCGGCGACGGCGGCACGGAGTACGGCTCGTCCACGACGGGCTCGTACACCATCGACCAGGGCGTCACGAAGGTCACCCGGCAGCAGTTGGAGGCCGTCCACCTGGCGCCGTACCAGACGGCGGTCGACCGTGGCATCGGCTCGGTCATGCCGTCCTACTCCTCCCTCGACATCCTCGGCGACGGCCAGGGCCCGGTGAAGATGCACGCCCGCGCGGACATGATCAACGGCGTGCTCAAGGACCGCATGGGCTTCGACGGATTCGTCATCAGCGACTGGCAGGCCATCGACCAGATCCCCGGCGACTACGCGTCCGACGTCCGTACGTCGATCAACGCGGGCCTGGACATGATCATGGTCCCCTACGCCTACAAGGACTTCCGCACGACGCTGGTCGACGAGGTACGGGCGGGCCGCGTCAGCGAGGCGCGGGTGAACGACGCCGTGTCCCGCATCCTCACCCAGAAGTTCAAACTCGGCCTCTTCGAGAAGCCGTACGCGGACACGAGCGGCGCGGCACAGATCGGCTCCGCCGGCCATCGGGCGGTCGCCCGTGAGGCGGCGGCCAAGTCCCAGGTCCTCCTGAAGAACGCGACCGGCGTACTGCCCCTGAAGAAGTCCCAGAAGGTGTACGTGGCCGGTTCGAACGCCGACGACCTCGGCAACCAGACCGGCGGCTGGACGATCACCTGGCAGGGCGCGTCCGGGAAGCACACGGACGGTACGACGATCCTGCAGGGCATGCGGAACGCCGGCGGTGACGTCACCTACTCGAAGGACGCCTCGGCACCGACGTCCGGCTACGACGTGGGTGTGGTCGTCGTCGGCGAGACCCCCTACGCGGAGGGCGTCGGCGATGTGGGCAACGGCAACGACCTCGCTCTGACCCCCGCCGACCAGGCCGCCGTGGACAAGGTGTGCGCCGCCATGAAGTGCGCGGTCCTGATCGTCTCGGGCCGCCCGCAGCTCATCGGTGACCGCCTGGGTGAGATCGACGCCCTGGTGGCCTCGTGGCTGCCCGGCACGGAGGGTGACGGCGTGGCGGACGTCCTGTACGGCAAGCGCGCCTTCACCGGCCAGCTCCCCGTCACCTGGCCCAAGTCGGAGGCCCAGCTTCCGATCAACGTCGGTGACGCGTCCTACGATCCCCAGTTCCCCTACGGCTGGGGCCTGACCACGCTGACGAAGGCCCCCGGGGGCGGCGAGGCCACACTCAAGGTCCTCACTCTCGCCGCTCGGGCGGCAGACCGGACCGGCTCGACGCAACTGGGCCGCGCCGCGGTCACCAAGGCCCGCCTCCTGGTCCAGCAGAGCACGGGTTCAACCATCACCCCGGCCCTCGCGAAACCCTTCGCGGAAGCCGACCACCTACTCCTGACCGCCCACTACACCCAAGCACTGACAAAACTCCTGGAGGCCTACCGAGCCAGGTGACGGACAGAGGCTGATGTACGACGGGGCGTGGGGGCTGATCACACAGTTCCCCGCGCCCTTTCAAAGGCGCTGCGCGCATCTTCGGCCCGTCCGGCGTTCGAGGACGAGCCCTAACCTCAATGCCCGGTTTTGCGCACGTTCAGGTAGCTTCGGAGATATGAAGGCCGCACTGATCCGAGGACTCCCCGGACTGCTGATCGCGCTGACACTCGCCGCCCTCACGGCACTCACTCTCACCGCACCCCCCGCCCACGCGGCCACAGACGTGGGAACAGTGGCGGCAGCCCTCCGCAAGAGCCCCGTCTACGTGGACCCAGCAGCCTCCGCGCAACTCTCCAAGGCGGACGCCGACACCCTGGCCAAGAAGATCAAGAACGCGAACAAGCCCGTCTTCGTGGCCGTCCTCCCCGCGGACTTCCCCACCCAGAACCTCTTCCAGAACCTCCGCACCGACACCGGCATCACAGGCCTGTACGCCATCAGACTGGGCACCCGCTTCGACGCCCGCGCCGACGCCGCCGTCATGCCCCGCACCGCCGTCCAGAACCTCGTCACCAGCGTCCAGGGCGAACCCGCGAAGACCCAGCTGAACAACTTCACGGACCGCGCCCTGGCCAACATCAACGGCTCGGCCCCCAAGAGCTGGGGCTCGACCGACGGAAACGGCGTCTCCACCAGCGCCCTCATCGCGGTGGCCGCGGTGGCCGTGGCCGGCGGCGCGGGCGCCTACACCCTCGTACGCCGCAACCGCCGCCGCAAGGAGCAGGAACAACAGGAAGCACTGGACAAACTCCGCGTGGTCGTCGACGAGGACATCACCGCGTTCGGCGAGGAACTCGACCGGCTCGACTTCCACCCCGCCGAGGCCGGCGCCGACGACGCGATGCGCGCCGACTACGAACGCGCGCTCGACGCCTACGAACAGGCGAAGTCGTCCATGGCGGCGGCCCGCCGCCCGGAGGACGTACGCGCCGTCACCCAGTTCCTGGAGGACGGCCGCTTCTCCCTCGCGCTCCTGTCCGCACGTCGCGAGGGCAGGCCCCTGCCCGAACGACGCGCCCCCTGCTTCTTCGACCCGCGACACGGCCCGTCGGTCGCCGACGCGACGTGGACCCCGGCAGGCGGCGCTCCCCGCGAGGTCCCGGTCTGCGCGGCGGACCAGGCCCGTCTGGCGGACGGCCGCGCCCCGGCGGTCCGCGAGGTCGACACCGACTACGGCCGCCGCCCGTACTGGGACGCCGGCCCGGCCTACGGCCCCTGGGCGGGCGGCTACTTCGGCGGCGGCCTGCTCCCCGGCCTCCTCGTCGGCACCCTGCTCGGCAGCATGATGGCCACCCCCTCCTACGCGTCCGACTACGGCTCCGGTTACGGAGACTTCGGCGGTTACAGCGGCGGTGACGTCTCCGGCTCCGACTTCGACCCCGGCGACTTCGGCGGCGGTTTCGGGGACGGCGGTGGCGGCGACTTCGGTGGCGGCGGAGGAGACTTCGGCGGCGGCTTCTGAAGATCGGCCGTCCCGGACGAAGTCCCCCGAGGCTCGGTATCCACAAGGCGGTCCATCAGCGCCCCCGCCAGTCGCAACACCTCACGCCCGGTCTCGTTCAAGGTGCCGAGCGCCGCCGCCAGCCAGACATCCCGCTCAACCAGGTCCCGCTCCAGCGCCCGCAGCCCTTCCGCGGTGAGGGTGGCGACTAACCCCGCGACCCCTGACCACGCAGTCCCTCCCCGCTCGGTCTCATCCCGCTCGGTCTCATACCGCGCTCGCCCTCCCCTCGCGGATCCTGCCGCCCGAACGCCTCCGGAGCCGCCGCTCGCGGCACGACCAGTCCCGTCTCGTACGCCGTCACGACCGCCTGCGTACGGTCGCGCAGCCCCAGCTTGGACAGCACCCGGCTGACATGCGTCTTCACCGTCTCCTCGCCCACCTGAAGCCGCGCGGCGATCTCCGGGTTGGACAGCCCTTCCGCCAGCAGCCGCAACACCTCCGTCTCGCGCGGGGTGAGCACGCCGAGCGCCGTCCCCGTCGGCGCCCTGGGCTTGAGCCGGGCGAACTCGGCGATCAGCCGCCGGGTGATGACGGGCGCGAGCAGCGCCTCCCCGGCGGCCACGACCCGTACCGCCTCGAACAGCCGCTCCGCCGTCACGTCCTTCAGCAGGAACCCGCTCGCCCCGGCCGCGAGCGCGTCATACACATGCTCGTCCAGATCGAAGGTGGTGAGGATGAGTACACGTGGCGCGTCCCCGGCCTCCGGGCCCATCAGCTCGGCGGTGGCCTGGATCCCGTCCATGACCGGCATCCGTACGTCCATGAGGACCACGTCGGGACACCGCTCACGGCAGACCCGCACCGCCTCGGCGCCGTCGCGCGCCGTGCCGACGACGGTGAAGTCCGCCTGGGTGGCGAGAAGTCCGGAGTACCCGGCGCGCACCACCTCGTGGTCGTCGGCCACCACGATCCGCACGGCTGGGACCCGCCCTTCGGCTTCCGAGGCCTCTACGGCGGTCGTCATACGAGAGCCTCCGCCCGCACCGGCAGCCACGCCTCGACCAGGAAGCCTCCGCCACGCGCCGGACCGGTGCGCAGGGTACCGCCGACCGTGGCGGCCCGCTCGCGCATGCCGAGCAGGCCGTGCCCGGCGGTGGGGGACGCGGGCCCCGGCCCGTTGTCGCGCACACGGATGGCCAAGTCGTCCTCCGCGTAACGAAGTTCGATGTCGACGGCGGCACCCGGAGCATGCCGGCGGGCGTTGGTGAGGGCCTCCTGCACGATCCGGTAGGCGGTGACCTCTATGCCCGGGTCGAGCGGGGCGACCGGCCCGCTGACGATCAGCCGCGTACGGGAGCCGGAGGCGTCCCGGGACTCGTCGACGAGCTCCAGGAGCTGGCGCAGCCCCGGCTGCGGACGCCGGTTGACCCCTGTGTCGGCGTCCTCCCGCAGCACCCCCAGCAGGCGCCGCATCTCCGTCAGCGCGGTGCGCGCGGTGTCCCCGATGGCGAGCAGTCGGGTGGCGCCGTCGGCCGGGAGCCCCGCCGTGGTCAGCCGGGCCGTCTCGGCCTGCACGGCGATCATCGAGATGTGGTGCGCGACCACGTCGTGCAACTCCCTCGCGATGCGCGCCCGTTCACCCCGCGCGGCGTGGGCGAGGAGCGTGTCCGCGAAGGCCCGCTCCGTCGCGCTGTGGGCCAGCGCGGCGCTGCGGACGTGGTGCGTGATGCCCGTCGCGGCCGCCGCCGAGGCGAGCGTGGCCACCAGCACGGCCATCACCCGGGTGGTGAGGTCGTCCTGACTGACGAGAGCCAGCACGACATACGGCACGACGAGCATTCCGCTGAGCCGGGGCGCCCCCGCCCGTCCCAGCCAGTACACCGAGGCCAGCTGGGCCGCCACCCCCGCCAGCGTGAGGGTGCGGAACGGCGCCAGCGCCAGCACGCCCGCCGAGGTCACGGCCACGGCGGCCCCGGCCCGCGCCGGCAGGGCCCGGTCGGCGCCGAGCACGAAGGTGAGCGGAAGGGTGGTGCAGACCCCGAGCAGCAGGGCGAGCGACAGGTTCTCGTGCGGGCCCCCGAGTCGGATCAGGACCTCGGCGCAGGCGAGGAACGCGAGGGCAACCGGGTAGGTCACGGAGGCCGGGAAGTGCCGCAGCAACTTCCGCACCCCCGCGATTCCTTCGCCGCGTCGCGCCGTGTCCTCGCCCATGCCGCCATTGTGCCGTCGGACGCGCCGCGGCGCGTCACCCTGGGGTTTCTCCCTCACACGGGGGACCCGGCCGACGATCCGTCCCTCGTGACAGGGGCGCCGAAGACGGCTCCGTGGCGGGACGACGTCGAGGCCCGCCCGTCCCTAATCTCGCTGGCATGAGCGATGCAACGATCGAAGTCCAGGACCTGCGCAAGCGGTTCGGGCGGACCGTCGCGGTCGACGGACTCACCTTCACCGTCCGGCCGGGACAGGTCACCGGTTTCGTGGGTCCGAACGGGGCGGGCAAGTCCACCACCATGCGGGCCGTGCTCGGCCTGGACACTCCCGACGAGGGGCGCGCGCTCATCGGCGGCCGTCCCTACCACGCCCTGCGCTCACCGCTGTTGGAGGTCGGTGCGCTCCTCGACGCGGCCGCCCTGCACCCCAGTCGGCGCGGACGCGACCATCTGCGCTGGCTGGCGCACTCGCACGGGCTGTCCCTGCGCCGGGTCGACGAGGTGCTCGAACAGGTGGGCATGGACCAGGCCGCCCGCCGCCGCGCGGGCGGCTACTCACTGGGTATGCGCCAACGGCTGGGCATAGCGGCCGCGTTGCTCGGAGACCCTCCGGTGCTCCTGCTCGACGAACCGGTCAACGGCCTTGACCCCGAGGGCATCCAGTGGATCCGCGGCCTGCTGCGCCGGCTGGCCGGGGAGGGCCGCGCCGTCCTGGTCTCCAGCCACCTCATGAGCGAGCTGGAGGACACCGCTCACCACCTGCTGGTCGTCGGCCGCGGCCGCCTCATCGCGGACACCTCCGTCGCCACCCTGCTGGCCGCCGCGTCCGGCGACCGCGTGGCCCTGCGCACGGGCGCCCGCACGGAGGCGATGGAGCTGCTCACCCGGGAGGGCGGCACGGTCGCGATCACCGGCGCCGACACCCTCACGGTCACCGGTCTGCCCGCGGAGCGGATCGTGGCGCTGCTCGCCGCGGCCGGCGTCCCCTTCGCCGAAGTCGGCTGGCACCGGGCGTCGTTGGAGGAGGCGTACATGGAGCTCACCAGGGACGCGGCGGAGTTCACGTCGACTCCGGACCTGACGGACGGCGAGGTGACCCGATGACCTCGACCGTCACTCCCTACCGTTCCCCGCTCAAGCCCGCCCGTGAGGGATTCGGGCGCCTGTTGCGCGCGGAATGGAGCAAGTTCTGGACGGTGCGCGTGTGGGTGCTGGCGCTCGTCGTGGCGGCGGCGGTCACGGTCGCCATCTCCCAGCTCGCCGTGGGCGGCTCCGTCGACGAGTCCAACGAGCACCCGGTCACCGTCGGGCCCGACGGCACCCGCGTCAACGACAGCTTCCACTACGTCCACCGGTCCCTCCCGGCGGACGGCGCTGTGACGGTCCGCGTGTCCGACCTGAAGGGCGGCGGCGGCCGGGACCCGGAGTCGTGGGCGAAGGCCGGCCTGCTGGTCAAGGCGAGCACGAAGGCCGGCAGCCCGTACGCGGCCCTGATGCTCACCCCCGACCATAGCGTCCGCCTCCAGTGGAACTTCACGCACGACAAGGCGGGCAGCGCCGCCTCCGGCACGACCCCGCACTGGCTGCGCATGACCCGCTCGGGCACCCGCCTGACCGGATACGAGTCCTCCGACGGTGCCCACTGGACGAAGGTCGGCTCGGTCACCCTGCCGGAGCTGCCGAACACGGCACAGGCGGGCCTGTTCGTCGCCTCACCGCTGCACAGCAACCTGCGCCGCTCGTTCGGCGGCACGTCGGAGACGGCCGGCGGCGCGACCGCCCGGGCGACCTTCGACCACCTGGCCCTGAGCGGCGCCACCGCGACCGGCTCGGCGGCCTGGACGAGCACGGACGTGGGCGCCCCCGATCCGAACGCCCCGGACACCCCGCAATCCGGCCCCGCCCGCGCCGAGCCGGGCACCACCACCGTCTCCGCGACCGGTGTCTACACCCTCACCGGCCAGGGAGACATCGCCCCCGACGAGACCGGCAGCGACATCGTCCAGATGAGCTTCCAGGGCGTCTTCGTGGCCGTCCTCTTCATGGTCGCCCTGGGGGCCCTGTTCATCACGACCGAGTACAAGCGCGGCATGATCCGTACGACGTTCACGGCGACCCCCCGCCGCGTGCGGGTCCTCACCGCGAAGGCCCTGGTGATCGGGGGCGTCACCTTTGCCATCAGCCTTCCGGCCACGGCGATCGCCTTCGTCCTGGCCCACAGCACGATGCGATCCCACGGCTTCGCACCACCCGCCTACCCCGACCTGTCACTCCTCGACTCACCCGCCCTGCGCGCGGTGGTGGGCAGCGCGGCGCTGCTGTCGCTGGTGGCGGTCCTCGCCCTCGCCCTGGGAGCGATACTCCGCAACAGCGCGGGCGCGATCACGGCCGTCGTGGTCCTCGTGATCCTGCCGCAGATCCTCGCCTTCGCCCTCCCGCTCCCGGTCGCGCACTGGCTGCTGCGTGCGACCCCGGCGGCGGCCTTCGCGGTCCAGCAGGGCAGAACGTACTACCCCCAGGTGCCGCACAACTGCCTCCCGGAGAGCGGCTGTTACCCCATGGCCCCGTGGAACGGCTTCGCCGTGCTGTGTGCGTACGTGGCCGTGGCGCTCGCCCTCGCGGCCTGGCGCCTGCGCAGGAGGGACGTATGAGGCGCGCGAGGCCGGCACTCCGCGCCCACCCCGCGGGTCGCGCACCCCGCCCCGCACCTTGCCCCGCACCCCACCCCGTCCTCCGCACACGGCCCGCACTTCGCGCACTCCACGCCGAGTGGACCAAACTCCGTACGCTGCCCAGCAGTTGGCTGCTGCTGGCCGCGACGGTGGCCCTGACCTTCGCGGTGGGCACGGCCGCGGTGTCCTCGGTCAGCACCCGGGAGTGCGCGAGCGCCGCGGCCTGCCACGAGGACACGGTGAAGCTCGCCCTGACGGGTGTGTGGCTCGGCCAGGCGACCGTCCTCGTCCTGGGCGCCCTGTCGATGGGGGCGGAGTACGGCACGGGCACCGTACGGACGACGCTGACGGCGATCCCGCGCCGGGCGACGGTCCTGGCGTCGAAGGCGGCGGTGCTGGCCGCGGCGACGGGCATCGCGGCCGGCACGGCGATCCTCGCCTCCCTCGCCACGGCCCGCTGGATCCTCCCGGGCAACGGCTTCACCCCCGAGGCGGGCTATCCCCTCCTCTCCCTCACCGACACCCCCACCCTCCGCGCCGCCCTCGGTTCCACCCTCTGCCTGATCCTCATAGCCCTCCTGGGCCTGGGGCTGGCGGTCCTGCTCCGCGACAGCGCGGCCGCGATCACCACGGGCCTGGGAGTCCTCTACGTGGTCCCGCTCATGTCGAACCTCCTGGGCTCACCCACCTGGAAGGACCGCCTCGAACGCTGGGCGCCCATCCCGGCGGGCCTCGCCATCCGCGCGACGAAGGACCTCGCCCGCCTGCCGATCGGCCCCTGGCCGGGGCTGGGGGTGCTGGCGGCATACGCGCTGGGGGTGCTGCTGGTGGGCGGCGCGATATTCGCACGCCGGGACGCGTAGCCGAGAAATCCCTGGCCCACACAGCGCCTTCACGCCTAGCCTCGGTCCTCATGAGCACCCTGCAGACGATCCATGACGTGCCCGTGATGATGTGCGCCGCCGAGGGCGAGGTCATCGAAGGCGAGGGCGACGTCCTGGATCTCATCGGCAACGCCTCCTACCAGGGTGCCCAGTGTGTGGTCATTCCCGCCGAGCGGTTCGACGAGACGTTCTTTCAGCTGCGTACCCGCGTGGCCGGTGGCATCGTCCAGAAGTTCGCCAACTACCGGATGGCACTCGTCGTCCTCGGCGACATCTCCCGTCACACGGAGGCCAGTTCGGCGCTGCGGGACTTCGTCCGTGAGTGCAACCGGGGGCGGCAGACCTGGTTCCTCACCGATGTCGAGGAACTGCGGGAACGCCTGAAGGGCTAGCGGCTGAAGGGCCGGGCCTGTGGCGCCGGGGTGTTGTCGGCATCCGAGCTCATGACCGTTCCGGCTTTCGGGCGAGGAACGTGGCGACCGTCCTCTTGGCGCCCTCGCCGGGCTCCTGCACCATCCGCGCGGTGACGACGAGCCCGGCCTGCTCCAACAGCTCGGCAACCCGGTCCGGCGGCAACAGGTAGGACTCGAAGGACACCGGATGGCCGCCGTACGCCTGCGTCGGACGCAGACGTTCTCCGGCTCCCACATGACCGGCGATCATCAGACGGCCGCCGGGCGCGAGCGTGCGACGGAACTCGGCGAACACGACCGGCAACGACTCCGGTGGCGTGTGGTGGACGGAGTAGTAGGCGAGGATGCCGCCGAGCTCGTCGTCCTCGAGGGGCAGCTCGGTCATCGACCCGACGGTGAAACGCAGACCCGGGTGGGCCCGACGGGCCAGCTCGACCATCGCGGGGGAGAGGTCGATGCCGAAGGCGGACACCCCCAGGTCGGCGAGATGAGCCGTCACCAGGCCGGGCCCGCATCCCAGGTCCGCGAGTGCGCCGACGTCGGCCGTCCGCACCATCTCGGCGAACGCGACGAGCATCGCGCGCGACAGCGGATCCAGCTGCGCCGGTGTCTTGACCTGTTCGGCGTAGTCGGCGGCGACCCTGTCGTACGACTCCCGAACGGCGGCGAGGTAGGCGAGATCAGTCACGCGGGCGACTGTAGGGGAGGGCCCATGACCTCCGTAACCACCAGGGCGTATGCGGGACGTGACGTCATCCCCCAGGCACGGCCCCGTGGTACCTCGGTACTACGGGCCGCACCTCATTGAGCTCCCGGGTACCACGGATCCCGGTCCGCGGGCCCCTAGCGTGGCGGGTGAGCAGTCTGACGGGGTCAGACCCCCCGAGCGTGAAGGAAGAACGATGATCGAGGCACATCAGCTGACGAAGCGGTACGGGGAGAAGACGGCGGTCGACCGGCTCGACTTCGTCGTCAGGCCCGGCACGGTCACCGGCTTCCTGGGCCCGAACGGCGCGGGCAAGTCCACCACCATGCGCATGATCGTCGGGCTGGACGCGCCGTCCGGCGGCAGCGTGACGGTCAACGGCAAGCACTACGCCGAGCACACCGCGCCGCTCCAGGAGGTCGGCGCGCTGCTGGAGGCCAAGTCGATCCACCCCGGCCGCTCCGCGTTCGACCACCTGATGGCGCAGGCCTACACCCACGGCATTCCGCGCCGCCGGGTGGAGGAGGTCATCGAGCTGACCGGTCTGCAGTCCGTGGCCAAGAAGCGCGCGGGCGCCTTCTCCCTCGGCATGGGCCAGCGGCTGGGTATCGCCGCGGCGCTCCTCGGCGACCCGGCCACCATCATGCTCGACGAGCCGGTCAACGGACTGGACCCCGAGGGCGTGCTGTGGATCCGCAACCTGCTGACCGGACTCGCGGCGGACGGCCGTACGGTCTTCGTCTCCTCGCACCTGATGAGCGAGATGGCGCTGGTCGCCGACCACCTGATCGTCGTCGGCCGCGGGCGCCTGCTCGCCGACACCACCGTGCAGGAGCTGGTCCAGCAGGCCGGCGGCGACACCGTGACCGTGGCCTCCGACCAGTCGGCCCGCCTGCGCGAGGTGCTGGCCGGCCCCGGCGTCGAGATCACCGGCGAGGTCGGCTCCGAGGAACTGCACGTGACGGGCCTGTCCGCGCGGGCCATCGGTCTCAAGGCCGCCGAGCACGGCATCGCCCTGTTCGAGCTCAGCTCCCGGACCGTCTCGCTGGAACAGGCCTTCATGGACCTGACCCGGGACGCCGTCGAGTACCACGCCACCGCCACCGTCGAGGCCCCTGGGAGGGCGGCATGAGCACCACCATCACCGTCACCGACAGTTCCGCGCCCGCACCGGCGCGGACCGCGCGTCCCGAATACAAGGTCACCGGCCGGCGCGTGCTGCGCGCGGAGTGGGCCAAGCTGTGGTCCCTGCGCTCCACCTGGATCACCCTCGGCCTGGGCCTGCTCTTCCTGGTCGCCTTCGGCGTGATCGCCGCCGCGCACTACAAGTCCCAGATCAACTCCGGTGAGCGGCTGCGCCCGGACGACGCCACGGCCACCGCGCTCAGCCTCTCCGTGTTCGGCACGAACTTCGCCCAGCTGGCGCTCGGTGTCCTGGGCGTGCTGGTCACCGCCGGCGAGTACTCCACCGGCATGATCCGCTCCACGCTGGCCGCCGTCCCGCGCCGCCTGCCGGTGCTGTGGTCCAAGTCGGTGGTGTTCGGCCTGGTCGCCCTCGTCGTCTCCACCATCGGCGTCTTCATCGCGTTCATGATCACCAGCGGGATCGTCTCCGGCACCCCGGCGGCCCTCACGATCTCCCACTCCGGTGTCGTGCGCAGCCTGCTGGGTGCGGGCCTCTACCTCGGCCTGGTCGGCGTGATCGGCACCGCCCTGGGCGCCCTGCTGCGCTCGGTCGCCGGCGGCATATCGGTCCTGGTCGCCTCGCTGATGCTGGTCCCCGGCCTGATCTCGCTGCTGCCCACCTCGTGGCAGGACAACATCAGCCCGTACCTGCCCAGCAACGCGGGTGAGTCGATGTTCGCGCTCACCCACGACTCGACGACCCTCGCGCCCACGGCCGGGCTCCTGGTCTTCCTCGGCTGGACCGTGCTGGCCCTGGCGGGCGCCGCCTACCGCCTCCTGCGTACCGACGCCTGACGCCTGGCGCCTGATGGAGAAGCACCCGGAGAGACATGCGGACGGGGAGGCGGCCGGACACACAATGGACAGGTGACACCCATGAACGCGGACGAGTGACCCCCATGAGCATCGACGACAACGCCCACCCCGGGGCACCTTCCGACCTGCCCCTCGCGGAGGCGGAGCTCCCGTGGAACCACCCCCTGGCCCGTGGGCTGTCCCGGCTCGGCCGACGGCTCAAGCAGGGCGACCGGAAGCATCCGTGGGTCCTGGACACGGGCGTGATCGTGGTCGTGGCGCTGATGTTCTGCGTGCCGGACCTGGTGCACGACGACGACGGCCGACGACGCGCCTTCGACACCCAGGTCACCCACCTGCCCTGGCCGGTGACCGTCGCCCTGCAGGCCGGACTGGTCCTGCCGCTGCTGTGGCGGCGGCGAAGGCCGTCACTCGCCTTCGCCGTGATCGCCGCGGTGCTCTTCCTCCAGGTGGCGCTGGGAGTCTGGCTGCGCGCGGATGTCGCCCTGCTGATCGCCCTCTACAGCCTGGTGCTGCACGGACAGCTCCGGCGGCTGCCGGTGGCCTGCGCGGTCACCGCGGCCGCCCTCGGCCTGGTCGCCCTGCGGCTGCCGTCCGCGGTGTCCGTCCTGGACGCGCTGTTCTTCCTGTTCAGCACGATCACCGCGGCGGTCGCGCTCGGTCTGGCCGTACGGATCCGGCGCGCCCAGCTCGCGGTCCTGCGCGACCGCGCGACCCGCCTGGAGATCGAACGCGACCAGCGCAGCAAGCTCGCCGCCGCGGCCGAACGCACCCGGGTGGCCCGCGAGATGCACGACATCGTCGGCCACAACCTCTCCGTCATCATCACGCTCGCCGACGGTGGCGCGTACGCGACCGACATCGCACCGGAACGCGGCAAGCAGGCCCTGCTGCTCATCGGTGACACCGGGCGTCAGGCGCTGGGCGAACTGCGCCGCATGCTCGGCGTGCTGCGCGAGCAGACCCAGACCCCCGCCGCGCCCCGGCTCAGCCCCCAGCCGGGCATCGCGGACATCGACGCCCTGTGTGCCCGGATCCGCGCCGCCGGTCCCCAGGTCGTCTACCGCACGGGCGGCGAGCTGGACACCCTGGACCGCGGGGTCCAGCTGACGGTGTACCGCATAGTGCAGGAAGCACTCACCAACGCCCTCAAGCACGCGGGCCACGACACCCGCGTCGAGCTCGCGGTCGGCGTCAAGGACACGCGGCTGCACATCGACGTCCACGACACCGGCCGGGACGACGGTACCGTCCCTCCCGGGCCGTCCCAGGAGGAAGGACACGGACTCGCCGGCATGAGAGAACGCGCAGCCCTCTACAACGGGAACGTCACCGCTGGGCCCGCCCCCGGCGGGGGATGGACGGTGCGGGCCACCCTCGACCTCACCCCCCTGGCCGAGATCCCTGCCGAGACCCCGGCCGAGACCGACGTCACCCCGCCGGCCGCCACAGGCGGTGCGGTGTGACCACCGTGCTCATCGTGGACGACCAGCCACTGCAACGCCTCGGCTTCCGGATGCTCCTGGAGAGCACCCCCGACACCGAGGTCGTCGGCGAGGCCGCCCACGGCGCCGACGCCGTGCGCAGGGCCGCCGAACTGCGCCCGGACGTGATCCTCATGGACGTACGGATGCCCGGCATGGACGGCATCGAGGCCACCCGTCGCGTGGTCGCCTCCGGTGACCGCTCCCGCGTCCTCATCCTGACCACGTTCGACCTGGACGAATACGCCCACGCGGCGCTGCGCGCGGGAGCCAGCGGATTCCTCCTCAAGGACGCCCACCCCGAGGAGCTGCTGGCCGGCATCCGAGCGGTCGCGGCGGGCGACGCGGTGATCGCCCCCGCACTGACCCGCCGCCTCCTCGACGCCTACGCCAAGCACCTGCCCCGGGACGCGCCCGGCCGGCCGGGCGCGTCGGGCCCAAGGACGGCGGACGACCCCCGGGTGCGCGCTCTCACCGAACGGGAGTACGAGATTTTCGTCGCCATGGGCCAGGGCTGGAGCAACAGCGAGATCGCCGAGCGTCTGGTCGTCGCGGAATCCACCGTGAAGACCCATGTCGGCCGGGTCCTGGCGAAGCTGGGAGCCCGCGACCGCGTCCAGGCGGTCATCCTCGCCTACGACCTCGGCCTCGCCCACCCGAACCCACCCGACTAGCCAGGCGGCGGGGCGGCGTACGCGGCCATGCCGAGCGCCCGCCCTCCCGCTGGGGGAGTCAGAGGGCGGGCGCGCTCAGGGCACCGGCGTGAGTCGAGGGCTCAGGCGCTCTTGATCGCCGAGATGTCGAAGGTCAGCTTGATCTTGTCGGAGACGAGGACGCCACCGGTCTCCAGGGCCGCGTTCCAGGTGAGGCCCCACTCGGAGCGCAGGATCTCCGCCTTGCCCTCGAAGCCGACGCGCTCGTTGCCGAAGGGGTCCTTCGCGGAGCCGTTGAACTCCAGGTCGATGGAGAGCGGCTTGGTGACGCCGAGGATCGACAGGTCGCCGGTGATCCGGTAGTCGTCGCCGCCGAGGGCCTCCGCCTTGGTGGAGCGGAAGGTCATCGTCGGGAACTCGTCGATCTTGAAGAAGTCGGAGCTCTTCAGGTGGCCGTCACGGTCCGCGGAGCCCGTCTCGATGCTTTCCATCTTCACGTCGATCGTGGCGGTGGACTTGGACGGGTCGGTGCCGTCCAGGTGCAGGGTGCCGTCGAAGTCCTTGAAGTAGCCCTTGACGTTCGTCACCATGGCGTGACGGGCGACGAAGCCGATCTCCGAGTGGGACGGGTCGATCGTGTATTCGCCGGTGAGCGCCGCGAGTTCGGGGCTCACAGCGGCGGGGGCCGTGGTCGCGGCGGGGGTGTCGGTGGTCTTGCGGCCGAAGATGCCCATGACGTGCTCCTAGGGGGACGGGTCGCGGATTCGTTGGGAAGCCGAAAACCGCGGCAGAGAGTTTGTTGAAGATTCAACGAGGCCAACAAGGGAGACAGTAGACCTATTCCGTTCAAGTTTCAACATCATCCGCCATGTGTTTACGACGTTACGTCGCGCTTCGTCGACCCGCTTCCCGGCGGTCACTCTCCGCTTTCCCGCGGCGGTCTGCGTATCCTCGCTACACCTGGACGGGGGTCGGGCCGACGGTGCGGTGTACGCCGAACGGGTCTCGTCCAAGGCTCCGTGTCACTCTAGGGATGGCATGGGCCCCTCACGAATGTGAGCGGGCTCTCAGCCCGCGGCTTTGTGCGACCTCTACAAGCCAGATGCCCTCTGAGCAGTCAGATCGCCTGCATGCCGTCTCGGTTCTGTTCAGGGGTACCAGGAAAACGGGCCGGAGACTGTACGGAGTCGACGGCCCGGTTTTCTTGTTCGACTTCGTATGGTCGCTACATGACCGTTTTGGATGAGGCCGCACCCTCAGGCGAACCCACGGACGCACGCGGGCGCGTGGCCGAACTGCACGCGATTCGTGCGGCGGCGCTGCGAGGACCCAGCGAGAAGGCGACCGAGGCGCAGCACGCCAAGGGCAAGCTGACCGCCCGGGAGCGCATCGAGCTGCTTCTCGACCCCGGGTCCTTCCAGGAGGTCGAGCAGCTGCGCCGGCACCGGGCGACCGGGTTCGGCCTGGAGGCCAGGAAGCCGTACACCGACGGTGTCGTCACCGGCTGGGGCACGGTGGAGGGCCGTACGGTCTTCGTCTACGCGCACGACTTCCGTATCTTCGGCGGCGCGCTGGGCGAGGCGCACGCCACGAAGATCCACAAGATCATGGACATGGCCATCGCGGCCGGCGCGCCGCTGGTCTCCCTCAACGACGGCGCGGGCGCCCGCATCCAGGAGGGTGTGAGCGCGCTCGCCGGCTACGGCGGCATCTTCCAGCGCAACACGAAGGCGTCCGGCGTCATCCCGCAGATCAGCGTGATGCTCGGCCCGTGCGCGGGCGGTGCGGCGTACTCGCCCGCGCTGACGGACTTCGTGTTCATGGTGCGGGAGACCTCGCAGATGTTCATCACCGGCCCCGACGTCGTCAAGGCGGTCACCGGTGAGGAGATCACCCAGAACGGGCTCGGCGGTGCCGATGTCCACGCGGAGACCTCCGGTGTCTGTCACTTCGCCTACGACGACGAGGAGACCTGCATCGCGGAGGTGCGCTACCTCCTGTCGATGCTTCCGCAGAACAACCGCGAGAACCCGCCGCACGCGACCTCGCAGGACCCCGCGGACCGCCGCTCGGACGTTCTCCTGGACCTGGTCCCGGCGGACGGCAACCGGCCGTACGACATGACGAAGGTCATCGAGGAACTCGTCGACGACGGCGACTACCTGGAGGTCCACGAGCGCTGGGCCCGCAACATCATCTGCGCGCTGGCCCGTCTGGACGGCCAGGTGGTGGGCATCGTCGCCAACCAGCCGCAGTCCCTCGCGGGCGTGCTGGACATCGAGGCCTCCGAAAAAGCTGCGCGCTTTGTCCAGATGTGTGACGCTTTTAATATTCCGATCGTCACCCTCCTGGACGTTCCCGGATTCCTGCCCGGGGTCGACCAGGAGCACGGCGGGATCATCCGGCACGGCGCCAAGCTGCTGTACGCGTACTGCAACGCGACGGTGCCGCGGATCTCGCTCATCCTGCGCAAGGCGTACGGAGGTGCCTACATCGTCATGGACAGCCAGTCCATCGGGGCCGACCTCACCTACGCCTGGCCCACCAACGAGATCGCCGTGATGGGTGCGGAAGGTGCGGCCAACGTCATCTTCCGCCGGCAGATCGCCGAGGCCGCCGACCCCGAGGCCATGCGCGTACGCATGGTCAAGGAGTACAAGGCCGAACTCATGCACCCCTACTACGCGGCCGAGCGGGGCCTGGTCGACGACGTCATCGACCCGGCGGAGACCCGCGAGGTGCTCATCCGCTCCCTGGCCATGCTGCAGTCCAAGCACGCGGACCTGCCCTCCCGCAAGCACGGCAACCCCCCGCAGTAACCCTGCGGATCCTCCGCGGTACCGCCGCGGAAACCTCTCTCACGGAGACTGACACCTATGGACACCCCTGACATCCGCGTCGAGAAGGGCCACGCCGAGCCCGAGGAAGTCGCCGCCATCACGGCCGTCCTCCTGGCCCGCGCCGCAGCCCAGCCGGACACCACTCCGACCCACCGTGGCCGCGCGAAGGCCGGCTGGCGCCGCCTGGAGCGCGAGCCCGGCTTCCGCGCCCCGCACAGCTGGCACGGCTAGCCTCCGGCGCCTCAGCAAAGGGAAGGGCCCGCTCTGTGAAGAGCGGGCCCTTCCCTTTGTCTTTGTCCCAGAGCAAGTTGTCTTTGTCCCAGAGCAAGAGAAGGGGCGCCCTCTCCACTCGGTGGAGAGGGCGCCCCTTCTCTTGCTTCGCCGCGCGGAGGCGCTACCGCAGACGTGCCATGAGCGCGTGCTCGACCAGCGTGATCAGCGCCGACTTCGCATCCGCGCGGTGCCGGGCGTCCGTCGTGATGATCGGCGTGTCGGGGCCGATCTGAAGGGCTTCACGGACCTCGTCCGGGTTGTAGGGCTGGTTGCCGTCGAAGCCGTTGAGGGCGATGACGAACGGCAGGCCGCTGTTCTCGAAGTAGTCGACCGCGGGGAAGCAGTCGGCGAGACGGCGGGTGTCG
>LRTP01000256.1 GCA_001550305.1 Streptomyces diastatochromogenes
GACGGCCGCGGCGATCGACACCGCGCGACCGTCGGACGCGCGGTACCCGCCCGCCGCGACGATCTCCTGCGTCTGCTGCGCGAGCGCGCGCAGGCGCGCACTCATGGCGCGACCCCCGTACGCGCCACGAGGACGCCCCTCGCGATCTCCCCCGTCGCTCCCCCCGGCATTTCCCGGGCGGATTCCCCGGCCGATTCCCCCGTCGTGCCCATGAACGCATCGTGAGCGATGCTGGTCCTACGGCGCAACGGAATTTCCCAGCCTCGTAAACAGCGCCTCGCGGCCCGGCAAACAGCGCCTCCGGAACCCGCGAGCGATGATTTGCACCCTTGTGCGAACCGCCAAGAGGGTCTTGGGTGGGACGAGCGATGCCGGTCCGGCACCACAGACGTCGGGCCGGCGGCATGGTGGAATCTCAGGAGGATCCCGACATGTCCGATTCGGTGAGTGACTGTACGGAGCGCCGCTCCGCCGTCACCGAGGCCGAGGTGGAGGCGCTGGTCCGAGGCATCTGCTTCAAGACCGGACCGCCGCGTACCCTCGGTGTCGAAGTGGAATGGCTCGTCCACGAGCTGCGGCAGCCGCAGCTCCCGGCATCACCCGAACGACTCAAAGCGGCGTACGCCGCACTGCGGACCCTGCCCCTGCGTTCGGCGCTCACCGTCGAACCCGGCGGACAGCTGGAGCTGAGCTCCCTTCCCGCCGCCTCCCTGATGGAGTGCATCGGGTCCGTCTCCGCCGACCTCGACGCGGTACGCGCGGTACTGCGCGAGGCGGATCTCGGCCTCAGCGGATACGGCCACGATCCCTGGAACCCCCCGAGCCGCTTTCTCCATGAGCCGCGCTACGACGCCATGGAGCGGTACCTCGACCGGGCGGGCCCGGAGGGGCGGGCCATGATGTGCTCCTCCGCCTCCGTCCAGGTGTGCCTGGACGCCGGGTACGAGGAGCCCGGCCCCCTGGGGCACGGGCGCCGCTGGTGGCTGGCGCACCAGCTGGGCGCGGTCCTGGTCGCCGCGTTCGCGCACTCGCCGGTGGCCGGTGGCCGGCACACGGGCTGGCGCTCCACGCGGCAGTCCCTGTGGGCGGCCATGGACCCGGGACGGTCCGCCGCGCCCCCGCTGGGCGGCGATCCGCGCGCTACCTGGGCCCGGCATGTCCTGGACGCGCCGGTGATGTGCGTCCGGGCTCCGGACGGCCCCTGGGAGGTACCGGAGGGCCTGACCTTCCGGGCGTGGACGAGGTCCGAGACACCACCCGACCGGGCGGATCTCGACTACCACCTGACGACGCTGTTCCCGCCGGTCCGCCCGCGCGGACATCTGGAACTGCGCATGATCGACGCGCAGCCCGGCGACGACGGGTGGATCGTGCCGCTGGCCGTGACGGCGGCGCTGTTCGACGACCCGGAGGCCGCGGAGGTCGCCTACCGGACCGTCAAACCCCTCGCGGAACGCGCCGAGGCACGGCCCGCTCCGTGCAACCCGCTGTGGAACGACGCCGCGCGGTACGGCCTGACCGACCCCGAGTTGCGTGAGGCCGCCGTCACCTGTTTCGCGGCCGCCGCCGAGGCGTTGCCCCGCATGGGCGCCACCGCCGAGGTGCGGGAGGCCGTCGCGGAGTTCACGGACCGCTATGTGGCCCGGGGCCGCTGCCCCGCCGACGATCTGCTGAACCGCTTCCACAGCCGATTCCATGGCCAGACCCATGATCAGGCCGATGACGAGCAGGACCTTGATCAGGCCGATGGTCACCACGGCCGGTCCCACGGTCAGCTCGACGGGAAGGACATCCGCACATGACCGCCCCCGCTTCACCCACGGATCCGGAGTCGCTCAGGGAGCGCGCGCTCGACGCGCTGACCACGGCCCGCGACCGCACGGCGCTCCTGACCTCCTGCGTGGAGGAGCCCGAACTGACCGCGCAGCACTCGCCGTTGATGTCCCCGCTGGTCTGGGACCTGGCACACATCGGCAACCAGGAGGAGCTGTGGTTGCTGCGCGCGGTCGCCGGGCGGGACGCGATGCGGCCCGAGATAGACGGGCTGTACGACGCGTTCGAGCATCCGCGCGCCGAGCGGCCCTCGCTGCCGCTGCTGCCGCCCGCCGAGGCCCGTCAGTACGCCGCCGAGGTACGCGGACGGGCGCTGGACGTCCTGGAGAGCACCGCGTTCCGGGGCACGCCGCTGACCGAGGCCGGCTTCGCGTTCGGGATGATCGCTCAGCATGAACAGCAGCACGACGAGACCATGCTGATCACCCATCAGCTCCGCAAGGGGCCCGCCGCCCTCACGGCGCCGAGCCCCGCTCCCGCGCCACCGTTCACGGGACCCGCCGAAGTCCTGGTCCCCGGCGGCCCGTTCACGATGGGCACGTCCACCGAACCGTGGGCCCTGGACAACGAGCGCCCCGCCCACCGACGCGAGATCCCGCCCTACTTCATCGACACCACTCCGGTGACGAACGCCGCCTACCAGGCCTTCATCGAGGACGGCGGCTACGACACCGAACGCTGGTGGAGCCCGGAGGGCTGGTCCCACATCCGATCGCACGGCATCGAGGCGCCGCTGTTCTGGCGCCGCGAGGGCGGACAGTGGCTGCGGCGTCACTTCGGTGTCACCGAGGTCGTACCGCCCGACGAACCCGTGCTGCACGTCAGCTGGTACGAGGCCGACGCGTACGCCCGCTGGGCGGGGCGCCGGCTGCCCACCGAGGCCGAGTGGGAGAAGGCGGCCCGCCACGACCCGGCGGCCGACCGCTCCACGCGCTACCCGTGGGGCGACGCCGACCCCACCCCCGAGCACGCCAACCTCGGCCAGCGCCATCTGCGTCCGGCCCCGGCGGGCAGCTATCCGGCGGGGGCCTCACCGCTCGGCGTACGGCAGTTGATCGGTGACGTGTGGGAGTGGACGTCGAGCGACCTGCACCCCTATCCCGGGTTCGCGGCGTTCCCGTACAAGGAGTACTCCGAGGTGTTCTTCGGCCCGGAGTACAAGGTGCTGCGCGGCGGTTCGTTCGCCGTGGACCAGGTGGCCTGCCGGGGGACGTTCCGCAACTGGGACTATCCGATCCGGCGGCAGATCTTCTCCGGGTTCCGCACAGCCCGCGACGGGGCCGCCTGATGTGCCGTCACCTGGCCTACCTGGGACCGCCGGAGCCGCTCGGGCGACTCCTCGTGGAACCGCCGCACAGTCTGTTCCGGCAGTCGTGGGCGCCGCGCCGACAGCGGCACGGGACGGTCAACGCCGATGGCTTCGGAGTGGGTTGGTACGCCGAAGGGGATCCGGTGCCCGCGCGGTACCGGCGTCCCGGGCCGATCTGGGGCGACCAGTCGTTCGCGGACCTGGCCCGGGTCGTCAGAAGCACGGCGCTGCTCGGCGCCGTACGGGACGCCACCGTGGCGGGGGCGGACGGGGAGGCCGCGGCGGCGCCGTTCGCCGCGGACCGCTGGCTGTTCAGCCACAACGGCGCCGTACGGGGCTGGCCGGGCTCCCTCGCCCCGCTGGTGACCAGCCTGCCCCCGGCCGAACTGCTGTCACTGGAGGCCCGCTGCGACTCCGCGCTCGTCTGGGCGCTGCTCCTGCACCGGCTGCGCGCCGGTGACAACGAGGGCCAGGCGCTGGCCGACACCGTTCTGGAGGTCGCCGAGGCGGCCCCCGGGTCCCGGCTGAACCTACTCCTCACCAACGGCGACACGATCACCGCGACGGCCTGGGGCGACACCCTCTGGTACCTCGCCGAGCCCGGCCGCCGCACCGTCGTGGCGTCCGAGCCGTACGACGACGACCCCCACTGGCAGGAGGTGCCGGACCGCACACTGCTCGCGGCGAGCCGCACCGACGTCCTGCTCACCCCGCTCAAGGACCCGCACGCGCAGGAAGGCGCGCACGACCCCTTGGCATCCGCACGCACCAAGGAGCCCAGCACGTGAGCCCGTTCCTTCTCACCCGCACCCTGCCCGAGGACGCCACGGACGCCGCGCTGCGCGCCGACGTCCTGCACGGCCTCACCCACACCCCCAAGACGCTGCCGCCGAAGTGGTTCTACGACGCCCACGGCAGCGAGCTGTTCGACCGGATCACCGAACTGCCCGAGTACTACCCCACCCGGGCGGAGCGCGAGATCCTCATCGCCCGGGCCCCCGAGATCGCCGCGACGACCGGTGCGCGCACCCTCGTCGAGCTGGGGTCCGGTTCGTCCGAGAAGACCCGCCATCTGCTCGACGCGCTGCCGGGGCTGCACACGTACGTGCCGGTCGACGTCAGCGAGAGTGCCCTCACCCAGGCCGGGCAGGCGCTGATCGCCGAGCATCCGGGGCTCGGCGTGCACGCGTTGATCGCCGACTTCACGGGCGGCCTCGCGCTGCCGGGAACGCCCGGGCCGCGACTGGTGGCGTTCCTCGGCGGCACCATCGGCAATCTGCTGCCCGCCGAGCGGGCGACGTTCCTGGCGTCCGTACGGGCGCTGCTCTCCCCCGGCGACACGCTGCTGCTCGGTACGGACCTCGTCAAGGACGAGTCGGTGCTGGTCGCCGCGTACGACGACGCGGCGGGGGTGACGGCGGAGTTCAACAAGAACGTGCTGCACGTCGTCAACCGCGAGCTCGGCGCCGATTTCGACCCCGACGCGTTCGCCCATGTCGCCCTCTGGGACGACGAGCACGAGTGGATCGAGATGCGGCTGCGGTCGCTGACCGACCAGACGGTGAAGATCCCCGCGCTCGACCTCGCGGTCGAATTCGCCGACGGCGAGGAACTGCGCACCGAGATCTCGGCGAAGTTCCGCGAGGAGGGGATACGTCGCGAACTCGCCGCCGCCGGGCTCGACCTGGCCCATTGGTGGACGGACCGGGAGGGCCGTTTCGCCCTGTCGCTGAGCGTGGTCCGCTGACACCTGCCCGGGTGGCGGGCTGGTCTCCCCCTTGCTCTTCGGTGAGGGGGAGCCATCTGTTCGCGCATACAGAACCTTCGAGTTCCTGTCCGAAGGCGCTGATGAGCCACCGTTGGGTGTGGTCCGTCCGTCAGGTGAAGAGTTCGCCGTCGAAGTCGGGGGACGAGTCGACACGGCCGTCCGATCCGACGCGGACGTAGGTGAAGCGGTGGATCGCGGCGAGTTGATGGGGTGCGGTGAAGAACAGGGCGGTCGCCAGCGCGTCGGCGACGGCCGCGTCGTCGGCGACGACCCAGGTGGCGAGGACGTCGTTGGTCGGGAGGCCGGTGCGGCCGTCGAGGACGTGGTGCAGGCCCGGTCCCCAGGCGCGCCGGTTGGTGGCGGAGGCACACACGGCCCCCTGGTGCAGGTGTGCGACGCCGATCACGCGGCCAGGGGCGAGGGGGTGTTCCAGTCCGATACGGCGGGTGTCTTCGCCGCTGTGGCGCAGGTCGCCGCCGGCGTCGACGACGAACCTGCCGATGGAGGCGTCACGCAGGAGCACCGTCACGAGGTCGACCAGGTGGCCCTTGCCCGCCGCGCCGACGTCGATCACGAGGGGGCGGCGGGTGGTGAGCGTGGTGCCGTCCCGGGCGACGTCGGTGCGCCACGACGGCCGGGTGCGGGCGTGCCGTGCCCGGACAGGGGCGGGTGCCGGGGTGAGGGTGTAGGTGCTGTCGTAGCCGAGGAGTTCGAGGTCACGGCCGACGAGCGGGTCGACGGCCCCATCAGTGACTTCGGCGAGCCGGTCGTAGAGGCCGAACAGGGAACGGCTGTCCTCGGGGAAGGTGAAACGGCCCCCGGCAGGGGCGGCGACGATACGTGCGATGAGCGAGTCGGGCCGGAATCGGGAGTACACGGCGTCGAAGTCCTCTATGCGGCGGCACAGTTCGCGGCGCAGGTCCGCGTCGAGGGGGCTGTCCGTTTCGATGCTCCAGCGCGTTCCGATGGCGTCAAAGGTGAACGTCGGACGCCTGCCGTTCCCGAGCGCGGTCGGGTCCGCCTCGCGGTCGGTAGGGATCATGGGTTTCGCCTCCGTCGGATGTGCTGGGGATGCAGCGGCTGGGGCAGGGAGTGTCGGCACTCCCTGCCACGGCGCCTGTCGGCCAGATGGGGATGAGGGCCTTGAGGGCCTTCTCGGCGCCTGCACGCCTGCCTGCGGCCGGCTCCATCCGCCCCGGATCCAGCCTGGCCGCCGCACCCACCGCTGACAGGCCGCGCCGGCGCTACCTACGGGCCCGATGCGCCCAGATGCCCCCCACGGAGGTGGGCCTGCCGCCCGGTGCCGGGCTGCGCCGCACGCCCGGCCCGCGTCGGGAGGAGCCTGCCACGCCGACCGGGATCAGCATCGGCTGCTACGCCCGTCTGGATCGCGGCAAGGAACTGCGTCCCAGCTGGAGAGCATGCGGCCCAATCCTGCGGCGGTGGTCAGCCGGACCCATGACGTGCCCGCCTCGAACCCGATGCGCTCCACGGGATACGCGGTTCGTTTGCCGCGGGCAGGTCGGGGATCGTTGCACGGTTTCCCGCGCCCCCTTACGGGGCGTGGTTCCGCACCCGACCTCACCAGGTCCGCCCAGCGCTTCGTCACGGACAGCACAACGCTCAGCCATCAGACCTCGCCTGCCATACTGGAACACATGGCACGCGAGCAGCAGAGCGCCGGCGGCAGCGGGCTGGGGATCTTCCTGCGGACCCGCCGGGCCCAGCTGACGCCCGAGGACGTCGGCCTGGCGGCGGGCGCCGGACTGCGGCGCTCACCCGGACTGCGCCGCGAGGAGCTGGCCACTCTGGCCGGGATCAGCATCGACTACTACGCGCGGCTGGAACGCGGCCAGGAGACCAACCCCAGCCCAGCCGTCGTCGACGCCCTCGCCCGCGCCCTCCTGCTGGACGCCCACACGCACGAACACCTGCACGACCTCGCCGAGCGTGCCGACAGGAGGGCCGCCTCGCCCGCGCCCCCGGCCACCGCGCCCGAGCGGACCGTACGGCCCGACATCAGGCAGATGCTGGAAAGCCTTCGCCCCAACCCCGCGTACGTGATCAGCCCGACGATGGACATTCTCGCGGGCAACCCTGGCTCGGTCCGCCTGTTTGCGGGGACGGAGGACTGGCCGGCCGAGAAACTCAACGCGTTGCGTTACCTCTTCCTCGACCCTCATGCGCCGAAGCTGTTCGCCGACTGGGACGAGCAGGTCCGCACCTGCGTCGGCCGCATACGCGCACTGGCAGGCACCGAACCCGACACCCCCGGACTGGCCCGGCTCATCGACGAACTCACGCTCGAAAGCCCTCAGTTCGTCCGCCGCTGGACGGACTATGACGTGCAGCCGCACCCGCGCGGCGACAAGACCTTCCGCCACCCGGAGGTCGGCGTCCTCACCCTCGGCTACCAGTCCATGCAACTCGACGGCACCCCCGGCCACCGTCTCGTCGTGTTCTTCGCCGAACCCGGAACCCCCGAACACGACAAGCTGCTCCTCCTGGACAGGACAGACACCGAACCCGCCGCGGACCCCGCCGAGGAGAAGCGGACCTGACGGCGGGCGTCCCCTCTTCCGGAGCCGGACGGGGGGGGAAGCCCGCCGCCGTAGTGATGCGATCAGGGCTTGACGAGGACCTTCAACGCCTCTCGGTCGGCCATCGCGCGGTAGGCGTCCGGGGTGTGGTCCAGATCGACGGTGCAGTCGAAGACGCGGCCCGGCTCGATCTTGCCTTCCAGGATGTCGGGCAGCAGCTCCTCCATGTAGGCGCGGGCCGGGGCCACACCGCCGGTGAGGGTGACGTTCTTCGCGAAGTCCATGAAGCCGAAGGGGATTTCGCCGTACTGCGGTACGCCGACCCGGCTGATCGCGCCGCCGGGGCGCACCACGCCGAGGCCCATCTGGAGCGCCGACAGCGCGCCGACACACTCCAGCACGGCGTGGGTTCCCATGCCGCCGGTCAGCTCCCGCACGCGGGCGATGCCTTCCTCGCCGCGCTCGGCGACGACCTCGGTGGCCCCGAACTCGACGCCCAGGTCGGTGCGGTCCTTGTGCCGGCCCATCAGGATGATCCGCTCGGCACCGAGCCGCCTGGCGGCCAGGACGGCGGACAGGCCGACCGCGCCGTCGCCGATCACCGTCACGGTCGTACGCGGGTTCACCCCGGCCTTGACCGCGCTGTGGTGGCCGGTGCACAGCACATCGGAGAGGCTGAGCAGGGACGGCAGGAGGGCGGAGTCCTCGGCCACCGGCAGCTTGACCAGCGTGCCCTGGGCCTGCGGTACCCGAACGGCCTCGCCTTGTCCGCCGTCCACCCCGTTCGGACCCCACTGGCCGCCGTGCGGGCAGACCACGTGCAGGCCTTCCTTGCAGAAGACACAGGTGTTGTCCGCCCAGAGGAAGGGCGCGACCACCAGGTCACCGGCCTTCACCCCGGACACCTCGGAGCCGGTCTCCTCGACGATGCCGAGGAACTCGTGTCCCATACGCCGACCCTGCTCCGAGGCCGGCATGGAGGCGTACGGCCACAGGTCGCTGCCGCACACGCAGGCGAGTACCACTCGGACGATGGCGTCGGTGGGGTTCTGGATCTTCGGGTCGGGGACGTCCTCCACGCGGACGTCGCCGGCACCGTACATCACTGTTGCTCGCATGAAACTCTTCCGATCTTCCTTGAATTGAAACGGGGTTACGGGGTTGATGACGTGTCGACCGTGGCCGCGTTGTCGAGCAGGTACTTCAGGGTCTTGGTCCCGGGAATGGGCATGACGTACTCGCCCTGCGAAACCCGGAGGTCCACGTGGTCGGTGCCGAGCCGCCCGAGGCTCTCGCCGATCGAGAGCCGCATGTGTTCCGGGCGGCCGTTGGGGCCGCGGACGGGCCTGCCCTCGGAGTCCCGGGAGAGCACGCCGACCTTCGTGGCCGGCACCGCCCGGTCCCGGCGGTCCTTGAGCGCCCGGCCCACCCGTGCCTCGTTGGTGAGAGGTCCGCGGCATCGTCGCGCGGGGCCTGTGTGTCGTAGGCATGGGTCATGCCCATGCAGCCCGGGCCCAGGACGCCGAACTCGGGGCCGCCGGGACCCGGTGTGGTGGTACGCATGACTGTTGCTCGGCCTCCTGCTCAGCCCGTGTTCGGGCCTTCGACGATGTCCTTCAGCTGGGTGACCGCGGTCATCGCGCTCGGCCATCCGGCGTAGAACGCCAGGTGGGTGATGGCCTCGACCAGTTCGTCCTTGGTGAGTCCGTTCGCCAGCGCCAGGCGCAGGTGGTTGCCGAGCTGCTCCGTGCGGTACAGGGCCGCCAGGGTGGTGACGGTGATGAGGCTGCGGTCGCGCGGGGACAGGCCCGGCCGCTCCCAGACGTCCCCGAACAGCACCTCGTCGGTCAGCTCGACCAGCTTCGGTGCGAAGTCGCCCAGCGCCTTCTGCGCGGGGGTCGGCTCGTCTGCCATGTGTGAGCTCCTTGCATGATGTGCGCCACTTGCGTCGAGGGAGCGCGCCTGCGCTCCTGAAAAAGGGCAGGTCAGAGGTTGATCAGCCGACTCATCTCCGCTTCGAGGCGGTCGCCCGCGGCCGGGGTGAGGTGGTTGAGCTTGTCGAGCTGCGCAGCGGTCAGCTCCACCCCGTCGGCGGCGGTGTTCTCCTCGACGCGGGAGACCCGCTTGGTGCCGGGGATGGGGGCGATGTCGTCTCCTTGCGCCAGCAGCCAGGCCAGGGCCACCTGCGCCGGTGTGGCACCCGCCTCCGTGGCCACCGCCTCGACTTCTTCGACGAGGGCCAGGTTGCGCCGGAAGTTGTCCTCGGTGAAGCGGGGGTTGGTCAGGCGCCGGTCGGTGGCGTCGAACTGGTCGGTGGAGCGGATCTTGCCGGTCAGGAAGCCGCGGCCGATCGGGGCCCAGGGCACGAGGCCGATGCCCAGGTCCCGCAGCAAGGGCAGGATCTCCGCCTCGATGTCCCGCGTCCACAGGGAGTACTCCGTCTGCAGGGCGCTGACCGGATGGACGGCGTGGGCGCGGCGGATCGTGCCGGGGCCGGCCTCGGACAGTCCGATGTGGCGGACCTTGCCCTCGGCGACCAGCTCGGCGAGGGCGCCGACGGTGTCCTCGATCGGGGTGTTCGGGTCGACCCGGTGCTGGTAGTACAGGTCGATGTAGTCGGTGCCGAGCCGCCTGAGCGAGCCCTCGACCGCGGCGCGGACGTTCGCCGGGCGGCTGTCGGCCACGCCCGGCACGCCGTCGTCACCGTCCGTGTGCGAGACCAGGCCGAACTTCGTCGCCAGTACGACCTTGTCGCGGCGGCCCCTGACAGCCCGGCCGACGAGCTCCTCGTTGGCGAAGGGCCCGTAGATCTCGGCGGTGTCGATGAGGGTGACGCCCAGATCGAGGGCACGGTGGATGGTGCGGATGGACTCGGCGTCGTCCGTGCCGTGGCCGGTGTAGACGCCGCTCATCCCCATCGCGCCCAGACCGATCCGGGAAACGTCGAGGTTGCCCAGTTTGATATGCCTCACGGTTACCGTTCCTTCGTTGATGGGGCGCTCGTGGACGCCTTCAGTGCTCCGCGCCGGTGCTCACGTGCAGGGAATGACCGCCTCCGTCCGTGATCCACGGAGCCTTGCGAACGGGACCCTCCTGGCTCAGGCCCCTCACGCCGAGCGGCTGCCTCGGCCCCTTGGACGGGGAGGAGATCCGCGACATGGCCAACCCTGCCCGCCTGGTGCACGGCGTGGCAGGGCGCGTTGTGCCGGGCAGTGGCGTTCCGTGCTGTGACAGGGCACCCCACGCACCTGCCGCGCAGGTCACAGGCCCGGCAGACTGGACGGTATGACACGTGAGCAGCAGCCCGCCCGCGGTGGCACCGAGCTGGGGCGCTACCTGCGGGCCCGACGCGCCCAGGTGACCCCCGCTGAGGCGGGCTTGCCCCCCGGCGCCGGGCTGCGCCGCACCCCGGGGCTGCGTCGCGAGGAGCTGGCCACGCTGGCCGGGGTCAGCATCGACTACTACGCCCGTCTGGAGCGCGGCAAGGAAACCCGCCCCAGCCCGTCGGTCGTCGACGCGCTCGCCCGCGCCCTCCTGCTGACGGAGGACGAACACGAGCACCTGCGCAGCCTCGCCACCCGCGCCGCACGGACGGCTCCCGAACCGCCCAGCGCACCCAGCAGGACACTGCGACCCGGCGTCACACTGATGCTGGAGAGCCTGCGTCCGGGCCCCGCCTACATCGCGAGCCGCACCAACGACCTGCTGGCCTGGAACCCCGCCGGGCTGCGCCTCTTCGCCGGCATGGAGGACTGGCCGGTCAAGCAGCGCAACCTCGCACGCTACGCCTTCCTCCACCCCGCCGCCCGCGACCTCTTCGACGACTGGGAGCACACCCTGCGCGGCTGCGTCGCCCGGCTGCGCGCCCTGGCGGGCACCGACCCGGACGCCCCCGACCTGGCCGCGCTCGTCGGCGAACTCCTGCTCAAGAGCCCGGACTTCGCCCGCCTGTGGGAGCGCTACGACGTCAAGGCACACGCCTACGGCCGCAAGACCTATCACCACCCCGACGTCGGCACCTTCACCCTCGGCTACCAGGGGATGCATCTGGAGGGCACCCAAGGTCATCGCCTGGTCACGTACTACGCCGAGCCCGGCACCCCCGCCCATGACGCGCTCGTCCTCCTCGACATGGCCGCGCGCGAGCCGGTCTCGGATGACGCCGGGCCACCGCTGCGCCGCCGGTCGGGGACCGCGGCGGACGAGACTTCGATCCCTTCATCCCCGTCTCCCGGACACCACGCACCGGGACAGGAGCGCTGAACACGGTCACTCGGGCGAGGGCGCGGGGGCTGCCGGGGCGGATGCAGCGGCTGCCGGGCAGATACGCGTAACCGTGTACGACGGCGGTGTACCGCCAGAGCGACAGGGTCGCTGCGGCCGGATCACCTGAGCCGGCGGGTGACCTCGGCGCGATCGCCGCCGGCATCTCCATGGCGGAGTGCGGATCGTCCCGCGCGTCGCCGATCCGCTCACGGACCTCGTCGCACGCAGATCCCCGTGATGGTGGCTACCCCGTCGGCTCACGGCACCCCTTGTCCTTCCACCACGCCTTCCGGCCGCGGGTACGGCCGCACTCGATCACGAGAGGGTGCGCCGCCGCACTCGCCCTGCCCGGTGTCGACTACATCGGGCGGCGCGGGTGCCGCCCGCGTGTTCCGGGTCTTGTCACGCGTGTGGGACTGCTGTCGGGGAGCCTTGCTCGGTCCTCTGTGACGACAGGTGCAGCGGAAGCGTTCCGCCGCTGCCGCCTGTTGCTGGTGTGCCAAGTCGCCCATCTTTGCAGTTTCTTGACCTCAGAGACAGGTGCGTGAGGTGCCCTGTCACACCGCGGAACACCACTACCTGGCACAACACGGCGTCCCACGCGGCACGCGAAGCCCGCAGGGTGGACACAAGCACTGCGGCCGCCAATCGGCCAACGCTCTCATCGAGTCGGCCGACCGACCATGGGAAGGACGACGACAGACATGACATCTCTGCACAAGAAGTTCGCGACGGCGACGATGGTGGGGATCTCCGTGTCCGTCATGGGATGCTCGGCGACGGACACGGACGGACCGGGGTCGGCATCAGCCTCGAACAGCGCTGGCGCCGCCTCCAGTTCGCCGTTGAGCAGAAATCCCACGTACGAGAACGGCGCCTACAGCGCGACCGGGCAGTACGGGAGCGGTCCGTCGACCATCACCGTGTCCCTCACCCTCGACGACGACGTGATCACCTCGGTCGAGGTCACCCCGCACGCCACGGACCCGACCTCGCGTGACTTTCAGGAACGCTTCGCCGACGCGGTTCCGCGACTCGTCGTCAGCAAGGACATCGACGACGTGCATCTGGACCACGTCGCCGGTTCGAGCCTGACCCCCGACGGGTTCAACGCCGCGCTCCAGAAGATCAAGGACAAAGCCGTCGGCTGACCCGCCGCACTCCACGCGTAGCACCCCATCTTCCCCCCAGAAGCGAGATCGAGAGAGTGGGCATGTCTACCGATCTTCCCGAGGCAACTGTGTCTCCCCCCACCGAGCCCCCGCTCACACCTTCGCGCCGTACCTTCATCGCGACGACCACCGTCGTCGGCGGCGCCGTGGTGGCGGGCAGCCTGTTCATGGCGCCGGACGCACTGGGCGATGAGCCGGCGAACACCGCCGAAGCACCCAGTGGCCGTGTCTCGTTGACCGTCAACGGTGAGCGGCACACGGTCACGGTCGACAACCGGACCTCGTTGCTGGACCTGCTGCGCGAACACCTGAAGCTGACCGGATCGAAGAAGGGCTGCAACGCCGGTGCGTGCGGGGCATGCACGGTCCTGGTCGACGGGCGGCGGGTCAACTCCTGTCTGACGCTGGCGGTGCGACTGGAGGGCGCCGAGGTCACCACGATCGAGAGACTCGCCGACGGCGACGACCTGCACAAGGTGCAGCAGGCGTTCATCGACGAGGACGCGTTCCAGTGCGGCTTCTGCACACCGGGCCAGATCATGTCCGGCGTCGGCTGCATCAAGGAAGGCCACACCGGCTCCGCCGAGGAGATCCGGGAGTGGATGAGCGGGAACCTCTGCCGCTGCGGCTGCTACGTCAAGATCGTCCGGGCGGTCGGCCACGCCGCACACGGGAAATGAGGGCCTACCGTCATGCACCCCTTCTCCATCACCAAGGTCGCCCACACCCGCGACGCACTCAACGCCGGACGAAGCGGAGGGCGTTACATCGCCGGCGGCACCACTCTGGTCGACCTGATGCGTGAGACGGTCGAACGCCCCCGGACACTGGTCGACATCACCGACCTGCCCCTGCGCGGGATCACCGTGACCGGGCGGGGCGGCCTGCGCATCGGCGCCCTGGTGCGCATGGCGGAGGCCGCCGCCCACCCCAGGGTGCGCACGACCTTCCCGGTCGTCTCCCAGGCACTGGAGCTGAGCGCGTCGGCCCAGCTGCGCAACATGGCCACCATCGGCGGCAACATCATGCAGCGCACCCGCTGCACCTACTTCCGCGATGTCACAGCCGCCTGCAACAAACGCGAACCCGGCTCCGGCTGCGCCGCACGCGAGGGCATCAACCGCACCCACGCGATCCTCGGCGCCTCCGACTCCTGTGTCGCCACCCACTCCTCCGACGTCGCGGTGGCCTTCGCGGCGCTGGAGGCGAGGGTGCACCTGCTGGGCCCGGACGGAACGGAGCGGAGCGTCGACTTCGCGGACTTCCTGTTGCGGCCCGGCAGCACCCCCCACCACGAACAGGACCTCCGCAGTGGTGAATTGATAACCGCTGTGGAGATTCCGGCCCATCCGCGCCCCTTCAAGTCGGGCTACCTGAAGGTACGTGACCGGCAGTCCTACGAGTTCGCCCTCACCTCCGCCGCCGTGGCCCTGCATGTGCAAGGCGGAGTCGTCCGGGAAGCGAAGGTCGCCGCCGGAGGAGTCGGCACCGTCCCCTGGAAGCTGCCCGCGGTCGAGCGGCAGCTCATCGGCGAGCGCCCCTCCGACGCCCTGTGGGCCAAGGCCGCGGAACACGCGGCGGACGGTGCCCGCCCGCTGGAACACAACCGTTTCAAGGTCGAGTTGCTCAAACGCACCGTCGAACGCCAGCTGCGCATCGTAGGAGGAAGCCGATGAGCCTCCAGCCGAAAGCAGCCGTCGGTGCCCCGCTGTCCCGGGTCGACCGACGTCTGAAAGTCACCGGCGGGGCCGACTACGCCGCCGACCACGACATCGAGGGCGTGGTCCACGCCGTCATCGTCGACGCGAGCATCGGCCGCGGGCGGATCACCGGTATCGACACCGGCGCCGCCGAGGCGCAGCCAGGCGTACTCAAGGTCATCTCCCACCGCAACGCGCCCACATTGGCGTACCGTGACAACCCGGGCTCGAACAACCCGCCGGGCGGGCGGCGTCTGCGGGTCTTCCAGGACGACCAGGTCCTCTTCCGCGGCCAGCCCGTCGCGGTCGCGGTGGCCACCACACTGGAGGTCGCGCAGCACGCGGCGAGCCTGGTCGAGGTCACCTACGACGCCCAGACGCCGTCGACCGATCTGAGCGACGACAGCGCTCCCACGAACACCCCCGTCACCTACGCGCGCGGCGATGCTCAGGCGGCCCTGGCTGACGCGGACGTGCGCATGGAGATGACGTACCGGCTCGCACGCAACCACCACAACCCGATGGAGCCGCACGCCACCATCGCCCGCTGGGACGGCGACCGGCTGACCGTGTGGGACAAGACCCAGTGGGTGATCGGCGGCACCCAGACGGAACTCGCCGCCGTGTTCGGGATCCCGCTCGCATCGGTGCGGGTCATCTCGCCGTTCGTCGGCGGTGCTTTCGGCAGTGGTCTGCGGACCTGGCCGCACGTCACCGTCGCGGCCTTGGCGGCCCGCGAGACCGGCCGTCCGGTCAAGGTCGTACTGAGCCGCAGGCAGCAGTACTTCGGGACGGGCTTCCGGCCCGCGTACGAGTACCAAGTGCGCCTGGGCAGCTCCCGCAGCGGGCGCGTGAGCGCCATGACCCACGCCATACGGTCCGAGACCTCGACCTACGAGCCGTACGGCGAGGGCGGGATCCTCCCGGTGGGGCAGCATCTCTACAGCACGCCCAACGTGAGCCAGACGTACCGGACCGTGCGCCTCGACGTGAACACCCCGGTTCCCATGCGCGGCCCGGGCTTCGCCACCGCCTCGTACGCCGTGGAGTCGGCGATGGACGAACTCTCCTACGAGCTCGCCATCGACCCGATCGAGCTGCGGCTGCGCAACGAACCGGAGACCGACCCGGCGAACGGCAACTCGTTCTCCACCCGCAGGCTGCGCGAGTGCTACACCACCGGCGCCCGGGAGTTCGGCTGGGACCGGCGCAACCCGAAGCCCCGTTCGACCCGCGACGGCGACTGGCTGATCGGCACCGGCATGGCGACCGGCGTCTACCACACCCTGCGGGCCCCGGCCCAGGCCCGGATCCGCCTGGACGCCGACGGCACTGCCCTGATCGAGTCCGCGACCAGCGACATGGGCCCCGGTACCTACACCTCCATGAGCCAGGTCGCCGCCGACGCCCTCGGCCTGCCGATGCGCAGGGTCACCTTCCGGCTCGGCGACTCCCTCATGCCCAACGCCCCGCTGCACGGCGGCTCCCTGACCATGGCCAGCGTCGGCTCCGCCGTCCTGGGCGGCGGGAACCAGGTGCGGCGGCAGGCGATCGAACTCGCCGTCGGGGACGAACAGTCGCCGCTGTACGGGGCCCCCGCCGACACCGTCGTCGTACGCAACGGCCGACTGCACGTGCGGGACGATCCGGCGCGCGGGGAGACCTACCAGCAGCTACTGACCCGCAACAACCGCGACCGCCTGGAAGTGGTCGGCTCCTTCACCCCGGCGCAGTCCCGGTTCACCACCGAGGCCTACGCCGCCGTGTTCGCCGAGGTCGCGGTGGACGCCCGGTTGGGGCTCGTACGGGTGCGGCGCATGCTCGGCGTGTACGACGCCGGCCGGATCATCAGTCCGAAACTGGCCGACAGCCAGGCCCTGGGCGGCCTGGTCGGCGGCATCGGCCAGGCCCTGCTGGAGCACACGGTCACCGACCACCGTGACGGCAGGATCGTCAACGCGAACCTGGCCGACTACCTCGTCCCGGTCAACGCCGATATCCCAGTCCTCAAGGCGATCTATCTGGAGAGCGAGGACATGGAGGCCGACCCGCTCGGCGTCAAGGGCATCGGCGAGGTCGTCCTGGTCGGTGTGGCGCCGGCCATCGCCAACGCGGTCCACCACGCCACCGGCCGCCGCGTCCGCGATCTGCCCATCACCGCCGACGCCCTGCTCTGAGCACCTGGGGCGTCTTCTCTTGAACTGTCCGGCGGCCGGCGCCGCCGGACACCAGGGCCGCCGCCGAGCCACCCCCGTCATCGGGCCCGGCGGCGGCCCGCCCAACCCCATCCCCCCTCATGCCTCATGAACAACCCCTGCTGACGGAGCAACACCGTGCACATCGTGAAGAACAGCCTTCCGTTCCCGTGGATGGCTTACAGATGGGCGCCGAAGAACTCCGTCAGTTTCTCGGACACCTGCGGGGTGTACTCCGGCTTGTAGTACAGGTCGATGTGCGAGGCGCCGGGAATGATGTGGAGTTCCTTCGGCTCCTTCGCCTTGTCGTAGGCGTTCTGGCTGAAGTAGAGCGTGTCGGCCTCGGAGCCCGCGATGAGGAGGAGAGGACGCGGCGAGATCATGTCGATCTGCTCGAAGGGGAAGAACGCCATCTGCTGGCTGAGGGTGGAGAAGACGAACCGGTCCATCGAGTTGGGGTTCGGCGCCACCTGCGAGTAATAGACGTAGCCCTCGCGGTAGAGCGCGGACGGGTTGTTCGGGGCCTCCTGAGGGTCGTCCGGGACCAGCGAGAAGTAGCGGATCTCCTCACCGCGGGCCTCCCTTGACCGCTGGCGGCCGACCTCCTCCAACGTCCTCATCCGGGCCTCGATGGGAATCCCGCCGCCGACACCCTCGCGGCGCGCGGACCCGAGGTCGAAGGTGCTGACACCCGCGACCGCCTTGATACGCAGTTCCGTCTGCGCCGCGTTGACCGTGTAGCCACCGCCCGCGCAGATACCGAGGGCCCCGATGCGGCTCTCGTCGACCTGTGGATGGGCGCTGAGGAAGTCGACGGCACAACGGATGTCCTCGACGCGGGCGGCCGGGATCTCCGAGAAGTGGGGCTCGCCGCCGCTCTCGCCCTGGTACGAGGCGTCGAAGGCCAGTGTGATGTAACCCTGCTCGGTGAGCTTCTCGGCGTAGAGGGTGGAGACCTGCTCCTTGACGGCACCGAAGGGGTGGGTCACGACGATCGCGGGGTAGGTCCTGCCCTCGTCGAGGTCGGCCGGCTTGAACAGGTTGCCGACCACTGCGTTGCCCTTGTTGAGGAAAGTCACTCGGTCCATGTGCGAGTCCTTCTGTTCTTCTGGTTCCAGGCCTACTCGGTTGCATGTGGCGCGGCCGCCGGGGGCGAGGGGTTCCCGGACACGCACGCGCCCGGATCGGGTCCCGGTCACCCGATCGCCCCCTTGAGGAGGCCGACGGACGGCTACCGCTGTGGTCCGCCGTCGATGGACGAAACCCCGCTCGTACAGCGACAGCCTCGTCACTCGGGCCGCCGAGTGGCAGGCCGTACGGTGACGCGGAGCGCCGATCCGCGGTGTGACAGGGCACCCCACGTGCCTTCCTCACAGGTCGGACAGCTGCCACACGGCGGCCCGGCCGTGGACGGCGGCAGGGCATCCGATCCCCCTGGTCTGCCAGGTCAGGAGGAAGCTGACTCGTCCCCGTCCTCGGTGGCTGCCGACGGTCCGCTGCCGGGCGCCGCACCTTCCGAGGCGGGCTCCTGCCCGAGCAGGTCGAGGAGGACGATCGCGTCGTGGTCCGGAGTACCGGGCTCGGCGAAGAACATCAGCACACGGTGGCCTGGCGTGCCTTCCAACCGCATGGACTGGTGGCCGAGGGTGAGGTCGCCGACCTCCGGGTGGTGGAAGGTCTTGAGTCCGCGGGAGTGGCCCTTCACCTCGTAACGCTCCCAAAGGCGGGCGAACTCCCTGCTCTTGAGGAGGAGTTCACCCACGAGCCGGGTCAGGTCGGGGGCGTCGGGATGGGTGCCGGCCAGGGCGCGCAGCTGGGCGATGCAACCGCGAATCTGGTTGTCCCAGTCGTCGAAGAGGTCGCGTGCGGCGGGGTGGAGGAAGAGGTAGCGGGCATAGTTGCGCTGTTTCGCCGGCCAGTCCTCGATCCCGACGAGCAGTCGCGGCCCGGCCGGGTTCCAGGCCAGCACGTCATGGGTGCGGCTGACCACCGCCGCGGGGTTGGGCCGCATGCTCTCCAGCAGCCTGAGCGCTCTGGGCGGCACGGTCCGGCTCGGCGCGGCCGGCGGTCCGGGCGCGGTCCGGCCGACGCGTACGACCAGGCCGTGCAGGTGCTCCCGTTCGTCCTCCTCCAACTGGAGGGCGCGGGCCAGGGCGTCGACGACGGACGGGCTGGGGCGCATCTCCTTGCCGCGCTCCAGCCGGGCGTAGTAGTCGATGCTGACTCCGGCCAGGGTGGCCAGCTCCTCCCGACGCAGCCCGGGGGTACGGCGCAGACCGGTGCCGGTCGGAAGCCCGACGTCCTCCGGGGCCACCTGGGCGCGCCGGGCCCGCAGGAAGCGCCCCAGCTCGCTGCCCCCGTCGGCATACAACTGCTCAGTCGTCATACCTTCCAGTCTGGGTCCGTCGTGTCCTGGAGGGAGGCCCGTGGGGCGCCCTGTCACAGCACGGAACACCGCTGCCCGGCACAACGCGGCCTGCCACGCGGCGGGCGTGGGAGCCAGGCTGTATCTGTGGGCGAGTACACGGCTTCGCGTACCTGCCCGGCAGCGGCTTCGTCCGGGGCCACGCAGTGGACGTCGACTTCGCGGCGGACACCGCAGGAGCCCGGCGGTGCCGGGCTGCGAGCGGTCCGCCCCACGGAATCGACCTCGACCTGCCCCGGGCGAGTGTTCGCCGGTCAGCCCGGCGAGGGCGGGACTCTAAGCTTGGGGCGTGACGCTGCGCCAATTCGAGTACGTGATCGCTGTCGCGGAGGAGGGATCCTTCACCGAGGCGGCCAGGCGCCTCGGGGTGACACAGCCCGCCTTGTCGCACCAGATCCGGGATCTGGAGCAAAGCTTGCGAGCGGTGCTGTTCGAGCGCGGCGCGGGAGGAGCGGGGCTGACAGCCGCGGGGGCGGCTTTCCTGGGCCATGCAGCGGCGGCGGTGGCAAGTGCGCGGCAGGCGGACTCGGCGGCGCGGGCCGCCGGGCTCCTGGCAAGGGGCGAGTTGCGCCTCGCGACGCTCCAGTCCGTCACGCTCGGCATCGTTCCCGCAGCCATCACGGTCTGGCGCCGAGCGCACCCTCTGGTGCCGGTACGACTTGAGGAGTACACGCACGCCGAGCTGCTCGCCGAGGCGATGAACCGGGGTGGTGCGGACGTTGCTGTCGGACCTCCGTCCAGTACCTGGAGGGGGCCGGTGCGGACACTCGGGCACGAGGAATTCCTGATCGTGCTGCCCAGTGACGACCCACTGCTCTCCCGCGACTCGGACGTCGTCGCGCTGGGAGAACTCGCCGACCGGCCCTGGGTGCTCTACGCACGGGAGGTCGGTCTGAGCCTGGTGGTGGACGGAGCGTGCGCGACGGCGGGGTTCACTCCCCGGGTGGCGGCCCGCATCCACTACACCGACACGGCGGTGGAACTCGCCGTCGCGGGGCTCGGGCCCGCGCTTGTTCCCGGGAACATGATCCCGCAGCGGTTCGCGGGACATGCGCGTCGTCCCGATCCGCCCGTGCTGCGGGAACTCGCGGCCTTCACCCGCCCCGATCCGTCACCGGCGGCGCTGGCCTTCATCGAGGTGCTCGCCGAGCACGGCACGCTCTAACGTCCCAACTCCGTGCCGCCGAGAGCCCGTACGAATGCCATGACGTGTGGCGCAGCAGGTCCGCGTGTGTAGGCCGCCAGGTCGCAGCCGACCTCGGGGCGTGGCACGCGCCAGGTGACGGCGACGTCATCGCTCACGGACGCGCGGGGAACCAGTGCCGGCCCCAGCCCGGCGGCGGCGAGCCGAACCGCGGCGGCCGGGTGGTGCGTCGAGACGGCCGCCCGTGGGGTGAACCCCGCGCGTGCGCACGCTTGCAGGACCAGGGATGCCAACGGGTTGCTCTCGGAGTGCAGGACCCAGTCCCGATCCGCCAGCAGCGCGAGGTCCAGGGGGGTGCCGGTGGCGTCGGCACACACGTCGTCGGCGGGGAGCACCACCACCAGTTCCTCCCGGTACAGGGGGTACACCTCGCCCGGCCAGCCGTCCGGGACCGGGCCGACGGCGAGGTCGGCCACACCCCGCAACATCTCCCTGGGCAGCCGGTCACCGTCAAGGAATTCCAGCATGGACACCTCGGCGTCGGGGTGGGCGTCCCGCCAGGCGCGGATGGCGCCGGGCAGGACGCCGGAGGCCAGCGAGGGGAGCACCGCCAGCCGCAGGGAGACCGGCTC
>LRTP01000257.1 GCA_001550305.1 Streptomyces diastatochromogenes
CTCAAGCCCACCGCCTCCCTGATCAACCCCTCGCGGTCCGCGATCGTCGACCAGGAGGCCCTGCTCGCCGCGCTGCACGAGGGCCGTATCGCCGGCGGCGGCGTCGACGTCTTCGACGTCGAACCGCTGCCGGGCAACCATCCGATGCGCACCGCACCGCGGCTGCTCGCCACCCCGCATCTCGGCTATGTGTCCCGCGCCAACTACGCGCGCTACTACGGCCAGGCCCTGGAGGACATCCAGGCCTACCTCGACGGCGACCCGGTCCGGGTCCTCGGCTGACGTGCCGTCGTGAGTCCCGGCGGCAACGGTGGGACGGAGCTGCCGCATGTCCGGGTGAGGCCGCACCTGCCGAACGGCCTACCTGAGTGGCTTTCAGCAGGCGCGGGCCCCTCTTGCTGCATACCGTCACCAGAGGAACAGCTCCCGGTCTTGATCGTCATGGGTCGGAGGGGTGAACCGAACACGACGTTCGAGGACGAGCGGCACCGCCGTCGGAGAAGGGTTCCGGGTGCCAAGGAGGTCGGCCATGGTGACGCGAGAGCCGCGGGTCCGCCGGACACGGAGAAGGACCCGTCGCACCGTCGGAGCATGCGTGCTCGCCGCAGGGTGTGTCTTCGCAAACTCCGTGCCGTCGGCCACGGCGAGTCCCCAAGGGGGCGCGTCCCGCCGGTGCGCGACGAAACCCTTCCCCTCGTCGGAAAGTACTCCACCCCCGATCCTGTCGGGCAGCGACGTGTGGAGTTTCGTCTCCGAACCGGGCCTCCACCCCATGCGGGTGACCGTGACCGCGAACAAACCGGGAACGGCTCACGGAGACATCTTTGTCGCCCCGTTCAGCGCGGACCAGATGGTCGGCCAGACGGGAGCACTGGTCAACGACAACTCGGGTGATCCGGTCTGGTTCCGCCCACTGCCTTCCACGAACCTCCAGAACGCCGACTTCAAGGTCCAGACCTATTACGACGGCCACGGGGGCCGGGGACAACCGGTGCTGACCTGGTGGCAGGGGACTCTCGCCCTTCCCCCGGCGTATACGAACCTGCCGGCCGGTGCGCCGGAACCGGGCGGGTGCTACTACATCTACGACTCCCACTACCGCCTGCTCAAAACGGTCTTCGCGCATCACGGCTACTACCCGGACGAGCACGAGTTCACCCTGACCCGCCGGGGCACCGCCCTGTTCATCGCCTCCAGACCGGTGCCCATGGATCTCACACCCTATGGAGGTCCGAAGAACGGAGCGATCGAGAACAGCGAGATCCAGGAGGTCGACCTCGCCACGGGGAGACTCCTCTATTCATGGAACGCCCTGGACCATATCGACCCCGCCGATTCCGAGGAGGCGGCCTCCAGCGCGTCGTCGTCCGGCGGAGTGTGGGACGCCTTTCACATCAACTCCGTCGACGAGGGCCCTGACGGCCGGCTGTTGATCTCGGCCCGGAACATGTGGGCGATCTACGACGTCACCAAGAAATCCGGGAAGGTCCGTTATCAGATCGGGGGAAAGAAAAGCGACTTCACCTTCGGTCCGAACGCGGACTTCTACTGGCAGCACGACGCCCGATTCCGGCCAGGAAACCGGATCAGCATGTTCGACGACGGCTGCTGCGACCTGCCCGACGGCGCCCCCGAGCAGCGTTCGCACGGCCTGATCCTCAGCCTTGATTTCCGCAGCCACAGGGCGAAGGCGGTCAAGACCTACTACCACCAGCCGCCGTTGGAGTCACCAACCCAGGGAAACACCCAGGCCCTCTCCAACGGCGACGAATTCATCGGGTGGGGTCAGAGCCCGTACTACTCGGAGTACGCGGGTGCGGGGAACACCGAGGCCAACGCCTCGCGGAACCTGCTCTACGACGCGAAGCTGCCGGGCTCCGACATCTCTTACCGAGCCTTCCGGAACAAATGGGTCGGCACGCCCTCCTACCCACCGAGTGCGGCGGCACGGTCCGACGGCGGGCACAGCGTCGTCCACGCCTCCTGGAACGGCTCGACGCAGACCGCAGCATGGCAGGTACTCGCCGGATCCGACCCCGATTCCCTGTCGGTCGTCGTCCGACACGCCCCACGGTCCGGATTCGAGACCGCCGTCACCACGCCCACACCAGGACCGTACTTCAAGGTCAGGGCGCTGGACGCGAAGGGCAGGGTCATCGGGGACTCCCGCGTGGTGAAACTCTCCGGCTGACCGTTGGCGGGGGCACCATGAGGGAGTCACAGCATGACCGAAGTGAGAGAACCGCGCCCGGACCCCGCCCGCCGGCCCCACCTGGGCATGCACCCCGGCGAACTCGACGGCAAGTGGTACGCCAAGTACTGGAACCCGGTGATGGCACCCATGCCGGAGCACATCAAGGAGGCGATCGGTCTTGGCCCGCAGCCGCCCCCTTTGTGCCTGAGCCCGGATGACGCGGCAACGCTGAGCGACACCGGCTATGGGGAGTTCGAGAACGGATACAGCCTCTTCAGCGACGGATCCGCGCACATCGCCACACTGACCCGTATGCCGAGAGTGTCTCCGGCCATGGTGGACTGGTGGTTCTGGTGGCATGCCGTGGAGACCGAACGGTACAAACTGTGGTACCCGCGTGCCCACCTGTACGCGGAATGGTCTGGAGGCACGGTGGACCGGAGTGCTCCCTACCGCGACAGGTATATCGGGGGTACATCGTTCGTCGACGAGTACGTCGGCAGTTCGCTCGGCGAGCTCGCCATCCAGTTCGTCCATCCCGACAAGCTGGGATTCAGCGACAACAGCGTCGATCCGGACGAAGCCACCGCGATCTGCGCCACGGTCGGGTTGTCCCACGTTCCGCTCGACTGGGGCCACCTGGTCCACCACGTACGCCGAGTGAAGGACGGCGCCGAGATGCGTTCGCGCTTTTGGATGGGCGGGAAATACGTCGCCCCGCGCGCAGGCGCCACCCTGACCGACGAACTCGAGACAGTCGCGGAAGGTCTGCGGCGTCTCGGAGACGGGCACGCCCGCGCCATGGTCGTGCATTGCCCTCAGGAGATGAACCATCTCGCAGCGTTTCTCCCGGATATTTTCGACGAGTTCCAACGGTCTGAATAGGCTCGCCGGTCGGCGGGGCCCGTTCTGCCGCCCGTCGGTGTTCGGCCGGGCGGGCCAAACCGTCGGCGTCCGCTTCTCGTCCGAGTTCACTCCGTCACGGTTGCGCCGGTGCACGAAGATTCCTGAAAGGAGAGGGCATGTCGACCCGGATCGAGGGCAGGGTGCTGCGGCGCGGTGACTACCGTTACGAGAGTCGGCGCCGTGAGGCGTGCTGGCACGCGGGGGTGCCGGACCGCTACCCAGAGGTGATCGTGCTGGCGAACAACGAGGACGATGTCGTCGCAGCGGTGCGGCTCGCCAGGGAGGAGGGCCTGCAGATCGCGGTGCGGTCCGGTGGCCACAGCTGGTCCGGATCACACCTGCGTGACGGCACGGTGCTCATCGACCTGTCGAACCTGCGGCACGTGACGGTCGACAGGGAGGCGATGACCGGCACCGCCCAGCCCGGGATCAAGGGGTCGGAGCTCAATGCGATGGTGGCCGAGCAGAACCTGTTCTTTCCTACCGGCCACTGCACGGGTGTCTCCATCGGCGGGTACCTGCTGCAAGGCGGGTTCGGCTGGGCCGGCCGGGACTACGGACCGGCGTGCATGTCGGTGACCGGTATCGACGTGGTCACGGCGAGCGGCGAACGGATCCACGCCGACGAGACGCAGAACGCCGACCTGTTCTGGGCCGCCCGCGGCGCCGGGCCCGGCTTCTTCGCCGTGGTGACCAGGTTCTACGTCAAGCTGTATCCGCGCATGCGGGTCACGATGAACAGCGGCTACTTCTGGCCGGCCTCGGCCGCACAAGACGTCTACCGATTCGTCCACGAGATCGGTCGTCAGACCCCGACCGAGATCAATCTCCTGTGCTGCCGCGACCCGATGACGGACGGCGCGCCTCTCATCTCGCTCAATGCGACGGCCTTCACCGATACGGAGGAGGAGGCCAGGGAACAACTGTCGATCTACGAGTCCTGTCCCGCACGCCCTCACGTGCTCACGACTCGGCTCAACGAGGTGACGGACACCGAAACCCTCAGCCGATACGGCACTGATCCACATTACGACGAGACCAAGCGCTATCTGGCCGACAGCATGTGGACGCATGCCTCCTTCGATGACCTGTGGCCCAACTTCGAGGCCATGCTGAAGACCTGGCCGCCGGCGCCGTCACACCTGGTGGTGTTCAACTGGGGAGGATACGAGAGACAGCCCGAACGTCCGTCGATGGCGTACTCGGTGGAAGACGAGCTGTACTACGGGCTGTACGCGGCCTGGACCGATCCGGCCGACAGCCGGACTTACACGAACTGGGTGACCAACCACATGCGAGCGTGGGAGCCGTATGCCAGCGGCATCCAGCTGGCTGACGAGAACCTGATCAACCGCCCGTACCGCTTCGTGACCGACGAGAACCTCCAGCGGCTCGACGTCCTCCGCGCCGGATGGGATCCCGACGGGCTGTTCGTGTCCTGGCTGGGGCGGCCTGAACCGCGTACCGCTGCCGCGGACACCAAGGACAGCCCGGTGGCCGGCCCGAGCGAATGATCGGAGCGGAGGCGGAAGGGTCGCCGACAGCTTCGACCCCGGGGTCGATCGGCCCCACCCACTTCGCGAGCGTCAAGGGGCGCAGACCTCAACAGCCGTGACCGCGACCACTCGACCCCTGTCGCCTGCCATCAAACGCTCATTCGGCCGGTGCCGCCCAGCGCAGCCCGTCGGCCGAGGGCACCAGTCCGCCCGGAAAGAGCGCGGCCTCCGGATCGAGGTCGCCTCCGAGCACGGCTTGGACCTGGATCTGGGTGCCCTGCTCCATCACGCTACCCATGATGTCCGACTGGTACATGGGGGTGGAATCGTCTCCGCGGGTCCGGTCGACCTGGGACACCGACCGCTCGAGTTCGCCGGCGGTGTGCTTGAACCGTGCCCGGGCCGACTCGGCGTCGACGAAGGTGCCGTCCAGGGAGGCGACGCCGCCCACCAGCTCGACGAACGCCTCGAGCTCCGACTCCGCGAAGGCGGTGACCTTCTTCGCCTGCCAGAAGTACGACTCGTGGTCGCTGTTCATGTCGTAGAACGAGACCAGGAACTCGTAGAAGAGGCCGTATTCGTGGCGGTACCGCGCTTCGAACTCGGCGAAGCTCTCGTCTTCGCCGAGGTCGCCCGCCAGTACGGTGTTGATGGACCGCGCGGCGAGCAGGGCGCTGTAGGTCGCGAGGTGCACCCCCGAGGAGAAGACCGGGTCGACGAAGCACGCGGCGTCTCCGACCAGGACCATTCCCGGGCGCCAGTACCGGCTGTTGCTGTACGAGTAGTCCTTGCGAACGCGCACCTGTCCGTACACGCCCTCGGTGATGCGCTCGGCGTCGGCCAGCATGTCGTCGATCCGGGGGCACTTCGCGATGAGCCGCGAGAGCGCATCGGCGGGATCCCCCTGCACCGAGTCCGCGAACTCGCGGCTCACCACCGCACCCGCGCTGGTGATCCGGTCGCTCAACGGGATGTACCAGAACCAGCCTTCGTCGAAGGCGGCGCAGAAGATGTTGCCGTTCCTCGGCGCGGGCAGCCGCTTGCCGCCCTCGAAGTAGCCGAAGATGGCGATGTTGCGGAAGAAGTCCGAGTAGATGCGATCGCCGCCGGCCTCGCGGTGGATCCGGCTCTTGTTCCCGGACGCGTCGACGACGAACCGCGCGCCGACCGTGTGTCGGGCGCCGGTGGAGTCGGTGTAGACGAGCCCTCGGACCCGTTCCTCGTCCTCGGTCACCTCGACCACGGAGCACTCCTCCCGCACCTCCACCCCGAGCTTGCGGGAGTGCTTGAGCAGGATGTCGTCGAACTTCATCCGCTCGACCTGGTAGGCGTGCGAGGTCGGGCCCGCCATCCGCGGCGAGATGGCGAACGCGAACGACCAGGGCTCGGGGCTGCTGCCCCAGCGGAAGGTGCCACCGTGCTTGCGCATGAAGCCGGCCCGCTCGATCTCCTCGGAGACGCCCAGCAGCCCGCAGATTCCGTGCACGGTCGCCGGCAGCAGCGACTCTCCGATCTGGTACCGCGGGAACGACTCCTTCTCGAGCAGGAGCACCCGATGCCCCTGCATGGCGACGAACGACGCGACGGTCGAGCCGCTCGGGCCGCCGCCGACCACCACGACGTCGAACTCTTCTCCGGTTGACACGGTTGTTCTCCTTCTCTGCTGGTCAAGAGCGGGACGGTGCGGGCGGCGACCGCACCGGGGGCAGGCCGGGACCGGACGGTCAGTCACCCTTCGGACGGGCACGCGGCCGCAGTACCGGCCGCTCGCGCCTGCGCGCCACGGCCAGTCGGCGCGAGAGCTGCTCGACGGTGGGCGCGCTGAACAGGTCGGGGATGGCCAGTTCGACTCCCAGCGTGGCCCGGATACGGGACACCAAACGCGTCGCCAGCAGGGAGTGCCCGCCGAGGTCGAAGAAGTCGTCGTCGATGCCGACCTGCGGAATGCCGAGCAGTTCGGCGAACAGGCGGCACAGCACTTCCTCGCGCTCGTTCCGCGGGCCCCGGCCGGTCCCGGCGCCGGCGAAGTCCGGAGCGGGCAACCCGCGCCGGTCCACCTTCCCGTTCGGTGTGAGCGGCAGCTTCTCCAGCACGACCAGGGCCGTCGGGACCATGTGGTCCGGCAGCGAGTCCTGCGCGTGTGCCTTCACCGCGGCGACCAGGGACGCGGCGGCGGCGGACCGGGACGGGTCGTTGGTCAAGGGTCGCGGTACCGAGCGCGGCGGCTCGGCCGGCCGGTACCCGCTCGTCGGCACCCCCGTCGCCGCCCGGTCCACGAACAGGACGTCGAACAGTCCGCTCTCGCCCGAAGGCAGCACCATCGCCCGGTAGCCGGCCCGGTCGGCCGGCTCGTGGAAGGCCTCGGGGTCGGGGACGGCCGCGTCCCGTTCCGTCAACCTGGTCCGGGCGGCCGCCGGGCTGCCGCCGTCGGCCAGGATCCGGGCCGCCGCGAGCTCGTGGTCCACCCTCAGGTCGGGTACGTCGCGGAGCCGGACGGGCGCCGGGTGCGCCGACGCCAGTTCGGCGCTCAGTGCACCCGGCTCGGTCACCTCGGCGCCCCAACCGAACTCACGGATGGCCTCGGTGTCGATCCGCTCGCACGGCTGCTTGTGGAGGACGACGTCGTACCGGTGCGCGGTCATCTCGTTGTGGAAGCTCGCCCGCTTGCCCCGCAGGTCCACCGCGGCGGGCAGTGTGGTGAAGAAGGCCGGGTCGATCAGCAGTTCCTTCTCCAGGGCCACGGCCTGCCCGACCGCCTCCCGTACCGCCTCGGCATCCGCCGTGTCGTCCGTTCTGCCCAGCTCGACGGCCGTCCGCAGTGCCTTCAGCAGGTGCAGGTTGCGGACGTCGCCCACGAGCACCCTGCCGCCCGGGGCGAGCAGCCCGAGGACGCCTTCCAGGACCTTCTCCAGGTAGGCGGCGTTCGGGAAGTACTGCACGACGGAGTTCAGCACCACGGTGTCGAAGAACCCCGACGGCAGTTCGTCGAGGACGTGGGCGGGCTGGACCCGCAGTTCGACGCGGTCCGCCAGGCTCGGGTCCCGGGCCACCTGGGCGCGGACTCCGTCGACGACCCGGGCCGAGATGTCGGTGCCCCAGTAGGTCGCGCACTGCGGCGCGACCTTCGCCAGGATCAGTCCGGTGCCGATGCCGATCTCGAGCACCCGCTTCGGCCGCAGCTCGAGAATCCGGTCGACCGTCGCATCGCGCCACTCACGCATCTGCTCAACGGGAATCGGCAGTCCGCTGTAGCTGCTGTTCCAGCCGGAGAAGTCCTCGCCGAATTCGGCCGCGCCGGCAGCGGAGTCGGCGTGGAGCGAGTCGGAGGTGAGCCGCCACTCCCCCACCTGCCGCTCGTCCCGGTCCCGGTCGACAGCCGGGTCGCCCCCGCCCGGCACGAGATAGCCGACCAGCCGCTTGCCGCCCGGCTGGTCGTCCCTGGCCACCACGACCGCCTGGTCCACGCCGGGGTGGGCGGTCAGCACCGCCTCGACCTCACCGAGCTCGATGCGGAAGCCGCGGACCTTCACCTGGTCGTCGGCGCGGCCGACGAACTCGAGTTGACCGTCGGCGCGCCACCGGACCACATCCCCGGTCCGGTACATCCGCTCGCCGGGGGCGCCGAACGGGCAGGCGACGAACCGGCCGGCCGTCAGTCCGGGACGCCGGAGATAGCCGCGCGCCAGTGCCTCGCCCGCGATGTACAGCTCCCCCGCGACGCTCGGCGGCGTGGGCCTCAGCCGGTCGTCGAGGACGTAGAGCCGGGTGTTGTCCAACGGCCTTCCGATGGGCGGCAGTTCGCCGACGACCAGCCGATCGCTGATGGTCGCGCACACGGTGGCCTCGGTCGGACCGTAGGCGTTGACCATCCTGCGGCCGGGCGCCCAGCGGGCGACGACGTCGGCCGAGCACGCGTCACCGGCGGCGATCAGCATCATCCCGGCCGGCAGGCCGTCGTCGGCCAGGGCCGCCAGCACCGGTGGCGGCAGGGTCACGTGGGTGATGCCCTGCTCGTACATCAGCGTGCTCAGCGCCGGTCCCGGCATGGTCCTCGCACTGGGCGCGACGACCAGCGCTGCACCGGCCAGCAACGCCATGCACATGTCTGAGAACGCGCCGTCGAAGCTGGGGGACGCGAACTGCAGCACCCGGCTGTCCGGCACGACCTCCAGCCGCTCGATCTCACAGCCCATCCGGCCGGCGATCCCTGCGTGAGAGACCACGACGCCCTTCGGGACACCGGTGGAGCCGGAGGTGTAGACGACGTAGACGGCGTGACCCGGCCGCAAGGGGGCCACTCGGTCGCCGTCCGTCAGGTCCGCGTCGGACAGTCCGGACACGGCGGACCACATGTCGTCGTCGAGGACGATCCGGTCGAGCCCGGCGGGCAGCGCAACCGCGACGCGTTCGCCGGTCATCACGCATCGCGGCGCGGCGTCGGCGAGCATGAACTCGATGCGCTCCGAGGGGTAGTCGGGATCGATGGGCAGGTAGGCGGCGCCGGCCTTCAGCACCGCCAGCATGGCCGTGATCAGCTCGACCGACCGGGGAAGCGCGAGCGCGACGAACTGGTCCGGCCCCAGACCGCGGGCGACCAGCAGCCGGGCCAGCCGGTTGGCGTTCCCGTTCAGCTCCCGGTAGGTGAGCGAGGTGTCCTCGTAGCGCACCGCGATCGCCTCGGGGGTCGCCGCCACCTGGGCCTCGAAGAGCGCGGGGAAGGTCGACACGGCGATGTCCCGGTCGGTGTCGTTCCACTCGTGCAGCACCAACTGCCGCTCGGCGGAGCCGAGCAGGTCGATCTCACCGAGCCGCGCCTCGGGATTCGCCACCATCGTCTCGAAGACCTGCACCAGCCGAGACAGCATCCGGTCCACGGTCGCCGGGTCGAACAGTTCGACCGCGAACTCGACCACACCGGTCAGACCGCTCGGCGCGCCCTGCTCGTCGAAGCTCTCGAAGACACTGAACGCCAGGTCGAACTTGGCCGTCTCGGTGTAGAGCTGCTCGGCCTCCACCGCCAGCCCGGGGAGCCGGAACTCCACGTCGGCCAGGTTCTGGAACGCCAGCATCACCTGGAACAGCGGGTGGCGCGAAGCCGACCGGCTCGGGTTGAGGATCTCCACCAGGCGCTCGAACGGCAGGTCCTGGTTGGCGTAGGCGCTGAGGTCCGTTTCCCGCACCCGTGCGATGACCTCCCGCATCGACGGGTCGCCGCTGAGGTCGGTGCGCAGCACCAGGGTGTTGACGAAGAACCCGACAAGGTCGTCCAGGTTCTCGTCGGTACGGCCCGCGATGGCCGAACCGATGGGGATGTCCGTGCCCGCGCCCAGCCGGCTCAGCAGCGCGGAAAGTCCCGCCTGCACCACCATGAACAGGCTCGCGTCGCTCTGCCTGGCCAGCTCGGTGAGCCGGGCGTGGAGGCTCGCACCGATCTCGAACGGAATGGTCGAGCCTCGGTAGCTGGAGACCGCCGGCCGCTGCCGGTCCACTGGCAGCGGCAGCTCGTCCGGCAGTCCGGCCAGCGCTGCCGACCAGTAGTGGATCTGACCGTTGATCAGGCTGTCCGAGTCGTCCTCGACGCCGAACAGCCGGTGCTGCCACAGCGTGTAGTCCGCGTACTGGACCGGCAGTTCCGCCGCGCCGGATTCGAGCCCGGCGCACCGCGCCTCGTAGGCCACGGCGAGGTCGTCCGCCAGCGGCGCCATCGACCAGCCGTCTCCGGCGATGTGGTGGATCACCAGGGCCAGCACGTGCTCGGTCGGGGAGAGGGCGAAGAGCCGGGCCCGCAGCGGCGGTTCGACGGCGAGGTCGAACTCCCGGCCGCAGAACTCGGCGATCTCGGCGGCCAGCCCGTCCGGAGTGGCATCGGTGCACAGAAGTTCGGGCCGGACGTCGAGCACGCGCTGGAAGGGCACTCCGTCGAACTCACGGAACACTGTCCGTAGCGCTTCGTGCCGGTCGCTCACGTCGCCGAGCGCGGCGGCCAGCGCCGCCCGGTCGAGTTCACCCGAGAGTCGGAGCACGGCCGGCATGTTGTACGTCGCGCTGCGGCCCTCCATCTGGCTGAGGAACCACAGACGGCGCTGGGCGAAGGAGAGGGGCACCCGTTCGGGCCGCGTCGTACGGGCCACGGGAGGGCGCGGCGATCCGCCGACCTCGTCCAGTCGCCGCGCGAGCTCCGCCACGGTGGGCGCGCCGAAGACGTCACGGACGGTGAGTTCCACACCGAACGCCGGCCTGATCCGGGCGACCAGTCGGGTGGCGAGCAGCGAGTGTCCGCCGAGGTCGAAGAAGTTGTCGTCGATCCGGACCTTCGGCGCGCCGGTGACGTCCGCGAACAGACCGCAGAGGATCTCCTCGCGCGGACTCCGCGGGGCCCGGCTCGCTCCGGCGCCGGTGAACCTGGCGGCGGGCAGGGCTCGGCGGTCGAGCTTCCCGTTGGGGGTCAGCGGAAGCCGGTCGAGGACGACGACCGCCGCGGGCACCATGTACCGGGGCAGGACCTCACCGGCCGACCGCCGGGCCGACGCCGGGTCGACCGTCCGCCCCTCGTGCGGGACGACATAGGCGATCAGGCGCTTGTCCCCGGGGGCGTCCTCGCGGACGACCACGGCGACCTCTCGCACGGCCTCGTCGCGGGCCAGCACTGCTTCGATCTCGCCGGGTTCGATCCGGAAGCCGCGGATCTTGACCTGGTCGTCGGCGCGGCCGAGGAACTCCAGTTGACCGTCGGCGCGCCGGCGGACGAGGTCGCCGGTCCGGTACATCCGCGCCCCCGGCGCCAGTCCGGCCTCGGACGGGCAGGCGAGGAACCGCTCCGCGGTCAGGGCCGGACGTCCCTGGTAGCCGCGCGCCAGGCCCGGGCCGGCCAGGTAGAGCTCGCCGGTGACGCCCACCGGCACCGGTCGCAGCGCGCTGTCCAGGACGAACGCGCGCATGTTGTCGATCGGGCGGCCGATCGGCGGATTCTCCGTGCCGGACAAGGGGTCCGACATCGTCGCGCAGACCGTGGTCTCGGTCGGGCCGTACGCGTTGAGCAGGCGACGGCCCGGTGACCAGGCCGCCACGGTCTCGGCCGGGCATGCCTCTCCTGCGACGTTGAGGGTCAGGTCCGCGGGCAGTTCGCCGGGCCGCATCGTGGCGAGGACCGCCGGTGGGAGGGTGACGTGGGTCAGGGCGTGTTTGACGGCCAGTTCGGTCAGGGCGACGCCCGGGACGAGCTGGTCGGCACCCGCGAGCACCAGTGCGGCGCCCGAGAGGAGCGCCATCGACACCTCGGAGAACGCCGCGTCGAAGCTCGGGGACGCGAACTGCAGTACCCGGCTGTGCTCGTCCACTCCGAGCCGGGCGATCTGGGCGAACGCGAGCGCCGCCACACCGGTGTGGGTGACGACGACGCCCTTGGGCACGCCGGAGGAGCCGGACGTGTAGACGACGTAGGCAGGGTGGTCCGGCCGCAGGGGGGCGAGCCGGTCGGCGTCGGTCAGATCGTCGTCGGCCAGATCGTCGTCGTGGCTGTCCTGCGGTCCGTCGAGCACGATCCTCGGGATGGTGCCGGGCAGTCCCGCCGGGGTGTCCGTACCGGTGATGACGCAGGCGGGCGCGGTGTCGGAGAGCATGAACGCCAGGCGCTCAGCCGGGTGTTCCAGATCGAGCGGCAGATACGCGCCGCCCGCCTTGGACACCGCGAGCATGGCGATGACCAGATCGATCGAGCGGGGCAGGCCCAGGGCCACCACCCGCTCGGGGCCGATGCCCGACTCGACCAGCGACCGGGCGAGCCGGTTGGCGCGAGAGTTCAATTGGGCGTAACTCAGAGCGGTGTCCTCGAAGACCGCCGCGACCGCGTCGGGGGTCCTGGCGGCCTGAGCCTCGAACAGCGCGGGCCACGTGGCCGCCGGATGCGTACGGTCCGTGTCGTTCCACTCGTGCAGAACGCGCCTGCGCTCGGCGGCATCCAGCAGCTCGATCCGGCCGACCTGCGCGGCCGGGTCGTCCGCCATCGCCTCCAACACCCGCAGGAAGCCGCGCTGATGGGTGTGCAGATCCTCCCCCCGGTACAACGACGCGTTGGCGTCGAAGTCGATGCGGAGCCCCTGCCCCTCGCCCCGGTCGTAGACCGTGATCGACAGATCCTCGGCCAGTCCGCCCGCCAGGTTGTGGGAGGTCATCGGGTGGCCGCCGAAGCCGTGGTCGTAGCTGAACGGCACGACGTTGACCACCGGTCCGACGAGTGGTTCGTCCTCCAGGGCCAGCCGTTGGTCGCGGCGTATGTCCTCGTAGCGGTAGCGCTGGTGGCGCAGGGCCTCGCGGGTCCGGGACAGCACATGCCGGGCCAGCTCGGCGCAGGTCTGCTCGCCCGTCACGGTCAACCGCAGCGGCAGCAGGTTGGACACCATCCCGGCGGTTCCGGCGGTGGCGGATCCCGCCCGTGCCGTGACGGGCAGACCGAGCACGAGATCGCGCGCGCCGGTCAGCCGGTGCAGATAGGCGGCCACGGCCGTGAGCATGACGGTGGGCAGTGCCCGCCCGGTGGACTCGGAGAGCCGGCGCTGTTCGTCCGTGCCGAGCTGTGCCGAGGAACGCACCAGTCCGTCGGCGTCGGCGGACACCCGGTCGGCCAACGTCGCGGGCTCCGCCCGGTCGGCCAACCGGGACCCCCAGTACTCCTGGTCGAGGAGGAAGGCGTCGGACACACGATAGGCGAGATCCTCGTCGAGGAGGTCGCGCAGCGGGCGGGGGTCCGGCTGGACGACCGGCGCGCCGGTGACGAGGGCCGAGTACACCTCGGCGACCCGCCGCACCACCATGGCCCCGCTGTAGCCGTCCAGGATGACGTGGTGGAACTGGAAGTACCAGAAGTAGCGGTCCTGGGCCAGCCTGAACAGCAGCACGGTGTGCAGAGGGTCTCGGGTCAGCTCGAGCCGCCGGTCGAGGTCGGCGCGCATCCGTTCCAGCGCCGCGCCCTCGGGGTCCGGCCGGCGGGAGACGTCCACCAGTTCGACGGCGGTGGTCTCGACGGGTCCGACGTACTGCCGGGGCCCGTCGGCCTCTTCGACGAACCGGACGCGCAGCGCCTCGGTCTCGCCGACGACCTGGCGCCAGGCCGCGTCGAACACCACGGGATCCACCGGGCCGCGAATGTCGAAGTACTCCGCGATCCGGTAGCGCCGGCCACCGGGGTCGAGTTGACATCCGAACCAGATTCCGCGCTGCGCGGCGGAGAGCGGCAGCGTGTCACCGCCGACGTTGCTCATTGTGTTCCCCCGGGGTAGTTGTCGGTGGACCGGCGGAACGTGTCAGGAGGCTTCGCTCAAGCTCTTCGGCCGCATGTCCGTCCAGTGCTCCTCGATGTACGCCAGGCAGGCCTCACGATCTGCCTCGACGAGCTCCGCGGCCCAGCCCGCAGGAATGTCGGCGAATGCCGGCCACAGCGAATACTGGCCCTCGTCGTTGACGAGAACCGAATAGACCGCATCCGCATCCTCAAACGGATTCGTCATTGATCTCCCCTTGTCGAATGTGGAGTGCTCACCGCAGGCTCGCCCGCGCGACGCTGTCCCAGCAAGGGGGCGGACGCCATGGGACGGAACGAGACAGCGGGCATACTCCTGCCGGAAAGGGCGGTTCCTTATTGTTCAGGGCGTGGTTGACGACCCACAGGCCGACTTGTAGCCTCCAAATGGATCGACACCAAATGATTTCGCGCCGCCAGTGAATCCGCGTAGGAAATACCACGGGAATCGCCATCACTCGGCACTCATTGCGCGACTGTCGACCATTCACCCCCCCATCCTGAATCGGAGCCAGCACCTTGATTTCCAAGAAGAGGATCGCGCTCATTTCGAAGGCCGGTCTCACCGGCGCCGCGGCCGTCGCGGCCATGCTGGCCGTGTCGGTTCCCGCCACGGCCGCGGCCACGGCGGTCGGCGTGACGGTCACCCCCTCGACCGGTCTCTCCGACGGCGCGAGCGTCACCGTGAACGTCACGGGCTTCGGTGCCGCCGAGGCCGTCTCCGCGACCGAGTGCGCCGGCGACCCCGCGGCCGGGACGCTGGTGTGCGACGTCGCCGGAATCAAGCAGCTCACCACCGACGCCACCGGCGCCGGCTCGACGGCGTTCACCGTGAAGAAGACGTTCCAGGGCCAGGACCAGTCCGGGGCGACGGTGGACGTCAACTGCGCCTCCATCGCCGGTGGCTGCTTCATCGGCGCGTCCAACGAGGCCCAGAACCGCGACACCGCGGCGATCTCCTTCGCCTGAGCAACACCGCCCGAGGGGCGGTCGCTCCGTATGACCGTGCCGCTGCCCGAGGTGTTCCGGACACCTCGGGCAGCGGCACACTTCGTCGATGGCCGACCGAGTGACGTACACAGTCCCGGTGACGGGCGTCAGCGGCGAGCGGCACGCCGGAAGCGGTCGACCGCCAACGGCAGGAAGACGGCCAGGATCACCGCGATCCAGGCCAGCGAGACCAGCGCGGGATGCTCGGCGGGCACGCCGGCGCCACGGGCCGGGCCGGCCGGGGCGTTGCCCCACAGATCGCGCAGCGCGAGCGTGACCGTGCTGATCGGGTTCCAGTCGGCCACCGGTCGCAGCCCGGACGGAAGTGTGTCGCCTGCGACGAACACGTTGGACACGAAGGTCAGCGGGAACAGCAGGAGGAAACCGGCGGTCTGGGAGACTTCGGGGCTGCGCACGGTCAGCCCGATCGTGGCCGAGATCCAGCTCATCGCGTAGGCGAACAGCAGGAGCAGGCCCAGTCCTGCGGCCACCTGACCGAGACCGGTGTGTGTCCGCCATCCGACGAGCAGCCCGCACAACGCCATGGCCAGCACGGTGACCAGATTGCCCAGCAGGTCGCTGGTGGTGCGACCGAGCAGCACCGCCGCCCGGGACATCGGCATGGACCGGAACCGGTCCATCACTCCCGTCTGCAGGTCGGCGGCCAGTCCCGCGCCCGTCATCGACGAGCCGAACGCCACCGTCTGGACGAAGATCCCGGCCATCAGGTACTCGCGGTAGTTCACCCCCGGCACCTTGATGGAGCCACCGAACACGTACGCGAACAGCAGCACGAACATGATGGGTTGGAGCAGGGTCAGAAGCAGTACGTCCGGCGCCCGTCGCGTCCGGATGACGTTGCGGCGCGCGATGATCCATCCATCGGCCAGCCCGTCGGTCAGCGCGGTCATGCCGTACCCCTCCGTCCCGTCCGCCCCGGTCGGGACGGCCCGGCCCCGGTCCCTGCCCCCGTCAGCTGAAGGAAGACGTCGTCCAGCGTGGGACGCCGCAGCCCGATGTCGACCGGCCGCACTCCCGCCGTGTCGAGTGCGCGGACTCCGGCCGTCAGCGCGTCGGTTCCCCCGGACACGGGGACCGCGATCGTGTTCCGTTCCTCGTCGACGACCGGCGCTCCGATCCCGATTCCGCGCAGCGCCCGCGCGACCAACGAGGTCTCCTCGCGGTTCGCCAGCGTGACGTGCAGACTCTCCTCGCCGACGGCCCGCTTCAGCTCGGTCGGCGAGCCCTCCGCGACGATCCGGCCGTTGTCGATCACCACGATGTTCGAGGCGAGCTGATCGGCCTCTTCCAGGTACTGGGTGGTGAGCACCACCGTGGTGCCGCCGTCGACCATCTCGCGAACCAGCTCCCACATGCCGATCCGGCTGGACGGGTCGAGTCCTGCGGTCGGTTCGTCGAGGAAGACCACCGGCGGTGCGGCCACCAGGGCCCCCGCCAGGTCCAACCGCCGACGCATTCCCCCGGAGTAGGTCCGGGCCGGGCGACGGCCCGCTTCGACCAGGTCGAAGCGTTCCAGCAGTTCCCGCGCCCGTGCCCGCGCCCGCGTTTTCCCCAACCGGTGGAGTCTGCCGACCATTTCGAGGTTCTCGTATCCCGTCAGGAACTCGTCGACGGCCGCGTACTGCCCGGACAGGCCCAGCAGCTTCCTCGCCTCCTGCGGGTGGCGGACGATGTCGACACCGGCGATCGTGCACTCTCCCGCGTCGGGTGCCTGGAGAGTGGACAGCATCCGGACGGTCGTGGTCTTCCCCGCGCCGTTCGGGCCCAGCAGACCGAGCACCGTGCCCTCGGGAACCGCGAGATCGAGCCCGGCCACGGCGGTCGTCCCGCCGTACCTCTTGACCAGACCCGTTGCGAGCACCCCCTGGCTCATACGTGCCTCCCCTTCGTCGCGACGGTCGAAAGCGTGGCACGCTCCACCGCGCACCCGGGCGAATCCGGTTGTCTCGTTCCGTCCCGTGCCGTCCTCGCGCTTGCGGGACGCGCGCCGCGATTCGGATGCTGAATCGGCCGACGGCAATGAGAGGACGAGCATTTCGTGACTGGACGCCCAACGACGAGAGTCGGCCGACGGGTGGTGCTCACCGGGGCCGGCGCAATTTCGAGCATCGGCGTGGGAATCACCGAATTCCTCGCCGGTCTTCGAGCCGGCCGCAGCGAAGTCCGCCCCATCTCCGCGTTCGACACCGCGGGATTCGAGTACGCCAACGGCTGCGAGGTGACCGGATTCGAGCCGAAGCGCTGGATCGAGCGGCTCGACCCCGAACATCTCGGCCGGGCGGCCCAGTTCACCGTGGCCGCCGCCAGAATGGCCGCCACCGACGCCGGGTTGCGCCAGGACACCCTGGCCAGGGGCCGCGTCCTGATCGCCGTCGGGACGACCGACGGCGAGACCCGCGACCTCGACCTGCTGGTCGAGCAGGACGCGGCGGAGCAGGGCGCGATGGACCCGGTGATCGCACGCCGGGCCTCGGCCTCCCGGCTGGCGACCTCCGTCGCCCGCGAGTTCGCGCTCACCGACGTCGAAGCGGTGACCATCCCGACCGCGTGCGCCGCCGGCAACTACGCGATCGGCTACGGCCTGGACGCGATCCGTTCGGGAGAGGTGGACCTGGCCTTCTGCGGTGGCGGGGACGCGATCTGCCGGAAGACGTTCGCCGGGTTCTACCGGCTCGGCACCATCGCCCCCGAGCAGTGCCAGCCCTTCGACCTGAACCGGAAGGGCATCCTCACAGGCGAGGGCGCGGGGGTGCTGGTCCTGGAGAGCCTCGACTCGGCCCTCGCCCGTGGAGCCCGGATCCACGCCGAGATCCTCGGGTACGGGCTCAACTGCGACGCGTACCACCAGGTCGCGCCGCTCGGTGAGAGCGTCGCCGACTGCATGCGGCTGGCGGTCGCGGACGCGGGCATCGAACCGCGGGACGTGGACCTGATCTCGGCGCACGGCACCGGGACGAAGGCCAACGACAGTACGGAAGCCAAGGCGATCCACGCAGTCTTCGGCGATCGGCCGCCCCGCACGGTCTCGATGAAGTCGATGCTCGGGCACACCATGGGCGCGGCCAGCGCACTGGCCGCGATCGGCTGCGCGATGGCCTTGGAGCATGGGTTCATCCCACCGACCGTCAACCACGTCGAGACCGATCCCGAATGCGACCTCGACTGCGTGCCCAACGAGTCGGTGGCCGCGGATCTGCGGATCGTGCAGAACAACGGGCTCGCCTTCGGCGGCAACAACGCCGTGGTCATCCTCGGCCGGTACGACAGGGGAGCAGCATGAGAATCGCGAACCCCGTCATCACGGCATGGTCGGCGATCTCCCCGTTCGGATTCGGCGCGGACGCGTTCCGGACCGGGCTGCGGGCCGGTGTTCCGGCACCGACCTCGGCCGCAGAGCCCGCACCCGACGCACGCGGCCGGCTGGTACCGGACTTCGACGCCCGGACCGTCCTCGGCAAGAAGGGCACCCGCTCGATGGACCGGGTCACCGCGCTGTCGGTGGCGGCGGTCGGCGAGCTGGCCGGACCGCAGGGCCCGTCCGCCACGCCGGGCGCGGGCCCCGCCACCGGCCTGGTGCTCGGCACCTCCGGCAGCGTCCGCTCCACGATGGACTTCACCCGGAGCTCGATCGACGGCGACCGGCCGTTCTACGTCGACCCGGCCCAATTCCCCAACACGGTGATGAACTGTGCGGCGGGCCAGTGCGCGATCTGGCACGGGCTCAAGGGCCCCAACGCGACCATCGCGGGCGGCAACGCGGCCGGCCTGCTCGCACTGAACTACGCGCGGCGACTGCAGGCGGGCGGCCGCGCCGGCACGCTGCTCTGCGGCGGCGCCGAGGAGTACTCCGCAGCCCGGGCGTGGCTGCGCCACCACGGCGGTGACGGTCCGGACTCCGCGGTCCTCGGCGAGGGGGCAGCGGTGCTGCGCCTCGAACCGGCCGGCTCCGAGGCCGCCGAACGGGACGGCCTGGCCGAAGTCGTCGCGATGGAGTTCGGCGTCCACCAGGACACCGGGGAGATCCGCTCGGTCCTGCTCTCCTGTCTGCGCCGGGCGCTGGACACGGCCGGAGCGCGCCCCGGGGACATCGGGCTCGTCGCGCCGGGTGACCCGGCCGGCGAAGCCGAACAGGCCGCGCTCGCCGATCTGCTCGGCACCGGTTCACCCGCGCGGATCGACTGCGCCGGACTGATCGGGGACGCGGCCGCCGCGGCCGCCGCCTTCCAGGTGCTCGCCGTGCTCGTCACAGCCGAGCACGATCCCGCGCTCGCGAACCGCCTGGCGCTGGTGACCGCGGTCGACAGCTCCGGCGCGCTCGGCTGCGCCCTGCTGCGGCTGCGCCCCGCACGATGACCCCGACCGACCACTGCGAGGACGCGTTGACCAGGACCAGCACCGAGGAGCAGTGGGATGCCATCGTCGTGGGCGGCGGCCTGGGCGGGCTGACCTGCGCGGCCTACCTCGCCGTGGCCGGACGGCGGGTGCTCGTGCTCGAACAGCACGACTGGGCGGGCGGCAACAGCCATGTGTTCCGACGCCGTCGCGCCTACGAGTTCGATGTCGGCGTCCACTACCTGGGCGACTGCGGGTCCGACGGCGTCATCCCGGCCGTCCTGACCGGTCTGGGCGCCGGTGACCGGGTGCCGTTCCGCGAACTGGACCCCGACTGCTTCGACCAGATCGTGATTCCCGGGCTCACGCTCGACGTTCCCGCCGACTGGGACGAGTACCTGGCCCGGCTGGAGAGCGTCCTGCCGGATGACGTCGAGGGCCTGCGCACCTTCACCGCGATCTGCCGGGCCGTCGGGAGCGAGCAGCGCTGGGCCATGCTCACCGACGCGGAACTGCCGGAGATCGTCGCCGGCACCGCTCATGTACAGGCCTGGAGCCGTCGACGGCTGTCCGAGCTGTTCGACCACTGCGGGCTGTCCACTAGGGCCCGGACGGTGCTCGCCGCTCAGTCGCCGAACTACGGCATGGGACCGGACGTCGCGACGGTGACCACGCATGCGATGGTGACCGACCACTATCTCCGAGGCGCCTACGTCCCGGTCGGTGGAGGGCAGATGCTGGCCGCGACACTGATCGAGGTCCTGGAGGCGCACGGCGGTGAACTGCGTACCCGCAGCCGGGTCGCCTCGATCGACATCGCCGACCGGGTGGCCACCGGTGTACGGCTGACGGACGGGGCCTCGCTCACCGCGCCGTTGGTGATCTCCAACGCCGACTACCGGCGCACGGTGCTGGATCTGGCCGGAACGGAACACTTCAACCCGCGGATCGGCCGCACCACCCGCGAGGCGACGATGGGCCTGCCTTTCGCGACCGTCTACGTCGCGCTCGACCGGGAGTTGACGCGGCGGGCCGAGGCGAACATCTGGTGGTACGACCACGAGGACATCGACGAGCTCTACCGAGGGCTGTACGCCGGCGAGCAGCCGGAGGACGTGCGGTTCCTGTTCGTCTCGGTCGCCTCGCTCAAGAATCCCGGCGCGAGGCACCTGTGTCCGCCCGGACACACGAACATCCAGCTGATGACGATGTGCCCGCCCGGGTACCGGCACTGGGGCGTCGAGCAGGGGCCGGCCGAAGGCGGCCGGTACCGCCGCGAACCCGCCTATCTGGCTGAGAAGCAACGGTTCACCGATGCGGTGGTGCGCGCCGGCGAGCGCGTGCTGGGGCCGTTCCGGGACAGCATCACGCATCTGGAACTGGCCTCCCCGCTCGCACAGGAGCGCTACACGCTCTCCACCGGCGGCACTCCGTTCGGCCTCGCCACCTGGGGTGGAACCGGCGCCCGGCCGGACACCGCCACCGGCGTCCGGGGCCTGTACGTCGTCGGCCAGAGCACCCGCTACGGCAGCGGGGTGACCGGCGTGATGGTCAGCGGGATCGCCTGCGCGGCCCAGATCCTGGGGCGGCCGCTGCTGGCCGAAGCCCACGGCGGCACGGTGTTCGGCGATCCCGGCCGTGGCCTCGCCGATCGTGGCGGG
>LRTP01000258.1 GCA_001550305.1 Streptomyces diastatochromogenes
GCGACCCGCTACGACAAGACCGCCGAGTCCTACCAAGCAGCCGTCACCCTCGCCTCGCTCCTGATGTGGGCGTGACATTTGACGACAACTCCTAGTGGCCACATGATCGACCGGACAGTCGATTGCGGAGGTCGCCCGGCGGCTGGGCATCACCCCGGACACCGTTCGTGTCTGGCGCCGCCGTTTCCTGGAGCGTCGGTTCGACGGCCTGTGCGACGGGCCACGGCCCGGTGTCCCACCTAGGATCACCGACGCCTACGCCTACGCCGACGCAGCCGACCGCATCGACTGGTCCATGGCGAGCGTGGATTCCACCTCCCGTCGCGCCCACCAACACGCCGCCGGAGCGCGCGAGAAACCGCCGCGAGTGCCGGGAACGGACACACGCTCCGACAGCACCGTCCCGACGAGGGACTCGGCGGCTCCCGGGGCGGACTGACCTGCGAGATCTTCCGTCCGCCGACGGGGCGTACGGGACGGTCGGTCCTCGCGTGATGCGCGCCACATATCTCCTCCGGAACCCGGCCGGGGGTCGATCCGACTACTGAACCGGTACGGCGCGATCCGACCGACGCCGTCCGACGTGATCTGGAGACGCGGTTGATGGACGAGTCCCGGCAATCCTCCTGGACCGGCGCGGGCGCGGCGCTGCGGAAGGCGGTGCCCCCGCCCGCGCTCTGCGGCTTCCTCCTGTTGCTGGCCCTGATCTTCACGGTGTCCTACGTGGTGGGTGCCGGCGCCGGTCCCGTCGCACCCGGGATGCACGGCAGCGGCACGAGCCGCGACGGCGGCGATGGTGGCGGAGGCGGAGGCGTGGACGACATGGGCGACATGCAGGGGGGACACGGCTGATGGGCGCCGAATCGGTGAGCACTCTGGTGACGACCGATCTGACCGTCGGCGGCATGACCTGCGCCGCGTGCGTGACCCGTGTCGAGAAGAAACTCGGCAAGCTCGACGGAGTGACGGCGACGGTGAACCTGGCCACCGGGCGGGCTCGCGTGAGCCATCCGACGGAGGTCGGCGTCGGACAACTCGTGGCGACGATCCAGAAGGCCGGCTACACGGCCGCGCTTCCCGAGTCACTCAAGAAGCAACCACGTGAGGGCGAGCGGGAGGCCGAGGAAGCGCGGCAGGAGCGCGACCGGCTGCTGGTCACCGCCGTGCTCGCGGTGCCGGTGCTCGTGCTGTCGATGGTGCCCGCGCTGCAGTTCCGCAACTGGCAGTGGCTGTGTTTCATGCTGGCGGCGCCGGTCGCGGTATGGGGCGCCTGGCCCTTCCACGTACGGGCGGTACGAGGGCTGCGGCACTCGGCGGCGACCATGGACACGCTGGTCTCGCTGGGCGTGGTGGCTTCCTTCTCATGGTCGGCGTACGCGCTCTTCCTCGGGGGCGCCGGTGACCCCGGCATGCGGATGCCGTTCAGCCTCGTTCCCTCCGCCTCGGACGGCGTCGCGCACATCTATCTCGAAGCGGCCGTCGGCGTAACGCTGTTCGTTCTGGCCGGGCGGTTCCTGGAGGCGCGGGCCCGGCGCGGCACCGGGGCGGCGCTGCGCTCGCTGGCCGAACTCGCAGCCAAGGAGGTGTCGGTACGGGACGGCGATTCCGAACGGCTCGTTCCCATTGAGGAGTTGGAACGCGGCCAGGTCTTCGTCGTACGGCCGGGCGAGCGGGTCGCCACCGACGGACAGGTGGTGGAGGGCAGTTCGGCCGTGGACCTCTCCCTGGTCACCGGGGAGAGCGAACCGGTGGAGGTCGGGCCGGGCTCGGCCGTGATCGGCGGGGCCGTCAACGCCGGTGGGCTGCTGCTCGTACGGGCCACGGCCGTCGGTGCCGACACTCAGCTCGCCCGCATCACCCGTCTGGTCACCGAGGCGCAGGCCGGCAAGGCGCGCGCCCAGCGGCTGGCCGACTCGGTGGCCGGCGTCTTCGTGCCGGTCGTGCTGGCACTGGCCGTCACCGCGCTCGGGTTCTGGCTGGGCGCCGGGGCCGATCCACAGGCGGCGATCACCGCGTGCGTGGCCGTCCTGGTCGTCGCCTGCCCCTGCGCGTTGGGCCTCGCGACCCCGACCGCGCTGATGGCCGCCACCGGCCGCGGTGCCCAGCTCGGCGTCCTCGTCACAGGGCCGCAGGCGTTGGAGGGGCTTCAGCACCTCGACGCCGTCGTCCTCGACAAGACCGGCACGCTCACCACGGGCCACATGAGCGTCGCCGGGATCACCGCCGTACCGGACGGACTCGGCCGCGACGCGGTACTGCGGCTGGCGGGGGGCGTCGAGCAGGGCTCGGAACACCCGCTCGGGCGGGCCGTCTCCGCCTACGCACGGCGGGAGCTGCGCGAGCAGCGGCTGCCGGACGTGAGCGAGTTCAGTGCCCTGCCGGGGCGGGGAGTCCGCGGCCGGGTCGAGGGGCGGCTGGTCGAAGTCCTCGCCCCGGACGACGAGTTGCCCGCCGCGCTCGCGGCTGCCCTGCCGGCGGCGGAGGCCGCCGCGCACACGCCCGTAATGGTCCGTGTGGACGGGTCGGCCGAGGCCCTGATCGAGGTCGGGGACGTCGTACGCCCCGGAAGCTACCGGGCCGTCGACCGGCTGCGGCGGCTCGGTGTGCGGCCCGTGCTCGCCACCGGCGACCGCGAGGCGCCCGCCCAGGCCGTGGCCGCGGCCCTGGGCATCGACGAGGTGCGCGCCCGCTGCACGCCCGAGGACAAGGCCGAACTCGTACGGGAGTTGCAGGAGCAGTGCCATCGGGTCGCGGTGATCGGCGACGGCGTGAACGACGCCGCCGCACTGGCCGGCGCCGACCTCGGGATCGCCATGGGCACCGGCACCGATGTGGCCATCGGGGCCGCCGACGTGACCCTCGTACGCGGCGACATCGAAGCCCTCGCGGACGCCGTCGTGCTGGCACGGCGCACCCTGGGCACCATCCGCGCCAACCTCGTCTGGGCCTTCGGCTACAACGTCGTGACCGTACCGCTGGCCCTGGTCGGCCTGCTCAACCCCATGCTCGCCGCGGCGGCCATGTCCGCCAGTTCGGTGCTGGTGGTCGGCAACAGCCTGCGGTTGCGCGGCCGGCAACCCTCACCCATCCGGAGGCGTACTCGATGACCGGACAACAGGTTTGGCGTCCGACCCGCCGTCGGCTCACCGACACCCTGCTCGCCGCGCTCGCGCCCGTCGCCGTGTGCGGGCTGGCGCTCGGGGGTCTGAGCACGTGGACCGCGTACGGCAACGCGGGCAGCCCGGCCCGTATCACGGTCACCGGAGGCCGGGTGTACCTGCCCTACGGCGACGCCCCGGACACGGCGGCCTTCTTCCGGATCACCAACAACGGCGGCTCGGCGGACCGGTTGCTGAAGGTGACGTCCCGCGCGGTCGACGGAGCCGGCACCCTCAGCCGGCATCGCATGACCGGCACTCGGTCGGCCTCCGCGCAGACGGTGGCGTCGGTCGCCGTCCCGGCCGGTGGCACTCTCGCCATGTCCCCGTACGGACTTGATGTGACGGTCCCGGCCAAAGCGGGCCGGCAGGCCGGTGATCTCGTCTCGTTCACCTTGCATTTCGAACGCGGCGGGGCCGTGAAGACCCTGGCTGTGGTGGTCCGTCCCGGGCAGGACGGCACATGACTCCTCACCCTTAGCGGTCGGCCCGACCGCACGCCGAGTTCCGGCGGGGCGCTGTGTCCTGTATCACTCTCTTCAGGGTGAGTGGCGGGTCCGGGTGCGGTGCGTACCCACCCCTGCGAGCGAAGCCCGGATGCGAGGATGAGGCGGTCATGACTGCTGGGTGGGGTTTGCGCACGATGCGTGCCGCGGTGTTCGCGGCCGTCTGCGTGCTGCTCGCCGCCCTCGGTCACGTACTGATGTCGGGCTCCACCGTGCCCTGGTGGACGATGGCCGCCGGGTTCGCCGCCACGACCGGCGTCGGCTGGTGTCTGTCGGGCCGTGAGCGCGGGCTCGCGCTGGTGGTGCCCGCCGCGGTCCTCGCGCAGGGGGCGCTCCACTCGGCCTTCTCGCTGGCCCAGTCGGCGGCATCGGGCACCGGCACGGGCTCCCTGGCGCACGCCATGAGAGGCATGTCCATGGGCTCCATGTCCATGGACGCGATGGACGTGGGCTCCATGGGGTCCACGTCCACCGGGCGTTCGGAGCACGCGGGGCACCTCGCTCAGCTGGCTCACGGCATGGGCGGCACGTCATCGTTCGGCATGCTCGCCGCCCACGCCCTGGCGGCTGTGCTGAGTGGGCTGTGGCTGGCCTACGGCGAGAGGGCCGCGTTCCGCGTGCTGCGGGCCGTCGCGGGATGGCTGGCGGCTCCGCTGAGGCTGTCGCTCGCTCTGCCCGCCCCGCCTCGCCGACCGAGCCTGCGGCCGACGCGCGAACGTTCGGAGCGGGTGCCACGGCTGCCGCTCGCGCACACGATCATTTCTCGGGGGCCTCCGGCCGGGATCGCTGTCGCCTGAGACAGCTGGTTTCCCGAAGCCGTTCCCATAGGCGCCGCGTCGTCGGCGCCAGGGCTTCGGGCACGGGCCGTTCACGTCGTACGGCCCCATCCCACCTCCCGTCCCGGGACGTTTCCGCAGTGGCGAACTCACGCCTCGCGTACCGGAGCGCGCTCGCGCGCGCCGCCGCGCTGCCGTGCCGCCGTGCCGGATCCCGGACAATCGAGAAGGACATCAGGTGATCACTCCTGTCTGCCCCGCTTCGCGCCCGAAGCGCGACGCGGGGCACAAGGCGGCGGATCAGCCCGGCGCGACGGCATCGCCCGACGATCCGGCCACCGCCTGGGCCCTTGCCGCCCGCGCCGGTGACCCGGACGCCGTCGACCGATTCGTGCGGGCCCTGCACCCCGACGTCGTCCGCTACATCACGTACCTCTCCTCCGACCGCCAACTGACCGACGATCTGACCCAGGACACGTTCCTGCGGGCGCTCGGCAGCCTGCACCGGTTCGAGGGGCGCTCGTCGGCGCGTACGTGGCTGCTGGCCATCGCGCGTCGCACGGTGGTCGACAGTTGGCGGTACGCCGCCACGCGGCCCCGGGTGGCCGACACGGACGACTGGACGATGTGGGCCGAGCGGGCCCAGCCGAGCGGTCTGCCCGGCTTCGACGACGGTGTGGCGCTGCTCGACCTGCTGAACGCGCTGCCCCCCGAGCGCCGTGAGGCGTTCGTCCTCACCCAGCTGACGGGACTTCCTTACGAAGAGGCTGCCGAGGCCAGCGGTTGTCCCATCGGGACGATCCGCTCGCGGGTGGCACGAGCCCGGGCGACCCTCGTCGAACTCCTTGTCGAGGCCGAGGAACCGCACGTTCCTGCCGTCGTCGTCGCGTGACGAAAAGGGTGCCGGTGCCCACCGTGAGCGGGGGACACCGGCACCCTTCCCGGCATCAGGCCGGCCCTGACCGCCGAGGCTCACCTCACGCCTTCGGTCACCCTCGCCCGGACGGCGACCTTCCCGCTCCGACGGAACCACAAGAGATAGGTCACCTTCTGCCCGGCTCTCAGCACGGGGGGATCCAGGATCACGACCCCGAGTCCTCCCGGCGCCATACGCACCGTGCCGCCCGCCGGGACGTCGACGGCCCACACGGGATCCGTACGCCCTGTCCCGGTGCGGCGCACCGTACGGCGCAGGATGCTGACGCCCAGTTCGGGTGAGTCCGCGTACAGCAGAGTGTCCTTCGAGAGGTGGGCGAACGGTGTGTTGCGCGTCGGGCGCATCACACGCATCAGGCTTCTCGGCTCCATACGTCAGAGGTCGGGGCGTGCTCCCGGCTGGTTCCCGGCTCCTGCCGAGCTGACCGGTTCCGCCCTGTGGCGGCGGGGAAGGACCCCTCCGGAGCCCGGATCGAACGTGGTTGCGGAAGTGCGCGGACCGCGGCGGGGGAGGGGTGATCACGTGCGGGGTCTCGCACGAGAGCCGAGGGAAGGATCACCGCGGGGTTGGCCGTGGGAACACGAGGCCGCCCGACCCGAACACCGGTGGACGAGGATCGGCAGGGCGTGGCCCCTGGCTGTTGCCACCCTGACCGTGCTGGCGGCCGGTTACGCCTGGCTGGGTTTCGTCGTGGACGGCGTCCCCGGAGCCCTGGTGGGCTGTGCCGCGGGGCTGGTCCTGAGCGGGTTGCTCCACCTGCTGGTGGATTCGGCGGTCTCGGGGCCACGGCCGGCGCGCCGCACAGGCCGCGGCACGGCGGAGGTCCGAGCGCGCCTTCGAGGCCGCGGGTGAACAGAACCCTGTGCGAACGAGGGAACTCCGTGGTCCGTCGGCGCGACTGCCTGTGTCCTCACGTGCCGCCAAGTGTCTTCAAGTGTCGCCACAGCAAGGGAAATCGGCCCGGAGAACGCGGGAACTCGAACCCACTCGCTACCGACTACTAGTTCGACAGCGCAGCTCGACACCCGCTGACCACCGTGCGAGGTCGGCAGGTCGAAGCGCGGAACTTCGGGCGAAGGTGGTTCGGCACACGTGGAACGCAGACGTCTGCTGCAGCGATCGCGGAGTTCGAGCGCCGGGGAACGGAGCTCCGGACGTCGACCGCTTCCGTGTGCCCCGGCCGCCGAACTCCGGAGAACCACATGACACCAGAGATGGAGAACGCCTTCGCCGCGATCAGAGCCGAGTTCGGTACGGAGTCGATCACCAGGGTCGAGCAGATGCTGGAGCCGGGCGGGAGCGACCGGCATCCGCTGCAGAAAGCGGCCAAGTGGATCATGCCGGGTCTCTCTCCCACTCCCTGGCACGACCCGTATGCCTACCCCGAACTGGCCCCGGTCGTCCATGAACTGGAGGCCAGTCATCAGGCGATCAAGAAGGAGCTGAATGCCGCATGGGCTGCACGGCGGGAGGTTTTCTCGGACTACGAGCACTATCTGAAACGCCAGGAGGACTGGCAGGCCCTTTACCTCTTCCGTAACGGAAGTCTCGTCGAGGAGTCGGCCGCCGCGGCTCCCACCGCTTATCAGGTGCTCAAAGACGTCGCCGTCCACACGGGCAAAATATGCCCTCTCCTGGAATGTCATTTCTCCACCCTGTTGCCGGGCGCCGTCATCGAACCCCATTGCGACCTTTGGAACTTCAGCATCAACCTGCATCTCGCGGTGGACATACCCGACGGGTGCAGCATCACGGTCGGCGGGGAGACGCGTTCCTGGGAAGAGGGCAAGTGCCTGCTCTTCGACTACTCCTTCGAGCACGAGGCGCGCAACACGGGCACCCGCCCACGAACCTGCCTGCTCGTCGACCTCTGGCATCCGGCAACCACCGTCCCGGAGCGCCGGGCGCTGGTTGCCCTCATCACCGAAATCCGTCGGCTCATGGGGGAGGAATGACGCGGGGGTAAATAATTGGTTCGGGGAATTCTATTTTCTCGCCGATCCGACAGTTTCCGGCTGTCGGTTCCCAGCGCTGCCCTGATATTCCTTGAATGCACAATGAGTGTCGAGAAGTCGCCCATTCCCAAGTCCGAATCGGGCTGCTACGGTGACGAAAAAACGTCGGTCTGCCGGAAATTCATTCCGTGGGAATTCCGAATACTGTGATCCCGAGGGGGGTGATCGATGATGTCCACGACAGAGTCGGCAAAGGTTCCGCTCCGAAAGTCGATCGGACTTCCTCTGCTTGTTCTGGCGTCGGGTCAGCTCGTCATCTCGCTCGACTACAACATCGTGTACGTCGCCCTGCCCGACATCGGCGCCGGGCTGGGGTTCTCCGACCACGACCTGCAGTGGGTGGTGAGCGCCTACGTCGTGGCCACCGGAGGCTTCCTGCTGCTGGGCGGCCGGGCCGCCGACCTGCTCGGCCGGCGTCGGATGTTCGTCGTCGCGGCACTGCTGTACGCGGGGTCGTCCCTGGTGGGCGGCCTGGCTCCGACGCCCGGCGTCCTGGTCGCCGTCAGGGCGGTCCAGGGCATCGGCGGCTCCCTGCTGTTCCCGGCGACGCTGTCCCTGATCACCACCATGTACGACGAAGGGCCCGACCGGAATCGGGCCTTGGCGGTGTGGGGCGCCGCGGGAGCCGGCGGGCTCTGCTTCGGGTCCCTTCTCGGCGGGGTCCTGGTGGAGGCGTTCGGCTGGCCGTCGGTGTTCTTCGTCAACGTGCCCGTGGCGGGAGCCCTCGCGGTGGCCGGGCGATTGCTCTTCCCCGCGGACGGTCCATGGGACCGCTCACGGCACTTCGACGTGGCGGGTGCGCTGACCGCGACGGGCGGGATCACGCTCCTGGTGTTCCTGCTGGTGCAGGCTCCCGCGGAGGGCTGGGACACGCCTGCGGCTCTCGCGAGCGCGGTGCTGTCGGTCTGCCTGCTGACGCTCTTCGCCGTCGTGGAGAGGCGGTCCCGTGATCCGCTCGTACCGGCACGGCTGTTCGCCCACCGCGGCCTGCTCGCGGCGATGGGGGTGACCGCGCTGTTCAGCGCGACGTTCAGCTCGGTGCCGTACTTCCTGACGCTCTACTTCCAGACGGTCCACGGGTACCGCGCGGTCGCGACCGGGCTCGCGTTCCTCGTGCCCGCCGTGGTGGTGGCCGTCGGTACGCAGGCCGGTGAACGGGCCGTGTCCGCCTTCGGTATGCGCCGCATGCTGGTCGGCGGCATGACGTCGGGTGCCGCCGGAGCCGCGGCACTCGGCCTGGCCCTCACCTCGGACGGCTCGTATCCCAGCCTCCTGCCGGGAATCGTGCTGCTGGGTCTCGGCCAGGGAGCCGCGTGGACGGGGATGTGGATCGCCGCGTCCGCCGGAGTGGCCCCCGGTGACCAGGGCGTCGCCTCGGGACTGGCGTCGACCACCCTGCAGGTGGGCGGCGCGGTCGGCCTCGCCGTACTGGTCGCGCTCGCCGGTGGCGTCGGGCAGAACGCCTCCGGGCCAGGGCTCCTCGACGGCATCCGTACCGCCGTGTTCGCGATAGCGGGCGGCATCGGCTGCGGCGCGCTCGCTCTCCTCGCCCTTCGCGGGGTCACCAGTACCAGCCCTTAGGCACTCCTCAGACATCCCCTTCGCCTCCCAATTCCCTGTCCGGGCCCCACGGCCCGTCCTCCGTCATGCCAGGAGATTCCCCATGTCCCCTTCCGCCGCGGGCCCTTGTGCTCCTCCGGCCGCCGTCCTGTGCGGGCTGGCCGGACGGGTGCCGTCCCGTGTGGTGACCAACGAGCACCTCGCGCGACGGCTCGACACCGACGACGCATGGATCCGCACCCGGACCGGGATCCGCCGACGGCACGTCGTCGACCCCGGACAGTCGACGTCCGACCTGGCCGTCGAAGCCGGCCGCCGGGCACTCGCCACCGCCGCGCCGGACAGGGTCGACGCCGTCGTCGTCGCCACGACGACCCCGGACCACAGCTGCCCGGCCACCGCGCCAGCGGTCGCCGCACGGCTCGGTCTGACGGGGGCGGCCGCCTTCGACATCAGCGCCGTGTGCACCGGGTTCGTCTACGGCCTCGCCTCGGCCACCGGGCTCATCGCGGCCGGCGTGGCCGAACGGGTCCTGCTCATCGGGGCGGACACCTACTCCACGATCGTGGATCCCCTCGACCGGGCCAACGCGATCATCTTCGGCGACGGCGCGGGAGCCGTCGTCCTGCGCGCCGGACACCCCGACGAGCCCGGCGCGGTCGGCCACTTCGACCTCGGCAGCGACGGCGCCCACGAGGACCTGATCACGGTCGCGGCCGGCGGCTCCCGACAGCGTTCCCGACCGGGCGAACCCAGCCGCCAGGACCGGCACTTCGCCATGCGGGGCAGGGAGGTCTACCGGCACGCCGTGACGCGCATGGCCGCGTCGGCGCGCGCCACGCTGTCCCGGGCCGGCTGGAAGATGGACGACGTCGACCACTTCGTACCCCACCAGGCCAATCTGCGGATCCTGTACTCGGTGGCAGACGACCTCGGTCTCCCTCGCGAGCGGTGCGTGACGCATGTCGAGTCCGTCGGCAACACGGGCGCCGCGTCCATCCCGCTCGCCCTCGCCGACGCGGCTGCCCGTCAGGCGCTCCGGCCCGGCGACCGGCTTCTGCTCACCGCCTTCGGAGGCGGCCTCACCTGGGGCTCCTGCCTCCTGACCTGGCCCACGCTCCCCGCGCCGGCCCATCTGTACGACCAACCGCCCCATCCTCACGACGGCCTGGCCCGTCCTCACGACGGCCTGGCCCGTCCACACGACGCCCCGGCCCATCCGTACGACCAAGGAGAACGGACGACGTCATGAGCACCACCTACGACCAGCTGGTCGAGATCCTCGCGAGGCTGCACGACGCCCCGGCCGACCGGATCAGCCCCGAGGCGACCATCGCCGAACTGGGCGTGGACTCGCTGACGATGGTCGAGATCAGCATCCGCATCGAGCGCGACCTCGGTGTGGCCGTCGGCGAGGACGAACTCCGGCCCGACCTCACCCTCGTCGCCCTCGCCGGACTCGTCGACGCCCGTCAAGCGGCCCTCTGACGTCCTCCGCTCTCCCCTCCCCACGAAAGGCAGTACCCATGCGGATCAATGAGCAGCCCGGCACAGCGATCGGCGCGACGGTCGAGGGCTTCGACCTCGCCACCGCCTCGGCCGCCGACATCGACGCGCTCAAAAGCACCGTCTACACCAAGAAGATCGCGGTGCTGAAGGGCCAGGACCTCTCTCCTCAGGAGTTCCTCGAACTCGGCAAGCGGCTCGGGCGCCCGGAGATCTACTACGAGCCGATGTACCACCACCCGGAGGTCACGGAGATATTCGTCTCCTCCAACGTGCCGGAGAACGGAAAGCAGATAGGCGTACCGAAGACCGGCAAGTTCTGGCACGCCGACTACCAGTTCATGCCGGACCCCTTCGGAATCACCCTGATCCACCCCCAGGTCATTCCCGAGAAGAACCGCGGCACGTATTTCATCGACATGGGGCGGGCGTACGGCAGGCTGCCCGAGGAACTCAAGAAGGAGATTGGCGGAACGTACTGCCGGCACTCGGTGCGCAAGTACTTCAAGATCCGGCCCCACGACGTCTACCGGCCGATCTCCGAGATCATCGAAGAGGTCGAACGGAACACCCCGGCCGTCCTCCAGCCGACCACGTTCACCCACCCCATGACCGGGGAGACGGTCCTCTACATCAGCGAGGGCTTCACCGTCGGCATCGAGGACCAGGACGGCAGGCCGCTCGACGACGAGCTGCTTGGGCGCCTGTTCGAGGCCACCGGCCAGCTCGACGAGACCTTCGAGCACGACAACATCCACCTGCAGGGTTTCGAACAGGGCGACCTGCTGGTCTGGGACAACCGCAGCCTCATCCATCGCGCCCGGCACACGGCCACCCCCGAGCCGACCGTCTCCTACCGCGTCACCGTGCACGACGAGCGCAAGCTCCACGACGGGATCAAGGCGGCATGACGGCTCCCTCCATGGCCCGGCACTCCACGGACGAGGACCTGTTGGCGCGGGTTCTGGTGCCCTACAAGGACCACTGCACATACCTGCGCTCGGCGGTCGTGACCGAGAGCGACGCCGGACGAGCCGTCGCCCGCTGCGAATTCACGATTCCTGATTCGTGCTACATCGACGACACCGGGCACCTGAATTCCGTCGAGGTGAACATCTGCTACAACCAGATGATGTATTACCTCGTCGCCAAGTCCGTGAAGGAAGGGCTGGGGACAGGGTTCGAATCCTGGACGCTGGACGACTTCTGGAAGCGCCAGCTCCCGGACATCCTGATCGCCCGCTTCGCCTCCAACTTCCGGCGACCCGTCAACCCCCGTGCGTTCTCCGGGGAGATGGAATTCCGGTCCGTCACCCGGCGCGCCCCGGCAGACGGCAGCCCGTTCCTCCACGCCGAGACCGCCTTCCGCTACTGGGACGCCGACTCGGGCCGGTGCGACGGCGAGGCCATCCTGGCGTTCGTCAACGTCCCCTGACGCGCCCTCCGCAACCCCACCCAGCGGCAAGACAGGACGGAGACCCCCATGCCCACGGACAGGCTCCACCACCCGGAGCTCGAGACACTCGTCCAGACCGCGAGCTTCCACGCACACCACCAGCCCACGACCCCCGCGGTTCTCTTCGAGGGGCGCACGATGACGTACGAGCAACTGCACCGCGAGAGCAACCGCATCGGCCACGCCCTTCAGGCCGCCGGACTCACGCCGGGCGACCGGGTCGCGTACCTCGGCAAGGAGTCCGAGCACTACTACGAGATCCTCTTCGGCTGCGCCAAAAGCGGCACCGTGCTCGTCCCCGTCAACTGGCGGCTCACCGCGCCCGAGGTCAGCCACATCCTGCGGGACTCCGGGACCCGACTGCTCTTCCTGGAGAAGGAGTTCGGGCCGGTCGTCGAGAAGATGCCGACCGCGCCCCCCGACACGGTCGTCGAGCTCGGAGAGCCCTTCGCCGTCTGGAAGACATCCCACCCCGACACCGACCCGACACCGCGCATCACCCGCGACACCCCCGTCGGCCAGCTCTACACCAGCGGTACCACCGGACTGCCCAAGGGCGTCGTGCTCGCCCACCGCAGCTTCTTCGCGATCCGCGACGCGCTGGCGAGCGAGGGGCTGGACTGGATCGACTGGCGCGCCGGTGACCTCGCGCTGATCGGCATCCCCGGATTCCACGTCGGCGGCCTGTGGTGGGCCACGCAGAACTTCAACGCCGGAACCACGATCGTCGCGATGCGGGCCTTTGCCGCCCGCCAGGCCGTCGACCTCATCCGCGACCTCGGCGTCACCACCGCCTGCGTCGTCCCGGCCATGCTCCGCATGATGCTGACCGAACCCGGTGTCGGCGCCGAGGACTTCACCACCCTGCGCAAGACCGTCTACGGCGGTTCCCCCATCTCCGAGGCACTGCTGGAGGAGAGCCTCGCCGTCCTCGACTGCGAGTTCGCCCAGATCTACGGCCTCACCGAGACCGGAAACACCGCCGTCTGCCTGCCACCGGCCGCCCATGTCCCCGGCGGCTCCCTCATGCAGGCGGCCGGGCGGCCGTATCCGGGAGTGGGCTGCAAGGTGATCGACGGCGAGGGGCGCGAACTGCCACCGGGCGCGGTCGGGGAGGTCTGCCTGGCCACGCCGGCCCACATGGTCGAGTACTGGGGACTGCCCGACAAGACCGCCGAGACCCTCGTCGACGGCTGGATCCACACCGGGGACGCCGGATACATCGACGAGGACGGCTACCTCTTCATCCGCGACCGCATCAAGGACGCCATCCTCGTCGCCGGCGAGAACGTCTACCCCGCCGAGATCGAGAACGTACTGGAGCACCACCCCGGCGTGGCGGAGGCCGTCGTCGTCGGCGCCCCCGACGCACGCTGGGGCGAGTACGTGCACGCCTTCGTCGTCCCCGGGCCCGGGCCGCAGCCCAGCCCCCGGGACCTGCACACCTTCCTCGTCCCGCGGCTCGCGAGCTTCAAGCTGCCCGCCCGCTACGAGTTCATCGACAGCGTCCCGCGCAACCCCAGCGGAAAGATCCTGCGCCGCGAGCTGCGCGACCGCTTCTGGGGCGACTCCGTACGCAAGGTCAACTGACCTTCCACCAGGCCGGATTGAGAGAGAACGACATGCCCGCTCCCCTCACGCTGGAGGGCTTCCGCGCGGACCTGGCGGAGTTCCTGTACCAGCGGCCCGACGAAGTCGACCTCGAAGAGAACCCCATGGACGCCGGACTGGACTCCCTGCGGATCGTCACCCTCCTCGAACGGTGGCGGGAGACCGGCGCGGAGGTGACCTTCGTCGAACTCGCCGAGCGCACCTCGTTCGCCGAGTGGTGGCAACTGCTCTCCGCACAGCAGAGGGGAGCGGACCATGCCGACGCATGACAGCGACATGGATGACACAAGGCGGCGTCATCCATTGCTGGCCGCCCAGGAAGGGATCTGGACCGGCCAGCAGCTCGACCCGGACAGTCCCGCGTACAACACGGCCGAGTACGTGCTCATCGACGGACCGGTGGACACGGCCGGCTTCGACGCGGCCCTGCACCACGTCGTCGCGGAGACGGAGGCCCTGAACGTCGCCTTCGTCGTCGACGACCAGGGCCGCCCCTGGCAGACGGACGCCCCGGCCGGCGACTGGCGTCTGCACACGGCCGACCTCACCACCGAGCCGGCCCCGCACGCGGCGGCCCTGGCCTGGATGGGCGAGGACATGGCCCGCCCTGTCGACCTCGTGCGCGGCCCCGTCTTCGGCCACGCCCTGCTGCGCGTCGCACCGGAGCAGTACCTCTGGTACCACCGCGTGCACCACATCGCCCTCGACGGCTTCGGCCTGTCGCTGGTCGCCCGCCGAGTCGCCCAGGTGTACACGGCCCTGGCGGCGGGCGAGCCGGTGGAGGACAGCGGTTTCGGCACCCTGGCCGCGGTACGGGACGAGGAACGCGCCTACCGGGATTCGCCCCGCTTCGCCAAGGCCCGCGCCTACTGGGCGGACCGGTTCGCGGACCGGCCGCCCGTGGCGACACCCGCCGGCCGTACGGCCCTGCCCGCGCGAACGTTCCACCGGCGGGTGGCAGAGCTCGACGCGACGGAGACGGAGGTCCTGCGCGCCGTTGCCCGGGACCTGAAACTCACCTGGTCCGAGGTGCTGTTGGCCGTGACCGCGGCCCAGCTGCACCATACGACCGGCGCACCGGAGATCGTCCTCAGCCTGCCGGCGATGGGACGCCTGGGCTCCGTAGCGCTGCGCGTTCCCTGCATGGTGCGCAACATCCTGCCCCTGCGCGTCGCGGTCACCGCGTCGGACAGCCTGCGCGACCTCGCGGCCCGGGTCTCCCGCGAGCTTCGCGCCGGACTGCCGCACCAGCGCTACCGCTACGAACAACTGCGGCGCGACCTCAGGCTCGTCGGCGGACAGCGCCGGCTGTCCGGTCCCGGCGTCAACATCATGCCCTTCGAGTACGACCTGCGGTTCGCCGGACACCGCAGCACGGTGCACAACGTCTCCGCGGGCCCCGTCGACGACCTGTCGGTCAACGTCTACGACCGTTCCGAGGGCGGGGGACTGCGCATCGCCGTGGACGCCAACCCCGACCTCTACGACGAGGCGGACGTCGCCGCACTCCAGGAGGGACTGCTCTCCCTGCTCAGGGAGGCCGTCGCCGCCCCCGACCGGGCGCTCGGCGACCTGCGTGCACGCGAGCCCGTCCCGGTACTGGACGGCGGGCCGCTGCCCGGCCCCGTCCGCCCGGTCCTCGGCCTGATCGCCGACCACGCCGCCCGACGCGGCGGCTCCGTCGCCGTCGCGCACGACGGCGACAGCATCACATATGCCCAACTCTTCGGGTCGGCACGTGCGCTCGCCCGCCGACTGGCTGCCCGCCGGGTCGGCCACGGCGACCTGGTGGCCGTCGCCCTGCCGCGCGGCATCGACGCGATCACCGCCATCCTCGGCGTCCTGCTCTCCGGTGCCGCCTCCTGCCCGCTCGACCCGACGGGGCCCCCGGCCCGCCGGGCGGAACTACTGGACGACGCCCGACCGGTCCTGGTCCTCACCATCAGCTCCTACGCCGACGGCTTCGGGGACCGGATCGTTCTGCGATACGACCAGCCCGAACCCGAGTCCGGAGCGGCCCAGCCGCCGACGACAACGCCGGAGGACCTCGCCTACGTCCTCCACACCTCGGGCTCCACAGGGCGTCCCAAGGGCGTCGAGATCGGCCACCGCGCCCTCGCACACTTCGTCGCAGGCGCCACGCACCGCTACGGCCTTCACCACCTGGACCGCGTCCTGCAGTTCGCCCCTCTGCACTTCGACACCAGCGTCGAGGAAATCTTCCTCACGCTGTGCGCGGGAGCCACGCTCGTCGTCCGCGGCGACGACATGACCGAGTCGGTCCCCAGGTTCCTGGAGGCCTGCGCACGGCTGCGGATCAGCTTCCTCGACCTGCCCACGGCCTACTGGCATGAAGTGGCCTACGCCGTCTCGACCGGCGCCGCCACTCTGCCCGCCGAGGTGCGCACCGTCGTCATCGGAGGCGAGGCGGCCCTCTTCGAGCGGGTCGACCGCTGGCGGAAGGCCGTCGGCACGTCGGTCCGGCTGTTGAACACCTACGGGCCGACCGAGGCCACCGTGGTCGCCACCGTCGCCGACCTCCACGACCCCTCGCTCGCCCCGGGAGACGTCCCCATCGGGCTGCCGCTGCCCGGCACCCGAGCCGCCGTGGTCGACGGCGAACTCCACCTCCTGGGCGACAACCTGGCCCGCGGTTACCGCGGAGACCGGCCACCGGACACCTCCCGTTTCGCCCCTCTCGCCCAGCTCGCCGGAGCGCCCCGCGCCTATCGCACGGGCGACCTCGTACGGATCGGCGACGACGGGCAACTGCGTTACCTGGGCCGGTCGGACACCGAGTTCAAGATCAGCGGACATCGTGTGCACCCGGCCGAGGTCGAGGGAGCCCTCCTCGGTCACCCGGGAGTCCGTGGTGCGGCTGTCGTGGGGCAGGTGCTGGGCGACGGGACGCGGCGCCTGGTCGCGTACGTCGTCCCGGACGGGCCCGCCCCGGCGGTGGCGGGGATCCGCGACCACCTCCGGAAGACGCTGCCCGCGGCGATGATCCCGTCGGCCGTCGAGTTCCGTGACCGCCTGCCCCGGACGGGCTCAGGGAAAATCGACAGGAACGCGCTCGCCACGACGGCACCCGCCCCCGAAGCGCAGTCGGCCTCCTCCGACAGCGCACTGGAGCACACCATCGCCGCCGTCTGGCAACAGGCGCTCGGCGTGGCCGCCGTCTCCGCGCGGGACGACGTGTTCGACCTGGGAGCCCACTCGCTCCAGGCCATCCAGGTCGCCAACCGCCTCGGCGTCGAACTGCGCCGTGACGTGAAGGTCGCCTGGCTCTTCCAGCACCCGACCCCCGCCGAGTTGGCGAGGTTCCTGGAGCAACGGGAGCGGCCTCGACAGGCCGCTGCCGGCCTTCCGGCGGCCTTGCTCGCCGACATCGTCCTCGATCCGGACATCCGCCCCGCCGACGGTCCCCGGGCGAGCCGTACACCGGACAGAGTCCTGCTCACCGGCGCCACCGGCTTCGTCGGCGTGCACGTGCTGGCCGAGCTCCTGATGAACACCGGCGCGGAGGTCGTCTGCACCGTCCGCGCCGCGAGCCCGGCCGAGGCCACCGCCCGCATCCACCAGGCCCTGGAAACCCACCTGATCAACCTCCCGGACGCGGCGCGTCACCGCATCACGGCGGTCCCCGCGGACCTCACCCGCCCCCACCTCGGCCTGGACGACGCGCTCTGCGCCGAACTCGCCCGCACCTGCGGGGCGATCATCCACAACGCGGCGGCCGTCAGCATCATGCGCGAGTACGCCACCCTCCGCGCCGCCAACACCGAGTCCACCCGGGACCTGCTGCGCATGGCGGCCGTGCGCTCGACCCCCCTGCACTTCGTGTCGACCCTCTCCGTCGCCCCACCCCTCGCCCTCGCCCCGGAGGTGCCGGAGGCGTTCCTCCCGGCCCATCCCGGACTGCGCCACGGCTACCAGCAGTCGAAGTGGGCGGCCGAGCGCCTGCTGGAACAAGCCGTGGAGAGAGGCCTGCCGGTCACCGTGCACCGGCTCGGCCGGATCGTCGGCCCGTACGCAACCGGTTACGTGAACGAGCGGGACTTCCTCTGGAGCGTGCTGCGCGCGGGGGTTCCCGCCGGCATCGTCCCCGACCTGTTCGAGGAGGAGGCCTGGACACCCGTCGACCACGTCGCGCAAGCCCTCGTCCACCTCTGCCTCGGCCAGCCCGCGCCGCGCGCGACCGTCTTCAACCACGCCGCCGGCGAGCTGGTGAGACTGGGTGACGTGTACGACTGGCTGGAGGAGTACGGCTACCCGCTGCGGCGTATGCCGTTGGGCCGGTGGCGTGCCGAACTGCCCCGCTCGTCCGGTGACTTCGGTGGGTCCGATGGGTCCGGCGTGGCGGAGACCACGCTCGCCTTCTTCGACTCCTGGGACGACGGCACCGACGACGCGACCGGACCCGACCTGCGCCTGGGACGCGTCCGCGCCGACAACGTCGTGAACGGTCTGCGCGGCAGCGGTATCACCTGCCCGCCCGTCGACCGCCACCTCGTCTTCCGCTACCTCGACCACTGCGTCACCACCGGAACCCTGCCCGCCCCAGCCGGGAGACAGTTCCATCCCGCCACGCCCGCAAGGTAGTTGGGCATGTCCGGGAACTCAGGGGCGCCACCCCCCGACTACTGCAACAGAACCCGACGCCTCACGAGCACCTCGCAACAAGGAGCCAGCATGTCGAACAAACGGCCGGTCGCCGTCGTCCTGGCCGGCGCCCTCTGTCTGGTCACGACGGCATGCGCCGACTCGTCTACCGACAAGGGCGCCGCCACCGGCGGCAACGCTTCCGCGGCGGCTGCGAAGTCCGGCTACCCGGTGACCTTCGAGAACTGTGGGGTGTCCGAGAAGTTCACCGAGGAACCCAGCCGGGTGGTCGTGATGAACGGCGCCTCGGTGGCCGAGGTCTCCACGCTGCTCTCCCTCGGCGTCGGCGACCGCATCGTCGCCAACCAGCAGAGCTACGGGATGTCCGAGGTGGCGGGCCGCGCCAAGGCCATCAAGGCCCTGCCGACCGGCAACGTCAAGCTCAACGACGCGTACGACGTCCCGCGCGAGGCGATGATCGGGCTGCGGCCCGACCTGGTGCTGTCCACGACTTCGTACGGCTTCGACGAGAAGAACGGCTTCGCCACCCGCGACCAGCTCAAGCAGGTGGGCGCGGGCACCTACGTCTCCCCACAGGGCTGCGACCAGGACACCTCCAAGATGACCATCGCCGACAGCTACACGCTGCTGCGCGACATGGGCAAGATCTTCAACGTCAGCGACCGCGCCGAGAAGCTGATCGCCGCGTCGGAGAAGAACATCGCCGACGTCTCCGCGAAGGTGCAGGGCGACAAGCAGCCCAAGGTCATGATCCTTTTCTCCAACATGGCCATGGGCGGCAACGACTTCAGCTCGGTCGTCGCCAAGGGCATCTACAACGACATCCTCGCCAAGGCCGGCGGCAGCAACGCCTTCGCGTCCGCATCCAGGACCTCCTTCGCCGACCTGAGCAAGGAGAAGGTGGCCGCCACCGACGTAGACGCGCTCGTCGTCATCGGCTACAACGACCCGAACCCGGCGGCCTACGCCAAGAAACTGCTGAAGGAGTTCCCCCAGTGGCCGGCCGCGAAGAACAACAAGTACGTGGCCCTGTCCGACTCGATGTACCTCGGCCCCAGCAACGACCTGGCCGTCGAGAAGGTCGCCAAGATGCTGCACCCCGACAAGTTCTGAGCCCGAGTCCGATTCCGAGCCGCCTGCGGCTGCCGCTCGCGGTCGCCGGCCTGCTGGTCGTTCTCGTTGCCGTGATGGTGGTGGCGGTGAGCATCGGCGCGGTGAACATCCCGGTGGCGGATGTGTGGGGAATCCTCTTGCACCACGTCACCGGCCGGGGAGCCACCGGCGACCCGGCGCTGGACCAGATCGTGTGGACCTTCCGGGCACCCCGCGTCGTCCTGGCCGCCCTGGTCGGCGCGGGCCTCGCCGTCGCCGGGGCGGTGCTCCAGACCCTGGTCTCCAACCCGCTCGCCGACCCGGTCGTCCTGGGCTTCTCCTACGGCGCCTCCCTGGGCGCCGTACTGGTCATCACCCTGGGCGGTGTCGCGCTCGGCGGGCTGGGCGGTCTCGGCGTGTCCGGCGCGGCGTTCGTCGGCGCCCTCGCGGCCGGGGCCCTGGTCTTCGCCCTGGGACAACGCCAGGGCCGACTGGCCCCGACCCGGCTGGTGCTGGCGGGAGTCGCGGTCGGCTATGTCCTGCTGTCGGTGACGAGCTTCGTCCAGTTGCTGGCGACGCCCACCGAACTGCGGACGGTGATGTTCTGGATGCTCGGCAGCGTCGCCGGCGCCCAGTGGAGCCAACTGCCCACGGTCTCGGTGGTGGTCCTGACGAGCACCGTCGTGCTGACCCTGTTCGGCCGTCGCCTCAACGCCCTGCTGGCCGGCGACGAGTCCGCCACCGCGCTCGGCGTGGACGTCAACCGGCTGCGCGCCGTCCTGCTGGTGATCAGCGCGCTACTCACCGGCACCGTCATCGCCGTTGCCGGCGGCGTGGGCTTCGTCGGCCTGATGATCCCCCACCTGGTCCGCCTCACCACCGGCGCGGACCATCGCAGACTGCTGCCCCTGACCGCACTCCTTGGCGCCATCTACCTGGTCCTCGTCGACCTGCTCTCCCGCACCGTCAACCGCCCCAACGAACTGCCGCTGGGCATCCTCACCGCCCTGCTCGGCGCCCCCTTCTTCCTGTGGCTGCTGCGCCGCAACAAGGGCCTGGACACCGTATGAGGGCCTGCACGCCGCACGGAGGGCCCGGACACCGTATGAGGAGCCTGGACGGCCTATGAAACTGACCGTGGACCAGCTCCACATCACCCTGGACCGCAAGCGGATCCTCCGCGATGTGCACCTGGAAGCCGCCAAGGGCGACATCGTCGGGCTCGTGGGCCCCAACGGCAGCGGCAAGTCCACCCTGCTGCGCACGGTCTACCGCTCCCTGCGGCCGGCCGACGGCGTGGTCAGGGTGGGTGGCGACGACGTATGGGAACTGTCCGCGCGCACGGCCGCCCGCCGCACGGCGGCCGTCCTCCAGGACGCCGGCACCACGACCGGCCTGACCGTGACCGAGATCGTCGCCCTGGGGCGCACGCCTCACCACGGGCTGATGGGCCGGGACGGCGCCGAGGACCGCGAGGCCGTGGCCGAGGCGGTCGAGCGCTGCGGCGTCGGCCCCTTCGCGGGCCGCGACTACGCCACCCTCTCCGGCGGCGAACGCCAGCGCGTCCTGCTGGCTCGCGCCCTCGCCCAACGACCCCGGCTCCTGGTCCTGGACGAACTCACCAACCACCTCGACATCCGCGCCCGGTTCGAGCTCCTGGACCTGATCCGCAGTACAGGGATCACCACCCTGGCGGTCCTGCACGACCTCGACCTGGCCGCCCGGCTCTGCGACCACCTCGTCGTGCTCCACGAGGGCGCGGCGGTGGCGGCGGGACCCGTGCTGGAGGTCCTGACACCGGACCTCCTGTGCGACGTCTTCGGCGTACGGGGCACCACGGAACGACACCCTGACGGCGTCGTCCGCATCACGTATGCCGCCCAGCCACTCGCCTTCGCCCAGGAGCCCGAGCCCGAGCGTGCGGGGCGGTGACGCGCCGTCACGCGCGGCGCGGCTCGTACTGGATTCCGTTCCGGGTCAGCTCGCTCTCCTCGGCCGTGGTCAGGTCGTGATCCGTGACGAGACCGAGCCCCTTGGCACACCGCACCACACCCGACCGGGGCCCAAGGCTCAGGACCCGCACCGGAGACGACGCGATGTGGGCGGCCCAGAACCCCAGTACCTCCCAAGGCCCGGCGATGTCGAGTTCCTCGGCGCCCTCGAAGAGGAGGACGCCGATGGTCAGGGTGTCGTCGTTCACGGGAGTCGTGCCGGCGTCAGGCCGACGCCGCGGTGAGGCGGTCCAGGGCGCCGGCCTTGGCCTGGGCGACGAGGTCGGCGAACTGCTCCTCGCTCATCTGTACCTGCTGTCCGAAGTCGTCGGTGATGCGTACCCGCTTGTCCTCGGGAGCATCCGGGTCCAGGAAGAGCCGGTCGCCGCCGTCTTTGCCGACCGCATGGACGCCTACGCCGACGCGGTCGCCGTCGCCCTGGACGACCCCGACCCCTGACACGGGTTCATCGGCTACACCGAGACCGCCCGCGCGATGCAGGCCACGGACCAGGGCTTCGCCGACGTACTGACCACGACCTTCCCCGACGGCGGCGTTGGCCGTGTGGATCAGCACCAGGTCCGAGGGGTCGAAGTCCTCGCGCAGACGGCCCGTCGCAGTCAACGCCTGCGGCGACTCCGCCCCCGACCCCTGGCATCGCGTCGTCGCCCTGTTCATCCAGTTCGTCGAGGCCCCCGCCCGCGGCCTGCTGCCTCCCTCCTGCGAGCACGACGCCCTCTACCGGGCGATGCTCCGCGCCGGCGAGGCGGGCCTCACCGCACCCGGGCCGGACCAATCCAGCTGACCCCGGGACCGGAACACTGCGCGGACGCTCTTCCGGATCCTCGACCGCTCTCTGGACCCGGCACACAAGTCGAGGGACCTGCCGAATCCAGCCCCGCACACTGCTGCCGCGCGCGCTGGAGGCGCTGCCGACCGATACCGTGGACCCCTTCCCTCTGTTCCTTTCGCAGGCCCAGACCGACGACGTGCTGTTGGAGCATGTCGTCGGTCTGGGCCTGGTGATCGAGCGGGGCTCGAACGTCCGGGGTCGGCACTGGCTCTGATCGCAGAAGAATCGATGCACGTGCAGGCGACGCGTCAGCTGGTCCGCCGACGCCAACACCGCGATGTTCGTCACCGCCGGGAAGCGTCTGGTCCAGAACTGGCCGCCGGATTCGGGACCCCTCGGCTGCACCGTCACGGTCGCCGACTCCTGGCTGGTGCACCCGGGTTGGCCGCTTGGCGTGGTCGTGGTCGCCGTGTTGCGGCGCCGCGACGTAGGAACCCGTGGCATGAGCTCATTCAGGGGCGGGGCCGGGTGGTGTCCAGGCTGCTGAGGCTGCTTGTGCGGTGGGGTGGGTGGGGAAGACCTGGTCCAGCCCGACGATGTGGAGCATCCGGTTGACGCGGTCGGGGACCGCTGCCAGGGCGATGTCCGCCCGGGCGGCGAGGGCGTGATTGCGGGCGGCGATCAGGACGGTGATGCCGCTGGAGTCGCAGAAAGTGATGCCGGTCAGGTCGATGACGAGCTGCTGGCCTGCCTGGAGTGTCAGGCGGGGCAGGAGCGTACGTACGTCGGGGGCGCTGTCGTTGTCGAGTTCTCCGGACAGTTCGATGACGGGTCCGGCGGGGGTGGCGCGGGTGCGGACGGTCAGCTGGGTCACGGCTGCTCTTCACTGGTGGGCCGGGGCACGCTGATGGCGAGCACGGCGGTGTCGTCGTCCACTCCGGTGCCGAATGTGTCGAGCAGGTCACGGACCGCGGCCACGGCGTCGGAGGCGGTCGTCGGCGCCAGGACTTGGGCGAAGTCGAGGAGAGCGTCGTCACCGTAGCGGTCGCCGTCAGTGATCTGGGCGGTGTGTGCTTCGGTGAGGCCGTCCGTGTGGAGCAGCAGGGTGTCGCCGAGGTCGAGGCGGACGGTGGTGGTGGCGATGTGGGCGTCGGGCAGGGCGCCGATGAGCTGCCCGCCGGGGGTGGGCAGGTAGTCGGCAGTGCCGTCGGCCCGCATGAGCAGGGCAGGGGGGTGGCCGCCGCTGGCCAGGGTGACACGGAAGCCGCCTCGGTCTGCGTCGGGGGTGAGCAGTCCGAAGACGACCGTGCAGAACCGTGGGTCCTGGCCGTTGTATTCGTGGTTGAGAACCGTGTTGAGGTTGCTCAGGACGGCGACCGGGTCGGGGTCGTAGACGGCAGCGGCGCGCAGGGTGTAGCGGGCCAGGGAGGTGACGGCCGCTGCGGCCGCGCCCTTGCCGCACACGTCGCCCAGGAACAGTCCCCATGTTCCCGAGGCGAGAGGGAACAGGTCGTAGAAATCGCCGCCGACCTTGTCGGTCGAGGCGATGTGGTAGTGCGCGGCCACATCCAAGCCGGGCACATTCACCAGGGTCGGAGGCAGGAGGGTCCGTTGCAGGGTGGCGTTGAGGCGCTTGAGTTCCTCGCGTTCGCGTTCTGCTTCCCGCCGCGCGCGCAGCAGCTCGGTCTCGTAGGCGCGGCGGTCGCGGGCGTCGAAGACGGTGGTACGGATCAGCAGTGGCTGCCCGTCGCTGCCGGTCTTGACCGTGGAGGTCACCAGTACCGGCAGGCGGCCGCCGTCGGCCGTCTTGAGTTCCAGAGCGATTCCGCTGACCTCTCCCTGCATGCGCAGCAACGGAGCGAAGTGCGTCTCGTGGTAGAGCCGGCCTCCCACGGTGAGCAGGTCGGAGAAGGTCTTGCGGCCCACCAGGTCGCCACGTTGGTGGCCCAGCCAGTCGAGCAGCGTCGTGTTGATCTTCGCGATCGTGCCGTCCAGCAGGGTGGAGAGATAGCCGCACGGCGCACGCTCGTACAGGTCCTCCGCGCTGTCTTCCAGCAGTGCGGAGAACGCCGCGTGGTCGTCACGGTTCTCGCTGCCCCCGCCACCACTGGCCTTGCGCATCATCGGCCCGCACCCGCGAAGGCGATGATCGCGGCAGCCGTCTCCTCCGGGGCGGCGAGCTGGGGGCAGTGCCCGGTCGCGTTCAGCGTGACCAGGCGGCTGCCGGGGATCTGTGACTGCACGAAGGTTCCGACTTCCGGGGGCGCGATCGCGTCGCTGGAACACTGCGCGACCAAGGTGGGCACGGTGACCTTGGCGAGGTCGTCGCGGTTGTCGGACAGGAAGGTCACCCGGGCGAACGTCCGGGCGATGTCCGGATCGGTCCGGCAGAAGCTGTTGGTGAGCTCCTCACCCAGTTCCGGACGCTCGGGATTACCCATGATCACCGGAGCCATGGCACCTGACCAGCCCAGATAGTTCGCATCCAGCGATTCCAGGAGCTCATCGATGTCCTCGGCACTGAACCCACCCCGGTAGCCGGCGGCCGGATCGTCGATGAAGCACGGCGACGGGGCGAGCAGGACCAGACCGGCGAAGGCCTCCGGCTCCCGCGCCGCAGCCAGCACGCCCATCATCGCGCTCACCGAGTGCCCCACAAAGGTCACGGGCCCGAGCGACAGCTCACGGCAGATCTCCAGCACGTCATCGGCGTATCCCTCCATCGAGGAATAACGCTCCACGTTCCACGCCGAAAGATCGGAACGCCCCGCTCCCACGTGGTCGAAGAGCACCACGGTGAAGTCGCGCTCCAGAAGCGGTACCACCAGGCGCCACATGTTCTGGTCGCACCCGAACCCGTGCGCCAGCATCAGCACGGGGCGACCGGGCCGGCCGGTCACCGTCACATGATTCCTGCTCCGCACAGTCATACGCCCATCCTCGCAGACGGTTCTACGGCCCCCTCCCGGGACCGAGTGGCTTCAGTGGTGACGGGGCGCCCGATCGGGGCGCCGATGGCGCGCACGCCGTCGTGCCAGTTGCCCGTTTCGATGCCGATTTCGGCATGCGCGTCCCGGTGTGACGCAGGGCGCTCGGCCGCCAACTCATCCGCACGGGCGGTGAGTCGCACCGTCACCTTTGACCCGGCGCGGGCAGGGGACCGTGCTCCCGTCCAGTACGCCGACGTACGGGCCGAGAGGGCCTGTAGTCAGCCTTCGCGGCTCGGAAGAATCTCCTTGACCTTGGCGATCGCGAAGCCCCACCCCTGTGCCACCGTCGGCTTGCCCGGCACGGCCACTTCCTCGGGGTTGGTCAGCACATCCAGCAGGACCGGTCCAGGGGTGTCGAGGGCCCGGCGCACGCTGTCGTGGAGATCGGCCGGGTCGGTGACGCGGATGCCGGTGAGGCCGAGCGCGGTGGCGACCGCGGCGAAGTCGGGGTTGTCGAGTTCCGTGCCGAATTCAGGCAGGCCGGCCTGCTCCTGTTCGAGTTTGACCATCCCCAGTCGGCGGTTGTCGAAGACCACGAGTTTCACCGGCAGTTGGTACGTCTTGATCGTCATGAGGTCGCCGAGCAGCATGCTCAGCCCTCCGTCGCCGCAGAAGGCGACGGTCTGGCGATCGGGCGCCCAGAGCTGGGCCCCGAGGGCCTGGGGCATGGCATTGGCCATCGAGCCGAGGTTGTACGAGCCGATCAGGCGCCTGCTGCCACGCATGGTGACGAAGCGCGACAGCCAGACGGTGGCCATTCCGGTGTCGGAGGTGAAGACGGCGTCCTCGGCGGCGTAGGCGTCCACCGCGGCGGCCAGCGCCTCGGGGCGGATCTCATGGTCACGGTTGTCCAGAGCGGCCCTCAGCTTCCCGGTCCAGCGGCGCTCGTGACGCGGGTCGGCCAGGCGTCGCTGTCCTTCCTGCCAGTGGGCGAACCGTTCCCGCGCGTCGTCCAGGTGGCCGTGGTCCGGGACCGCCTTCAGCAGCGGGAGCAGGGCTCGTAGTGTCGCGCCGACATCGCCCGTCAGACCCACGTCCACGGGAACCCGGCGGCCCAAGTGCTCCTCACGGGTGTCGATCTGGACGACCTTGCACTCCTTCGGGTACCAGTCCCGGTACGGGAAGTCGGTACCCAGCATCAGGAGCACGTCGCCGCTGTCGAGCGCGTGGGAAGCGGCGGGGTTGCCTATCAGACCGGTCTGCCCCACCTGGAAGTCGTTGTCCCCTTCGAACCCCTCTTTCGCCTTGAGGGTGAGCACCATCGGCGCGGCGAGCGCTTCGGCGGTCCGCAGGACCTCGGCGCGGGCGGCGCGCGCTCCGCGGCCGACGAGCAGCGTGACGCGGTCGGCGCCGTTCAGGAGTTCGGCGGCCTCCGCGAGCGCCGGGTCGTCCGGGCGGGTGACGGGGCGGGTGAGGGTGAAGCGGGCGGGCCGGTCGTCGCTCAGCTCCTGGTCGCCCAGGTCCCCGGGCACGGTGAGCACCGCCACGCCGCCTTGGCTGACAGCCGTACGTACGGCCGACTCCAGCATCCGCGGCATCTGATCGGGGGAGGAGACCGTGGCACGGTAGACGGCCACGTCACGGAAGAGCAGGTCGTTGTCGACTTCCTGGAAGTAGTCGCTGCCCACCTCGGCGAGGGGAACCTGACCGCAGATCGCGAGGACGGGGGTACGGCTCTTGGCCGCGTCGTAGAGCCCGTTGAGAAGGTGTACGGAGCCGGGTCCCACCGTTCCCATGCACACTCCGAGAGTTCCCGAGAGCTGGGACTGCGCTCCAGCGGCGAAGGCCGCGGCTTCTTCGTGCCGGCAGCCGACCCAATTCAGGTCGTCAGTGGTGCGGATCGCGTCGGTCAGTGGATTCAAGGCGTCTCCGACCACTCCGAAGACATGCTGGACGCCCAGGTCCTTGAGTGCGTCGACGATCACGCGGGCGACGGTTCGTGCCACGGGAGTGCCCTTCGGTCCGGTGCGGCCCTCGGAATGAGTGCCGGTTCAGTGGGTGAAGCGGTCCGGGTCTGCTGCCTTCCAGTCGGCTGCCCAGCTGGAGGGCGCCGATGTGAGCAGTTGTCCGGGGGTGAGCCAGTCGTGGAGTTCCGCGTAGGAGCGGACGGTGTGCGGGTTCACCCGCTGGAGCAGCATGTGGGGTCGCAGCCCGCCCGGGTCGTCGACGCCCATCGAGGCCATGATCTGGAGAGCGCTCTTGACCGTTGCCTGCTGATAGCGCCGTACGCGCTGGGACTTGTCGGGAACATCAACGGCGCGGGCGCGCCGTTCGTCCTGGGTGGCGACCCCTACGGGGCAGGCGTTGGTGTGGCAGCGCTGGGCCTGGATGCATCCGATCGCGAACATCATGGCGCGGGCGGAGTTGGTGTAGTCGGCTCCCTGGAGCAGGCGCCTGACGAGGTCGCTGCCGGTGGCGACCTTGCCGCTTGCACCGATCCGCATCCGGTCGCGCAACCCGACGCCCACGAGGGCGTTGTGTACGGCCATCAGTCCCTCACCCAGCGGCAGGCCGACATTGTCCGCGAACTCGAGCGGCGCCGCGCCCGTACCGCCCTCCGCGCCGTCGACGATGATGAAGTCCGGAGCGCTGCCCTCCTCCAGCATCGCCTTGCACACGGCCAGGAACTCACGGCGCGAGCCGACGCAGAGCTTGAACCCGACGGGCTTGCCGCCGGCCAGTTCGCGCATCCGGGCCAGGAAGCGCACCAGCTCGCGCGGTGTGGAGTAGACGCGGTGGAAGGGCGGCGAGATGACGGTCTCCCCTTGTGGAACCCCACGCACCGCGGCGATCTCCGCGTTCACCTTGGCACCCGGCAGGACTCCTCCGATGCCGGGCTTGGCGCCCTGGCTGATCTTCAACGACACGCACTTGACCTGCTGGTGCGCCGCCTTCTCGGCGAACTGCCGCTCGTCGAAGTCCCCGTCGTCGGTCCGGCAGCCGAAGTATCCGGTGCCGATCTCCCAGACGAGATCCCCGCCGGGGCGCAGGTGGTACTCCGACAGCCCGCCCTCACCGGTGTCGTGGGCGAAACCACCCAGCTGCGCGCCGGTGTTGAGGGCCAGTACGGCATTGGCCGACAGTGAGCCGAAGCTCATCGCTGAGACGTTGAGCAGGGCCATGTCGTACGGCCGGGTGCACTCGGGTCCGCCGATTCGGACACGAGGCGCCTCGGCGGGCACCGATCGGGGGGCCATGGACGGGGTGAGGAACTCGCTGCCCGTCCGGTACAGGTCGAGTTCGGTGCCGAACGGTTCCTCGGCGTCGGTGCCCTTGGCGCGCTCGTAGACGATGCTGCGGGTGTCACGGTCGAAGGGGCGGCCGTCGAAGTTGCGCTCGATGAAGTACTGCTGGAGCTCCGGCCGCAGCGCCTCCAGCGCGAATCGGAGATGCCCGAGCAGCGGGTAGTTCCGCAGGACGGAATGACGACGCTGCACGAGATCGTGGACGGCCACGAGCGCGAGCACGAGCAAGGGGCAGGCCGCGGCCCACCACCAGGGTGACACCAGGACGGCGGTGACCGAGCCTGCCACCGCCAGCGAGCCGAGCAGGACGACCAGAAGTATCTTCAGCACATCGTGCGTGTGTCCCGAAGTCCGGCGGTCAATCCTCGCGCGCATCCCTCCGGCGCTACCGGTGTCCCAGCAGGTAGAGAGGGCGCTGAGGCCCGAGGAGTCCGGAAGGTCGCCAGGGGCCGGTGTCGTGCATGCCCTTCTCGTCACTGCGGGCTTCGCTCCGTTCCTCTCCGCGGTCGCTCGTGCGTGGAGCAAGCGGTGGCTTCCGTCTGTGTAGGTTCGTGGCCGCAGTGGGTACCCGGTTTCCCTGGGCGGCGCGGGCCGTCCGGGAAAGCCGATGCGGAGGGATACCTGTGGACGGGATTGTGCTGCTCAAGGAAGACCACAAGACGGTGGAGAAGCTGTTCAAGCAGTTCGAGAAGGCCGGCGACGGCGCCCATGCCGAGAAGCGGAAGATCGCCGACCAGGTGATCGAAGAACTCACCACCCATACCTGGATCGAGGAGAAGATCTTCTACCCGGCCGCCCGCGAGGCGGACCCCGACACCAAGGACGACGTCCTGGAAAGCGTCGAGGAACACCACGTCGTGCTGTGGATGCTCTCCGAGCTCAAGGACCTCGACCCGGCCGATGAGCGGTTCGACGCCAAGATGACCGTCCTCATGGAGAACGTCCGCCACCACGTCGAGGAAGAGGAGAAGGAATGGTTCCCCGATGTCCGCAAGGCCATGGGCCGCAACCGACTCACCGAACTCGGCGAACAGATGGAAGCGGCCAAGAAGACGGCCCCCGGTGAACCCCTCGCGGTTCCCAGCGCCGACCAGTAGACCGCCCACGGCGGGTGCGCCTGCCACCCGACGGAACCCCTCGCCGGCCTGCCTCCGCCCCGTCGCTGGGCGCTCCACACGTTCCGATACGGCAGGAGGTTTTCTCGTATGGCTGTTCGTCATCATCTGATACGTCGTCCCCCGCATGCGGTGTGGGCAGTGCTTGCCGATCCGGTCCGGTACGGGGAGTGGGTGGTGGGACCCTCCGAGTCCACGCCCCTCGACCAGGCCTGGCCCGAAGTGGGTTCCCGGATCCGCTACACCGTGCGGCTGGGTCCCTGGTCGGCGGACGGGGTCACGACCGTCCGCCACGGCGAAACGGGCAGGGAGCTGGAACTGGAGGCTTCGTTCAAGCCACTGGGCACCGCGAGGATCTTCCTCCAGCTCCGGCCGTGGGGTGAGGAAACCCTCGTCGTCTGCGACGAGCACCCTTTGCGAGGTCCGGGCGGCGCTCTCCACAACGCCGCGACCGAAGCGCTGCTGCAACTGCGGCACCGGGGCATGCTCGCCCGCCTGGCCAGGGTCGTGGAACAGCAGCACGAGGAGACCCGCCATACCTAACGCGTCTCCGGACTCAAGGTGCTGCCGACAGTGAACGGGAGCGTAGCGGCTCGGACCAGGCGGCCGCGCCCTCGGTGCCCCGCCGCACGGCAAGGCGCCGATCCTCGGCGTGCGCTTCTTGCTGAGCACGGTCGCAGGGTCGTCTCTGCATCTGCCGGACGCTGCGAGTCGGCTCTCACGCAGGGCTGAGCCCCGGGGGAGCGTCAACCCGGATCAGGGGTTGAGTTCGGATGTCGCCTCGGGCCCTGGAGTGTCCGTTTGGCTCGGCCCGGCGGGCTTTCGATGGCTGGTGTCGCACCACGGGTAGGTGCGGCTGCGGCGGCAGGTGCACAGGGCTACGCAGAATCGGTCGGACGACACGACGGTGCCGTCGTCCAGGGTGACTTCGACCGGGCCTTCAATGAGCAGAGGTCCTGTCCGCTGAGCGGTGATGCGCCGGCGTCGTTCAGAGGAGTCGTTCGGCACGGATGATCACCAGCTCTTCCTTGCCGTCATTGTCTTCCAGCAGGCCACGGCTGCGCAGCCAGCTGCTTCGGGAGCGAAGTACGGGCCCGACCGCGATGGACCGGTGTTCCACGACGTCCGCGTTCAGGCCGGCCGCCCGCAACAGTCTCAGTGTCTCTTCCGCGCCGCTCAGGGCGGACTGGACGAGGAGCAGAACTCCGCCGGGCCGCAGGAACGCGGGTGCGTCCCGGCATATGCGGTCCAGCAGGAGACGGCCGTCATAGCCCGCGTCCCAGGACCGGGCCGCGCCGCGGCGTGGGCAGTCGGCGTCGGGCGAGGGTACGTACGGCGGGTTGGACAGGACGAGATCGAAAGATCGGCCGGACACCGGAGCCAGCAGGTTGCCGCGCATCACACGCAGCGGAAGTCGCGCCAACGCCGCGTTGACCTTGGCGTTGAGAACCGCCCGCCAGGAGATGTCGACGGCTGTGACCTGCGCGCCCAGCCGTGCGGCGGCCAAAGCGACGGCTCCTGTACCTGTGCCGATGTCGAGGACATGAGCCTGCGGCGGGAGGGGTTCCTGACGCAGGGATTGCACGAGCAGATCGGTGTCGTGTTGTGGGGCGTAGACGCCAGGAAGAGCAAGGGGAGTCATGGGGGTTTCATCTCCGGTTCTCGGGGGTGCAGGAGAACCTGTTCGGGCCGGGCTCGCTGGTCAGACGGGCGTACGCAGCGATGACTCGCCTGCCCGCCACGCGCCGAGGAGTCGTTCGGCAAGGCGGTCCTCGACGTAGTTGGTGGCGTCCACGCCGAACGCGACGTCGCCGTCCAGGTGGGGTTCTTCCTCGAGGAGGCCCGCGACGACTTCCCGGCGTACGACCTGCTCATGTACGGCGTCGGCCTCGACGTGCTCGTCGTAGAAGTGCTCGGCGGCCGGTCCCGCGCCGGTGCGCCGCATGGCCTGGGCGAGCCGCCGTGAACCGGGCGACGAGGTGATCTCGACGGTGGCGAAGTGACCCACCAGTGCGCCTCTGAGGGCGCGGTGCAGTCCGAAGAGGGACATCAGGTTCACGACGGCGAGTGCCTCGGCGCCGGCAGAGTCGAGATAGTGCCCGTAGGTGGCGTCCAGGCCGAGGTCGGTCATGAGGTCGGCGAACAGCCGCGCGTGCACCCGATCCGCCCGGCCGCCGCCGAACTCGTCGAACTCCACGGCTGCCATTCCGGCCTTCGCCCGGCCCCACAGGCGGGGCAGTACCCAGGCGTGCGGGTCGGCCTCCTTGAGGTGGTACAGCGACCGCTGTGCGGCGTATTCGCGTAGCTGCCACAGTTCGCCGTCGTCCTGGAGGTAGTGGGTGACTCCGATGCCGTCCACGGGCTCGACGAGCAGGTCGTCCAGCGCCTCGGCGGCGCGTTCATGCCGTGTCGCCTGGTGGCGCAGGGCCTTGAGGAAGGGGCGCTCCAGGGCTGCTCGCGCCTTGAGGAGGTCAGGGTCCCATTCACGGGCGGCGTCCACGCCGGCGAGACCCCGGTAGTGCAGCTCGTAACAGAGGTAAAGGCCGAGCTGCCAGTCCTCGCCGAAGGGGGATGCGTCGGCGATCGTCCCGTCGTCGGGAGGTGGCCCTGTACTTCTCAAGTACTCAGCGATCGCCGTCGAAATGGGGCCCCGGCTCGGCGGCAATGGCGGTTCTTTCGACCAGAAATCCATGTGTACGGAGTACCCGTGATCCAGAACGTCTCACATGGCCGCTCTTCTTCGCGGCTGGGCCGAGGGCACTCGCTCTCCTGCTGGAAGCGGAGCAGGTGCCCGTGGGCGCCGGCGCGGGCGGACCGCGTTGCCGGGGGTTCAGTCGGGGGGCGGCAGCAGTGTGCCCAGCGGCCCGAGGTCGAGGTTGAGGTCCTCCATGGTCAGTCCGTACTGGGCGCACAGGTCGCTCATGCGGTCGTGGAGGAGCATGAGGGTCGCTCCCAGGCGTTCTTCCTGTTCGTCGGTGAGGTCTCCTTGGTCGACGCGGTGCAGGGCCTGTCGTTCCATGAGCTGGCGCAGGAGTTCCACGAGAGTGAGGACGAGCTTCATGAGGTCCCGTTCGACGGTGTCGCGGTCGGAGCTGATTCGCCGAGCGGGGGAACGTGAGCCCTTGCCGGCCGGCGGGTCCAGGTCGCGTGGGGCGGCGGGCAGCAGCCGGAAGGCGCGTGCGGCGGCCTCCGCGACCTCGTCGGCGCGGCTCGGCGGCCGTCTCTCTCCCTCAGCTGTCATGGTCGCCGGCTGTCATGGTCGCCGCCTCGCGGCGGATTCGTCCTCGTCCATGGCGAGGGGTTCTGCTCACTGATGGAAACGATCAGGGCACGCAGGGAGACGCGTACCAGATCGATGTCCGCGATGGACAGCACAACGTCACCGGTGAGGACGACCCCTCCGCTCAGAAGTCGGTCCAACAGATCGATGAGAGCGACCTGCCGCTGAGGCAGACGCTCCGCCTCGGGCGCACGGCCAGGCGTGATCACGGGGGTGCTCCCTCGGCAGCTGCAGCACCGCCGGATTCATCGAGTGGCATGGCGAAGGAGTACGGAGCCCAGGGGCCGGTGGCCTCGACCCGCACCCCGTCCAGCCCGTCAGCGGCATGCGTCACGTCGGCCAGGAAGTCGTCGCAACGCTTCAGGGGCACAAGGTAGGCGTCATTCACGACGTTCTCGCCGACGGCGCCGGCCGCGTCGGCGAGGAGACCCTGCTGTACGCGATGGCGGACACGGTCGGAGGCGTGCTTGCGGCCCGCGGCCTCCACTCGCTCGGCGGCCTTCTGCGCCGCCTGGTACACGGTGTCGCGAACGCTTTGCTGTTGCCGGCGGCTACGCAGGTAGGCGCGCCCGGGGGTCAGGTCTGCCGCGGGAACAGCCGGGGCCGCGGGGGCCGCGGACGGCTCGACATAGATCTTGACCCCCCATTCGACATGTTCGGAGAGTCGGGCCAGGCGCTCCGCGAACATGGTCCGCCCGCCTTCCAGTACCTCCCGCGCCCGGTTGTCGTCGAGATAGACGGTTGCCAGGCGCAGCGGAAGGACGGTGGTGCGCTCGGCCAAGGCCTCGATGACGCCGTGGTGAGCGCGGGCCACGGCCTCCAGCCACTCCAGGTCCTCGAGATGCTGCTTGAGAGCGTCCTCCTGGAAGTCCTGTCCGGGCACATGGCTCACCACGAGCCCCAGCTGATCGTCGCCGGTGTCGGTGACGAGGCTGACCGGAGAGTCGGCGACGCCTCGGAGCGGCGCGGTTGTCTCCCGCAGTCCTTCGGCGTTGCGTACCACCGCATACGCGTATGTCAGCAGGTCACTCATCGCGAGCACTTCCCCGGCGACGGCTGCCCGTGTCCCGCGGCGCTTCCTCCTTTGCGGGGAGGGCCTTGCCCTGGCGGATGGCATCGATCTCGGCCCGCAACCGGCGGTTCTCCTCGGCCAGTGACTGTTCACCCCTGCTCCGCGAGGACAGCGAGGGGTCGTGCTCCCACCAGTCGATGCCCATTTCCTTCGCCTTGTCGACGGAGGCGACCAGGAGGCGCAGCTTGATGGTCAACAGCTCGATGTCGAGAAGGTTGATCTGTATGTCGCCTGCGATGACGATGCCCTTGTCGAGTACCCGTTCAAGGATGTCGGCGAGATTCGCGGAGGATCCCTGCGCGTAGGGGGGCGCTGATCGGGACGGATAGGAACCAAGCCTATTGGCCAGGGGTTCAGTCACGGTTGCGGCCTCGTATTCCCTCGTGCCGGATCAGGAGTGTCAGCCCTGCCGATAGGCACGGATCTCCTCCAGCCGGTCGAGCAGTTCGTCCTCGCGCTGGTCGAACGTCTCCTCGTCGATGTCGCCTGCGACGAGGAGACGTTCGAGCTCGGCGAGTTCGCGGTGCACCGGCGCGGGGTCGTAGTACTGGCTCTCGGCTTCCTCCCGGACGCGCTCGACGACCCATACGACGCCGCGCACGGGCGCCAGGGGAAGGGTGACGAGCTGTGTGAACAGGCCCATGAGAACTCCTTCAGACGAAGCTGTAGGGGGGCAGGGGGCCGTTGAGCCGGAAGTCGAAGTCGTCACCCATCTGGTGGGCGACGCTCAACTCCGAGGCGAGGAACGTCTCTTCCTGGTCCTCGGTCACCAGGAACGACACGTTGAGGAAGTCCGAACCCGTCGGCTGGGATGTGTCAAGCGTCCGGGCGAAGGGGCGCAGTGCTTCGACCACACCCGCCGCCAGCGCCTCCTGCCGTGCCTGCACCTCTTGGGCGACCAGCTCACCGAGTCGCAGCGATGCGTCGGGGGCGGCGGTGCCGCCGCGGATCTCGTCATTGAGCTCTCGCGCCACGTCCGACTCCCGCAGGATCTGCCGCAGGAGCGCGTCTTCGTCCTGCGACGCCTTGAGGTGGTACTCGGTGCACCCCTCCAGTACTTGAAGCCCGTCCGTATAGTCCGCGGCGTTCTGCTCCAGAGCCAGCCGGACGGCCTCGTCGTCCTCGGCGATGAGGCCGAACCGCATGGGGAGCACAGTGCCGTCAGCCATGAGGCGCTTCTGCACTTCCTGGTGGGCGACGATGTCGCGACGCTTGGGGCGTAGATCCTCGGGCGCGTCGCTGACCACAGCGCACAGCGGTCCCGCCGTCACTGCCCGCAGGTCCGCCGGTGACTCACCGACTCCGCTGAGACCGTCGAGGCGGAGCGGGTGCTGCTTGCCGGTGATGGAGTAGATGTATACGGCCATGGCTCATTCCTTCTCGCCGGGCGAGCCCTACTCGCGCTCACGTCGGGAGGTGCGTCGAGCCGGCCGCCGTCGCCTCTCCACGGGTTCCTTTTCCTTGGCCTCGTCTTCTTCCTCGGCCTCCTCCTCTTCGCCGCCGTCACGGCCGGTGATCCCCTTGAGGGAATCGGTGACCGCTTCCGCCGCGCCGGAGATGGCCCCCTTGGATTTGCCCTTGGCCCCGCTCTCCACCGTGTCTCCGACGATGTCGGTCAACTGGGCGGGTGCCTTCCTCCCGGTCTCGAGGTCGAGACGGTTGCATGCCTCGGCGAAACGCAGATAGGTGTCGACACTGGCCACGACAATACGAGCGTCGATCTTGAGGATTTCGATCCCCACCAGTGACACGCGGACGAAGACGTCGATGACAAGCCCGCGATCCAGAATGAGTTCCAAGACGTCGTAGAGGCTGGTGCCACCGCCACCACCGCGTGCGACAGCGCCTCCACTCTGCGGCACCACCGTCATGGTGCCTCCCTTCATGGCCGTTGCGGCCTCAGCCCAGCCGGTCGATCTGGCCGCGGCTGTAGCGACGCGTCCTTCGGTACTCCACCAGGTCGCCTTCCTCGTCCAGCGTCACTCGGTAGGTGGCCATCACGCTCGTGGTTTCGGGGACGCGTTCCAGTTCGAGTACCTCCACGTCGGCTTCCCAACCGGCTTCGGTGGATTTCAGTGCCGAGACGGACTCGGGGGCCCGCCCGAGCAACTCCTGAAGTTGTTCGACTGCGGAACGAATGGCCCAGGCTGCGTTGCCCTTGCCGGAGCGTCGCCGGGGGCCATCTGTGGTCTCCCGGTCCGTGCCGCGGCTACTGCTGCTGGATCGCCGCCGGGGTTCTGCTGCGGCCATGGTCTCTCCGGTGGTCGGAGCGCGCGCCATACTCCACGCACGAACACTATAATTCCATCATATAGGGGTACATATCGTCGGGCATGGATGGCTCTGAGCGAACCTGCCCGGTGGGGTCACTACCTGCCCCGGTGGGGCCGCATGGCGTGTCCGGGGTGCTCTCAGCGGGCCGAGAGACGCGTCGCGTGCGATCCGCTTCTGTCTCAATCACTGGTTGAGCAGGGGATGTTGGCCCGAATTCGAGTGTGTTCACCTCCCCTTTCCGAAGGGAACCGGCTCATGAACGACACGACCAAGATCGGCCTCGCCGCCGCGGTCGCAGCTGGCTATGTGCTCGGACGTACGAAGAAAGCCCGTTTCGCCTTCGGGCTGGCAACTTATCTCGCAGGTCGGCGATTTGGGCTCGATCCGCAGCAGCTGTTGACGACCGGCCTGAAGAAACTCGGTGACGTTCCTGGAGTCGCCGAGCTGAACGAGCAGGTGCGCGGCGAGCTGCTGGACGCCGGACGCAAAGCCCTGGCCGCCACCGCCGACCGGCGCCTCGCCGACCTCGCCGACTCTCTCCATGAGCGCACGCTGCGCATCGGTGAGGAGAAGGGCGAGGAGGAAGAGGGCGAGGAAGAGCCTGAGGAGGGCGAGGAGCGCTACGAAGACGAGGAGGAACCGGAGGAGGAAGAGGGCGAGGAAGAGCCTGAGGGGGAATTCGAAGAAGAGGAGGAAGAGGAGGAAGAGGAGCCGGAGGAAGAAGAACCGGAGGCAGAAGCTGAGGAAGAAGAAGAGGAGGAAGAGGAACCGGAGGAAGAGGAACCGGAGGAGGAAGAGCCAGAGGAAGAGGCTGAGGAGGAGCCGCCACGGCGTCGTCGCCGCCCAGTAGCGGGAAAGAAGCGCGCGGCCAGACCCTCTCCCCGTAGGGCGGCCGCCAAGGAAGCGGCTCCCGCCAGGAAGAGGACTCCTGCGAGGAGGACTCCCGAGAAGAAGGCTCCCGCGAAGAAGACCGCGGCGCAGAGGCCCCCGGCCAAGAAGTCGGCGGCGCCGAGGCCGGCAGCCAAGAAGACTGCCGCCAAGAAGTCGCCCCCGGCGAAGAAGACCGCGAAGAAGTCTCCGCCCCCTGCCAAGAAGACGGCGGCGAAGAGGGCACCGACGAAGAGCGCGTCCGCGAAGAAGGCCCCGTCCAAGAAGGCGGCCCCCGCGAAGAAGGCGACTGCCAAGAAGACTCCCGCGCGGCGGAGGTAGGTCATGGCCGACAAAGAGCGAGACTCCGGCCGGGGAGAGGCCTCCGGCCTCGACATGTTGCGCGATGAACTGTCCGACTTCCTCGGTGCTCAGGTCGAACATCTCGTCGACAAGGCCGGGGAAAAGTTGGGGGATGTCACCGACCAACTCCTTGACACGGCCGAGAATGGTGGATCGGGTGGATCTCTTCTCGGTATCGGCGGACGCATCCTCAAAGGTGATTCCCCCTTGAAGGCGTTCGTCGGTGAGAAGGCCAAGGGGCTCAAAGACAATGTGATGGACAAAGTCAAGAGCGTTTTCGGCGGGGGACGCGGGGGCAAGTCCGGCAGCACCAAGGTGATGAACATCATTGAGGTGCTGGACGTCGGTGTGCCAATCCGCGTGGCGTACAACTACTGGACCCAGTACGAGGAGTTCAGCGACTTCACCAAAGGCGTACGGAGTGTGTCCCGGAACGACGAGACCGCCAGTGACTGGAAGGTGAAGGTCGGCCCCTCGACTCGCGGTTGGAAGGCGACGGTTCAGGAACAGGTGCCGGACGATCGAATCGTGTGGAGCTCCGAGGGTGCGAAGGGCACTACTCACGGCTGTGTCAGTTTCCACGAACTCACGCCCGACCTGACGAGGATCGTGCTGGTCGTCGAGTACTACCCCTCGGGTTTCTTCGAGAAGACGGGCAACCTGTGGCGTGCCCAAGGACGCCGTTTGCGGCTGGACTTCAAGAACTTCCAGCGCTATGTCACGTTCGCCGACGAGGACGTCGAGGGCTGGCGCGGAGAGATCCGCGACGGCGAGGTAGTTCGCAGCCACGAGGAAGCACTGGAAGAGGAGGAAGCGGCAGGGGAGGGCGAGGAGCAGGAGGAGTACGACGAAGAGGCGCCCGATGAAGAGGCGCCCGAGGAAGAAGAGGAAGAAGAGGAGTACGACGAAGAGGGGCCAGAGGACGAGTACGCCGAGGAGGAAGAGGAGGAGGACGAGGACGAGGGCTGACGCGGCCCGAGCCGTGCGATTCCCTCGGCGTGACCTGCCCCGAGAGCCGGTCGGCTGGTGTTTCCCGGACTCTCAGACCTCGTCTTCTGGCCGGAGTGAGCGACCGGTTGGAGAAGTCATCGGACGGACGCGGGCGTGGCGCTTGAACCACTGCGCGATCACCCGCGTCCGGCGCGATATCGACGTTGACGACACGAGTCCCGGAAGTCGCGGACCAGCCGTACGTCCTCGATCAGTCTCGATCAGTGCCCGCTCCGCTTACGGAGGTGGCCTGTCGCCTTTTCCGTCATCTCATGTGCCTTGGCGCGCAGCTGTTCCCCACGCCCTGCCTGCTGCATTGATGAGTCCCCCAGGGCCTTGCCGAGAGTCTCCTTCATCTTGCCCCTGATCTGATGCACCTTCGCATTGCCCTTGGCCTTGGCCATCGCAATCGCCGTCCTCTCGAAGACGCTGGTAAACGCGGCCCGTCCAGGACCGACACATCTTTCTTCACCGTGCGCCTGCCCGCGGGGCCCGGCAACTGGGAGCACCTCGTGCTTGCAGGCGGGATCCGCTGCTGAGGCAGGCCGTCGGTGTCCTGCCTCACTGTGCGCGGTGCGGTTTGTGGTGGGCGACCTGTAGGCGGACGTCGGTGTGCATGTGGGTGGTGCCGGGGGAGCCGGTGGACCGACGAGCGGTACGGAGCGGGCCTTCGTACAGGGCGTCGAGGGCCGCGCCGGGCGCCCCCTGGGGGGTGAGAGCGAGCGTGATGTGGGTGCGGGGGTGGGCAGGTCGGCCAGTGATGTGCACGGTTGCATGCTCAACCCCCGGCTGGGCACCGGCTTCGGCGGCGATCGCGTCGCTGAGCGCGCGGTCGCGCAGTTCGACGCCTTCCTGCGGGGGTGTGCCGCCGACGGGCAGCGCTCCGGGGTGGCGTCGGTGCAGTTGGGCGAGCAGCCACCACACGGCGAGCAGGGCGACGAGCGTGAGGGTGGCGATGACGGCGGGCCACCACCACCAGCCCTGACCGCTCCAGCGGGCCCGGTCGGCGGACCCGAGCAGGACGTCGTGCGGGGTGGCGAGGGGCCAGCCGACCGGCGGGACCAGACCGTGTCGCCGGTAGACGTCGAGCCCGGCGAAGAGAATCAGCAGACCGCCGCCGAGCAGTACCAGTCCGGCGAGGGCCAGCAGACTGCGGTTGAGTACGGTTCGCGGCGTCATGGTGTGGGCTCCGGTGTCGGGGGGCTTCGCTCAGTCGGTGCGTTGCCGCACTCGTACGACGATGCGAGGAGGGCGAGCGAGGACGAGCTGATCGCGCTCCTCGCCGAGGACGGCGGTGAGGTCCTCCTTCACCTGCTGGGGGTCGCGGAAGCGGGCGTCCGCGCGGGCCTTGACGCGGTGGCGGCGCACCCGGACGCGAGCCCTGCTGACTCCCGGGACCCGCATGGCGGCGTCGCGCAGCAGGTCGGCGGCGCCATCGCGGTCCAGGGAAGCCCGCAGCCCGGGCGCGGGGGAGCGCAGGGGCAGCCAGTGGCGTAGGCCGGGGGTGAGGGCCAGGACGATCAACCAGATGCCGAGCACGGCGGCCACGGCGGCTCCCGTGAGCACCCACACGTCGTCCAAGGGGCGGGTGGCCAATTCGTCGGCCAGGTGCCGTCGCCAGGCTGCCGCGGGGCGTCCCGCCCGTACGGCGACGACGTCGACCAGCGCCGCGACCGCCGCCACGAGAATCACCGAGGCGACCAGCGCGGCCGGAACGCGGCGCGCGGACCACGGGCGGTGGGTCCGGTCCCGTCCGTCGTGATCGCCCGCCACCAAGTCCGGCGGAAGAGGCACGTCGTGTTCGGGTGGACCGGGCTCTGTTGACTCTCTCAGCTCCTCCGGCTCCTTTGTCATCGGCACGGTGGCACGGCGCGCGGATGGCGTGGATCCGCGTGCGGGAGGGTCCGGGTCGGGTGTCATTCCGGTCCTCCTTCCTGCGCGGCGTGCCCGGCGGCCCGGGCCGCGCGGCGCCTCATCGGACCCGTCCCCGGCTCGCGTCGGCGGCGGTCACCAGCCGCCGGACGGTGAGGGTGACCTCTCCCACCTCCAAGCCGGTCAGCTGAGTCACCTGCTTGGCGACGTCGTGCTGGATCCGCTCGCAGACGTGGGGGATGTCGGTGGGGTAGGGCAGGTCCATGGCCAGATGCAGGCGCACCGATCCGGTACGGACGGCCGCGGAGGCGCTGGGTGCCGCCGGCCCGCTCCGGTCGGGCGGTATGGCGGCACGCCGGGACTGGGCCGTGCGTGCGGCCCTGGCGGCGATACGCGCGACCACCCTGTCCGGGATGACGGTGGCCCCCCGTTCGGCCGGAGGCGGCAGGTCGGCGGATCGCCCCGGTGGGGCGGGCCCTTCGCCAGGGGGTTGGGAACCGGGTCGGGTACTCACCGCTGCCTCCGCGTATGGAGGTCGAGGTCGCCCTGCACGACGAGGCCGACGATCAGCCCCGCCGCACCCAGCACCAGGACAAGCAGGAATGCCCAGAAGCCTCCGAAGTATCCGGCGAAGCCCAGGGCCATGCCGGCCGCGAGGCCCGTCGTCGCTGCGTTCATCATCCACTCACCCGTCTCGCGAACGTGATCGTCCGTGTGAGCACCCGCTCATGCTCAGGGCATGGCCGTGGTCACGCCGGTCGGTCACCGCACGCGGCCCTCGTCCCTTTCGGCCTCTTCCTCCTCGTCGGGGAGGTGGACGTCGTCGACAGCGATGTTCACCTCGACGACCTCCAGCCCCGTCATTCGTTCCAGGGCGCTGATCACGTTGGTGCGTACGGCGCCGGCGACGTCGACGATGGAGACGCCGTACTCGACGACGACGTCCAGGTCCACTGCGGCCTGGCGCTCGCCGACCTCGACCTTCACTCCGCGCGTGACGCCTCCGCCTCCGCCCGGGACGCGTTCCCGCATGGCGCCGAAGGCGCGGGCCATCCCCGCTCCCATGCTGTGGATGCCCGGTACCTCGCGTGTGGCCATGCCCGCGATCTTGGCCACCACACCGTCCGCGATGGTGGTCTTCCCCCGTGTCTCGGCCGGTGCTCCGGGCCCGGTACGGCCCTTCAGCGCGCTCACGCCTGTGTCTGGCCGGCTGCCCCCGCCGACGCTGGTGATGTTGTCCGTCATGGCGGTCGCCTCGAGTGGCTCGGTGTGACACCTGCGTGGTGTCTCTCAAGAGGTTGGACACCCGGGGCGGCGTACCTCTCACAGACGTGGAGTGTGATGTGCATCACACAGCTATGGCGGGGGTACACGCTCTTTCCGAGCCCCCTGCGAGAGCGTCATGATCCAACGTATTGCTTCCCCACGACTGGGATGCGACCTGCCGGACGGACTGCTTGCCGTGCGGGCGGCCGAGGGAGACGAAGACTCCTTCGCCGTTCTCGTCCAGCGGCACAACCGGTCCCTCCTGGCCCTGGCCCGCGGCATGCTCGGCAACCCCCAGGACGCCGAAGAGGCCGTTCAGGACGCCTTCGTCAGCGCCTGGCGGCGTCTACCGGAGTACCGTCACAGTGCGGAGTTCAGCACCTGGATGTACCGGATCACCATCAACCGCTGCTTGACCATGCGACGGCGGCGCCGCCCGCCGCCTGTCCCCCTGGACACCGTCGCCGAACCCGCGACGGGCGACGCGAGGAGCCAGCCGGCCCGTTCCGCCGAGCAGGACGCGGCCACCGAGGCCCTGTCCCGCGCGCTCGCCGAGCTGGACGACGGCCAGCGGATCTGCTGGATCCTGCGTGAACTGCAGGGCCTGCCCTACAACGAGATCGCCCACGTGACACGGACCAGTGAGCAGACGGTGCGCGGCAGACTGTTCAGAGCGCGCCGATCCCTGCAGGAGGCGATGGGCCCATGGCGCTAGACGACCCGCAGGCCCGGCCTTCCGAACCGCCCCATACGGACGGACCCCGCACCAGCCCGGTCGACGCCGACGTGTCCCCGTTCGTGGGTGATGAGGTACTGCCCTGCGGCCGCCTGCTCAGCGGGGTCTGGGAACGGGTGCGGGACGGCGCGCCGACCGTGGACCCGCACACGGTGTCCTGTCCTCACTGCCGCGAGGCGGTCGAGGGACTGGCCACGGTGAACGCGGCCACCCAGGCGCTGCGTGAGGAAGACCCTCCCGGCCTGCAGGCACTCACCGACCGTGTCATGAACGTCGTCAGGGCAGAGATCCGGCTCGGACGGCTGCTGCCCCTGGCCGACCCGGACCGGGAGCTGCGGATCGCCGAGAGCGCTGCCGCGAAGGTACTGCGGCAGGCCGCGGACACGGTCCCCGGTGTGAGAGCCGCGACCTGCCGGCTCGTACTCGCGGGCGAGGGCACCGACGTACGGGTGACCATGGAGCTGGCCGCTGCCCTTGACCGCCCGCTGCCCGACCGGGTTGATCAGGTACGCCAATCGGTCCTCCACTCGGCAGGACGGGACCTGGGTCTGGCAGTGACGACAGTCGACATCGTCGTGGTCGACGTTCTGGAGCCGTGGCCACCCCTGAGCCCCGGCCATCCCACAGGCGGTGGCACGTGATGACCGCCACCGGCACGCCCACGCTCCTCGGCGTCGCGGCCGAGGCGGCCCTCGCGGTTCCCGGCGTGGCCGGCCTGCAACCCCGCCTCGCCCACTGCCTCGCGGCAGCCGCCGCGCCTACCCGGACGGACTCCGCACCACACCGCATGCCGCCCGAGGCGGGCATCCGCGCCGACCGGGCGCCGGACGGTTCGGGATGGCGCATCGAGGTGCGCTGCGTCCTGGCCGAGGGCCACCGAACCCTGGACACCGCCCAGAACGTTCACGACCGGGTACGGACCGCAGTCACGTCCCACCTCGCCGCTCACGGCGTCGCGGAGCCGGCCGTCACCGTCGCGGTCACGGTGACGCGTATCGCCGCCCGACCCGGCACGGCATGAGTGCCGCGAGCACCGGCGAACGCCCTTCACGACCATGTCCATCGATGCGGCCCTCGGCCGGGCCTCCTTGCCGGAGGCCGCACATGTTGCCTCACGAGTGTTTGAGCGGCGCTGAGGCGTGCACGCGCCCGTTATGACCCATACGAATATGACCCGTACGAAGCGAGAGACAGAGCGAAAGTACGAAGCCCCGTCGGCCAAGGACACCTCGTGGCTGCCGGACCTCACCAGCGTGGACGGCATCGCATCGGTCGTGGGAGAGGGCCTCGACGAACTGGACGCCGTGTACTACGACACTGAAGACCTGCGCCTGGTTGGAGCGTCGGCGACGCTCCGGCGAAGGACCGGCGGGGCTGATGCGGGATGGCACCTCAAACTGCCCATGTCCGGAGACAGCCGGGAGGAGGTGCAGGTCCCGTTGTCCGACACGGTTCCGGACGCCCTGCGGGACCTGGCCCTTTCTCGCACCCGAGGGGGAGAGCTGAGGCCAGTCGTCCGTATCCGGTCCACTCGCAGCACGCGGCACCTCGTCGATTCCGAAGGCGCGGTCCTCGCTGAGCTGAGCCTCGACAAGGTCCGCGCGGATTCCCTTCTGGCCACGACCAAACGGGCCTCATGGACTGAGATGGAAGTCGAACTCGCCGAGGACGCCGATCCCTTGCTCCTCGACCTCGTGGACAAGGCGCTGCGCAAGAAGGGCATCGACCGTGCGAGTAGTCCGTCGAAGCTGAGCCGGGCCCTGGAGGAAACAGGAACGGGAGCGTCGCGTCTGCCGGACACATGTGCCGAGACCGTCGTACCCGGCTCGGCCGCCGAAGAGGTCCTCAGGTATGTGGACGGACAGGTGCACGCCCTGGTGGACCTCGATCCCGCCGTACGCCGCGGCCTGCCGGACTCGGTGCACAGGATGCGCGTCGCCTGCCGCCGACTGCGCAGCACCCTGCGTTCCTACCGGGCGGTGCTGGAACGTGAGGTCACCGATCCGATCCGCGAGGAGCTCAAGTGGCTGGGCGGCGAGCTGGGCGCCGAACGCGACCAGGAGGTCCTCATGGAACGGCTCGGCGTGCGCATCGGGGCCTCGCCCCGGGAGTTGGTCCTTGGGCCCGTCGAAGCCAGGTTGCAGGTGTGGAACGTCTCCCGTACCTCCAAGGCACGGCAGCGCACTCTCGACGCCCTGGTCTCACCCCGTTACCTGGCCCTTCTGAATTCCTTGGCCACGCTCACGCAGCAGCCCCCACTGCGTCGTAAGGCCGTTCGCAAGCCGGAGAAAGTCATGGTCAAGGCGATCCTCAAGGAGTACGACCGGTTGGCCGGCCGGGTGGCGCACGCGCTGGAGCTCTCCCCGGGGACGGAACGCGACGCGGCCCTCCACCAGGCCCGCAAGGCGGCGAAGAAGACGCGGTACGCCACCGAACCGGCGCGCGCCTCGCTCGGCAAACCCGCCAAGCGGCTCGGCAAGCGCGTCAAGGCCGTACAGAAGGTGCTCGGGACCATCAGGACACCGTCGTCGCGCGGGACGCCCTGCGGCACCTGGCCCTGGCGGCGCACGCGGCGGGCGAGCCCGCGTTCACCTGGGGCCTGCTGTACGGCCAGGAGCAAGCCGTGGCCGAAGGCCGCGAACGGGAACTGCCGACCGCGTGGGCCGATGCATCGAAGCCCGGGCTGCGCAAGGCGCTCGTTCACTGAGGGCGGTCGGTGTGGAGGAGCACGCTCGGCTTACCGAATGTGTCTCTCGCCCGGACAGCAGTGATGTGTGTCCAGACGAACCCGTACGCCTCCTGCAGTGGCACAGCGTCCGGCACAGCACCGCGTGCTACGTCCGGATGCGCGGCGTGCGGTTGCGGGCGATGCTTGCCGAATGACCGAGCGTTCCGTGACCGTTTGCCCGCCCGTCAAGGGGGAGGGGCGCCAGGTACGCGTGGACGGGGAGCCTGTGGGGGCGGCGTCCAGTCTGCGAGGCCTGGCCGAGATCATGCGGCGGGCGGGCTGGGTGGGCTTGGATGAGATCGATGTGGCCGACTCACCGGTTATCGAGTGGTATGGCGGGGGCCCTGAGGTGTGGTGACGGCACACTCGAGTCGCCAGCGTCGGTCTGCGCCTGCATGGCTCGCCGCCCGGTAAGTGACGGCGTGCAGGGCGGGGGAGAGCCTGACGTCGTTGAACGTCGACTGCTGTTTCAAAAGGGGCCACACAAAGATCAGTTCGCATGTGCGCGCAGGCACATGTGCACATGTGCCCGCGTCCGTTCCTGGCGGAGGCGGTGCGGCCGGTGAAGCTCTTGCCCGCTCGCGCGGCGGACTGACCACGAAGTCCACATGGCGGCGGACGACAGGTGCCGCCCGCCACGGCGTACGGATGCGTTCCCGCAACCGATCAGGCAGCGAACCGGTCGATGGCTGTTGCCAGGTCGTCGTTGGTCAAGGGGTGCTGCATGTCGCTGAGGAATGTTGCCGTGGCGCGGAGGGTGTGCTGCTGGTTGGTCACGACAACACTCACGTAGTCCTCGTCGGGGACAACACCATCGCTGCGCGATAGCCCGGGAGCCGTCCGTTGAGATACGTCTGGCCTGAAGGGCCGAGCCCCCATCCGGGACCGTAGAGCATTCCACGGGCCAAGCAATGTCTTCTCCAACGCCCTCTCGTACGAAATGCCACTGAGGGCGGCGAGGACCGCACCGGCCAGGAGGTAGTTGCCATTGTAGGAGGACCAGCGGGCCCCGGGCTCGTGTTCGTTCCCCGTGCCCACGACGAGCTCGGCCGCCTCTTGGAGCGCACGCGGTCCGTCGCCCAGAGCGGCCAGGGCGGTCGAGCCCACAGACTCGCGCAGCCCCGAGACCTGCCCGAGGATCTGCTCGATGGCGAGGCGCACATCGGCTCGCCAGCCAGGTGCGAGGTCAGGAAGCACCTCGATGACGGCTGTACCGAGCGGGATGGAGTTGTCTCGCATGGTCTTCACGAGCGCAGTACAGGTGAAGACCTTTGTCAACGACGCGATGCGAAAGCAGGAGTCCGGGCTCGCCCGAACTGCACCACGAGTAGCGACACTTCGTTCCTTGGCTGCGGAAAGTCCTGCTAACACAGCCCGGGCACCATAGGAGTCTTGCTTGTCGAGCAACTCCTGGAGTTTCACAGGGGACACCTTACGATGCCGACGAGTTGTGACGCCTGGACGATGGCGATCGACGCTCCATCGCAGCACCATCGTTCGGAATTCCGGCGGTTGCTGTGTCCCCTTCTGTGATCGGAGCGACGGTGGGGGAACTCGTCAACCCTTCGCGCAGCCGCCGACCAGCCTCGGGGCGAGGCCTCGATCATTGGCATCATCGTCGGCCGCCGGGGTACCTGCGACTCACACCACCCCCTGATCGAGGAAGCGAGAACACCGTGAGCGAACGCCGCCCGGAAGCCCCTGGGACCAGTGGGAAGCCGATACCGAAGCCGGTACCCAGGGATCCGCCCGATCAGCAGGCCACCGCCGACGTGGACCCCTGGGACGCCCTCGGCGTCCCGACGCAGTCCGCCGCCGAGGAGCAGCCAGACCTGGAGATTCCCGATACGGACGAGGCCAGCACCGGCCGCAGGGGCGCCCCGCACTCCGGCAGCCGACGTCCGGAGCATCCCGTCCCCGACGAACCGCCCGCCTGACGCTCCGCGTGCCGCGGGAGCCCCGGCAGGTAATGCTGGGAGACATACCTGCGACTGGTGACAGGAGTCCGGCGGCCCGAGAAGACATGTCATGGCCCGACGCGGCCACAGGGCGGCGGCCGGCGACGCTGCGGCGACCGGGAAGTCCTGGTCGCGATCATCTTCGTGGCCACGACGGGCTGCACCTGGCGCCAACTGCCTCCTGTGTTCGGCCCCTCGGGCCGACCGCACACCGGCGCTTCACCGAGTGGACCGGCGCCCGCGTGTGTGCGAAGCCGCACCGCCTGGTGCTGGACGAGCTCGGCGCCCGCGGGGAGTTGGACTGGTCGTGCTGCGCGATCGACTTGGTGAACATGCGGGCCCTGAAAGGGGGGCGCTGACAGGTCCGAATCCTGCCGACAGGGTCTGCCCCTCTCGATCGGCATCTCCGGCGCCAACCTCCACGACAGCCAGGCCCTCCAAGCCCTGGTGCAGGGGCTCCCGCCGATCCGCTCCCGTCGCCGCCCGCGCCGCCGACGCCCTGCCGAGCTCCATGGCGACAAGGGCTACGACTACAACCACCTGCGCCGATGGCTTCGTGAGCGCGGCATCCGCCACCGCATCGCCCGCAAGGGCATCGAGTCCTCCACGCGGCTGGCCCGACACCGCCGGACGATCGAGCGCACGATGTCCTGGCTGGGCGGCTGCCGCCGCCTGCACCGCCGTTACGAACGCAAGGCCGAGCACTTCCTGGCCTTCACCGCCATTGCCTGCAGCTGCTCCGCCAGCGCATCCACCTCCGGTGATCACCACACAGTGCTACCACCGATGACGAGAGCTGTTGGCCTGGACGCACCCGCCGATCGCAGCGCCAGGAGATCACCGACACCGCTTCCAGGCCATGTGGTACACGGTTTTGATCCTGCCGTCCGTTGAGTCCATCTCGATGAAGCTGGTGGCGCTCGGGCTCGAGGTGCCGCGCTCGACCCGCAGTTCAGTGTTGATGTCGAGGTTGCGCTCCTCCCCGCAGGGGGCGAAGACCCGGGCGGCGACGTCCACAGTGTTGGTCGTCTGCCAGTTGCCGTTGAACCCGTCCTCGAAGTGATGGGTCGAGTTGGTGGTGTGGGCGTTGCCCTGGAAGTGGTAGCTGGCCCGCTGGGTCCCGGACGCACCCGGCGCCAGTGACGCGAAGCCGCTGTAGCCGGCGGACACGATCGCGTAGGTGTAGCCACCGGGGACGTGCACTCGCAGGTTGAGCTGACAGTCCTTCTTCCGGTCGGTCGGCGCCGAGCCGGGCCCCACCCGGGCGAGGTAGTTGCTGTAGGTGACGGTGAAGGCGGTGTTGTCAGGGGACACGGTCACGGCGGCCGTCCCCGTCGGGCAGCCGGAACCGTTGACTGCCACCGTGTCGATGACGATCCGGCCTGGCGGCGGGGGAGGGTTGCCGCCGAAGGCCGAGGAGCCGAACAATGATGCGGCAACACCAGTCGCGGCCAGCGCGCGGAGCACCATGGGCTTCCCTTCAATCGTCCACGGATCCAGGGCGGGGGTCACTTTCCGAGCCCGGCCCCCGGATTTCACGTGGGCATCGCACCACACGTTGCGTGTCCGCGGACGGAAGGTGACGCTCCAGTCACTCGAACGGCCTTCAGGGTGGAGGCCTCGTTCATCCACTCACGGGAACAGAGCGGCGCGCGAGCTCGGATACACCGGCACACTCAATCTGCTCTACCGCCATCACCCAGGGGGCGCGCCGAGGGTGACAAGCCGGTGGCTCTCCATCAGGCGCTCGTAGATGCGCTGGGTGGTGTGCCGCTGTATGGGACGAGCATCCAGTCAGCCCGCAGCATGCCGTCGAACAACGACTTGTAGGGATCGAGCCGGGACTCCTTGCGCCGCTGCTTCTTCCGCAGCTGCGGCCCGTCCTCCAGGTCACATTGTGCGTGCGCTGAAGCGCCCGCTCCACCCGAGACGCCCGGCTCTTCGCAGGACCAATTGAGACGACGTCCAACTCACTGCACAGCGTCAAAACGAGATCACCGAGTGGCCGTCGATACACCACTCCAACGGACGTGACCCATATCCGCAGGGCGAGAATGCCTCCGCCCTGTCCCTCTCGGGCCATGCCACGAAGCTGCTCGCCGCCTTGGCAGCTGCATGATCGGTAACCCACGGACTTTGCCGAGGGGCCTCCCTCATCGCGCCCTGGATCTGTTTCGTTCTGGCATTCCTTGGTGCTGCCGCATTTCGCGGACACGGCTGCGCGACCGCATTGTGGCTCGGTTGCGGAGCCGTCGTGCCCAGCGCATGGTTTAAGCACCAATTCGAGCCTCATTGGAGGGCAACGGATCATGAGCAAGGCGAAGGCAAAGGCCAAGCAGGTCAAAGGAAAGATGAAAGAGACCACTGGCAAGGCCATGGACGACGAGAGCATGCAGGTCGAGGGCCGTGGTGAGCAGATCGCCGGTAAGGCGCAGGAGACCGCGGACAAGGCTGCGGGCCGTGTGAAGAGGACCGGCCGGTAGGACTGCTCGCTCCGGCGACACATTCGACGGGACGCACCGAGCCGAGCGAATGCCGAGTCCGAAGATCTCGACGGTCGGCACCACTTGCGGTTTGGCTGCGTGAGCCGATTCGAGGCGGCCGGGACAGCCCCGACCGCCTCGGTCTGTTGCGCGCCACGGCAGAGAGTGCGACGTGTCTCGCGGCGGTCGCTGCGCGGTGAACGCGGAGCAGCGGGTTGCCGTGCGTTCGAAGGGGCACTCGGCTTTTGGGCGGGCACTGGGTCCGGGGTAGTTCAACGCCCCTTGATGGCTGTGGTGTCAGGTAGGTCAGGCGGTACGAGGATGAAGAGCGACGCAGCACTGCACGGTGAGGTCACCGCCAGTCACTCGGTGTTCGGGGCACCCTGCTGGGCGAGTCTGACCACGCGCGATCTGCGGGCGGCGGAGGATTTCTACCGTGCCGTGATGGGCTGGGAGTGGCGCACGAGCAGCACGGTGGGCGACCAGTACCGCGTCGCGAGCGTGCACGGGGTCCCTGTCGCAGGGGTTTCGGAGGTGAATTTCGGGGTGAACACGGCGGTCGCGTGGACCCCGTACTTCGCGGTGGCGAGTGCGGACGAGACCGTGTCCCGTAGCCAGGAGCGCGGGGGTACGACCGCGGTGGGGCCGATCTCGTTCCCG
>LRTP01000259.1 GCA_001550305.1 Streptomyces diastatochromogenes
TGTCCTGCTCGAACAGCTCCGCCGCCTGCATCCGTACCGTCTCCCGGCGCTGACGTCCCACCGGGGTCAGGCCGCCCCCATCCGCATACCTCATACACCACGGAATACAGACAACACTCCAGGCCCATCAGGGACTTCGAAGAAGATCACCCTAACGAGCCGAAGTCAGTATCGGACTTCCGACGCGCCTAGTGACTCGCCAGGATGGTGCCGCAGTAAATACCGGATTTACTGCGGCAGAGCACCTACCGTGATCATCGCGACCTGCGACGGACGATTCCGGCCACCGGGGCGAGGTGTACGCATTTACTGCGGCAGCACCGGAAGGGCGGGGCGGACGTGACGATCGAACCAGTGACTGAACTCGGGAGCGGGGGTGCGCTCCGGCTGCCGCGCGCCCGGGTGATGCCTCTGTGCGCCCCGCCCTCGTCGTACACCGCAGCGGTCGAGCGGTACCTCACCGGCGCGGGCATCGCGAAGTCCTCCGCGCGGATCTACCGGATCTCGCTGACGACATGGGGATGGATGCTCGCCGGCGAACCGGCGCCGACCGGACCCGCCCGCCGAGGCGCGAAGCCGCCCGTCTTCCCCCTCACCGCGATCGACGACCCAGCCCTGCCCGAGGTGCTGGCCGAGCTGGCGGCGGCGCGGGCGGACGAGATGGACGCCGACACCGTCAACCGGGAGTTGTCCATCGCGCGCAAGGCAATCGGCTGGTGGCAGCGCCAGGGATGGATCGAATCCGACCCCACGATCGGCATCGAGCGACGGCCGGCACCGCCCGACCGCACCAAGGCCCTTGCTGAGGAACAGATCGCCGCCCTGTGGTGGCTGGACGTCTCGCTGCGGGAGAAGACGTTCTGGAAGATGCTCTACGAGTCGGCGGCCCGCGCCGATGAGGTGCTGTGCCTGAACGTGGAGGACCTATATCCGCAGGACAAGCGCGGCAGGATCACCGCCAAGGGCGGGGCGATCGAGTGGATTCACTGGCAGTCCGGCACCGCCCAGCTCATGCCCCGACTGATCGCCCGTCGCACCCGCGGCCCGCTGTTCCTCACCGACCGCAAGGCCCCGGCCGGAACACCCACGCTGGACGTGTGCTCCGAGGCCGGCCGGGCCCGGCTCTCCTATCGCCGGGCCGAGGAAATCTTCGAGGAGAACACCCGACTACTGGCCAACCCTCTCGCCTCGCCCGAGGACATCGAGGGCCTGAACGGCTGGACGCTCCATCGGCTACGCCACAGTGCCCTGACACACGACGCTGAGGGCGGCACCTCCACCCCGATGCTGCTGGCCCGCTCCCGCCACGCATCCGTCCGCTCCCTGGAACGCTACGCCCGCCCCGGCGTCGACGCAGTCGCCCGACACGTCGCCGAACGCGACCCCGCCGCCCGCCGGAAGCGCTGACGCCTCCAAGATCAACTACTGGCGGCTTCTGGATCCACCTCGGTGATCCCCCTTGAGCGGCGCACCTCGGTGGTCCCCCTTGAGCGGCGACGGCAGGAGCACCTGGCGAGCCGTTCGGGCGTCGTCGCGAGGCGGGGAACGAGCCGACCGTAGGCGACCATCCCGTGGGTCCTCACCAAGGTCTGGGGTGCCACGACCGCCGCGGCCGCAGCCATGTCGTCCGGCATGGGCCGCCGCCTCGCCGAACCGCCGGCGTATCGCTTAGCGGGGCCTGAGTCCGTCGACGACGACGTCCAGCATTCGGTTCAGCTGGGGGCGCTGCTCGGGTGCGCCGGCTACGGAGAGCAAACCGGCGAGGATGCCGCCTACCTCGACCGGGTCGATGTCGCTGCGCAGTTCTCCTGCTGTGGCGCCGGCCTTGAGCACCATCGCCAGGACCTGCTGGACCTCGTCGCAGACGGGTCCGGTGCCGAAGCGGCCGGAAGCGCTCATGGCGACCAGGGCCTCGCAGATGCCGCGTCGTTCGCCGGCCCAGTCGGCGAATCGGAGCATCCACGCGTGGAGGGCCTGTGCGGGCGGCTCGGTGGCCAGCAGGGTGCGCGCGTCTTCGCGCAAGGGGCGGATCTGGTCCCGGTAGACCTCTTCGACCAGATCCTCTCGGGTGGGGAAGTGCCGGTACAGGGTGGCGTTCCCCACTCCCGCGCGCTTGGCGATCGCATCCAGCGAGATCGCGCGTCCGGACGCGAAGGCTTCGGCGGCCGTGACGATCAGCTGCTCGCGGTTGCGCTGCGCGTCGGCGCGCAGGGTGCTGCGTGGAGGTGTCATGACCTTCGCGATCGTGAGTGTCGGATGAGGCTCGGGAACGAATTGGGGATGTCCCCGGTTCAGTGTACGGTGAGACAACCGGGGAATTCCCCGATTACCGGTGGTCTCACCCATCCCTTCAGCGACGAAAGGTCTGCCATGCCTACAGCTCTCATCACCGGGGGAACGACCGGGATCGGCAGAGCGACGGCCGAGCTGCTGCACGCCCGCGGCTACCAGGTCGCGGTCACCGGACAGAATCCCGAGTCCCTCGCACGGGCGCAGTCCGAACTCCCCGGCGACGTGCTCGTCGTCCGATCCGACGGGCGCGTGCTCTCCGACACCGACGCTCTGATGTCGGCGGTGTCGGCGCGGTTCGGATCGCTGGACCTGCTCTTCCTCAACGCTGGGATCTTCCGTCCGGCACCGGTTGCCGAGGTGACGGAGGAATCGTTCGACGAGCACGCCGACCTCAACTTCAAGGGCCAGTACTTCACCCTCCAAAAGGCCCTTCCCCTCATGAACGACGGCGGCTCGATCGTGCTGACCGTCGGCATCGGATCCCGTCGCGGCACCCCTGGCGCCACGGTGGGGGCGGCGACACGCGGCGCGCTGCTGGCCATGCTGCCCTCGCTCGCGCTCGAACTGGCCCCGCGCAGGATTCGCGTCAACGCCGTGAGCCCCGGGGCCACCGACACCCCGCTGCTCAACAAGCTGGGAGTGCCCCAGAGCGGCCGGGACGCCATGCGCTCGAAGATCCCCTTCGAGCGCTTCGGATCCAGCCAGGAGGTCGCGGAAGCAGTCGCCTTCCTCGCCTCGGACGCCGCCGGCTACATCACCGGCCAGGACATCACCGTGGCCGGCGGCTACGGGCTCGGCGCCTGAAACCCGGGCGAGTCGACCACCAATCTGCACCTCTCGAACGCCACGAACCGCACCTCACAGGAGAACACGATGGCACTCACTCTCGACACCTACCGGCTGCTGGGCCGTTCCGGACTCCGGGTCTCACCGCTGGCGCTGGGCACGGCGACCTTCGGCACCGAGTGGGGCTGGGGCGCCGAGCGCGACGAGGCGCGCAAGCTCTTCGACCGCTACACCGAGCTCGGCGGCAACTTCTTCGACACCGCCAGCACCTACACCAACGGCAGCTCCGAGCGACTGCTCGGCGAATTCGCCCGCACCAACCGCGACAAGATGGTGCTGGCGACGAAGTACTCGACGCTGCGCCAGCCCGGTGACCCCAATTCCGGGGGTACGCACCGCAAGAGCATGCTGACGTCGGTGGAAGCCAGTCTGCGGCAGCTGAACACGGACTACATCGATCTGCTCTATCTGAACGTATGGGACTTCAGGACGCCAGTGGAGGAGATCCTGCGCGGCCTGGACGACCTGGTGAAGCAGGGCAAGGTGCTGTACGTGGCGATCTCCAGCGCCCCGGCCTGGCAGGTGTCGCGCATGCAGGCGATCGCCGACCTGCGCGGCTGGTCGCCACTGGTCGCACTGGAGACCGAGTACAGCCTGATCGAGCGCACCGCAGAACGTGACCTGATCCCGATGGCACGCGAGATGGGACTCGGCGTGGTCCCCTTCTCCCCGTTGGGCGGCGGGGTGCTCACCGGCAAGTACAGCCGGGAGGACCAGAACCAGGCGGGCTCCGTTGTCGGCGAAACCGCCGGCAACCGCAAGAGCCTCAACGTCGCCCTGGGATGGGTCACCGACCGCAACCTCGCCATCGCCGATGCGGTGAAGGAGGTGGCCTCGGAGCTGGGCCACACACCCGCCCAGGTCGCACTGGCCTGGACCCTGAACGCCCCGGGCGTGACGGCACCCATCATCGGCGCCCGCACCCTCGCGCAGCTGGAGGACAACCTGGGTGCCCTGCAGGTCGACCTCACTCCTTCCCAGCTGGCCCGCCTCGACGAGGTCAGCGCCATCGACCTCGGCAATCCGCACAGCCTGCTCGCCAGCGACCACATCCGCACGGTCACCACAGGCGACATGAAGATCGAAACCCTCGGCTGATTCGCTTCATGAACGGCGACATCCAGACATATCACCACGTTTTTGATGAGGGAACGGAGCAACCTCGGCATGGGTAAGTACAGCGACAAGAATGTGGTGATCACGGGTGGCAGCAGCGGCATGGGGCTCGCGGTAGCGGAGCTGCTGGTGCAAGGCGGAGCCCGCGTGGTGATCACCGGCCGTTCTCAGGCCAAGCTCAACGCGGCACGCGAGCGGCTCGGCGAGAATGCCGTGGCCGTCCAGGCGGATGTGGCCTCACTGTCCGACCTGGATATGCTCGCCGGCCGTGTAAAGAGCGAGCTCGGCTCGATCGAGGCTCTGTTCGTCAACGCCGGCATCTCACCCCTCACGCCCCTCGAGTCGACGACCGAGGACGTGTACGACGAGCTGTTCGCGATCAACGTCAAGGGCGCCTTCTTCACTGTGCAGAAGCTCGCTCCGCTGCTGAGCACGGACGCCGGCGTCGTCCTCACCACCTCGATCGCGAACGTCATCGGCATGGTGGACACCAGCGTCTATGCGGCCGGCAAGGCGGCGCTGCGCTCGATGGCCCGCACCTTCTCCCGCGAGCTGCTTCCGCGGGGAATCCGTGTCAATGCGATCAGCCCGGGTCCCATCGACTCGGGGATTCTGGAAACGATGAACTTGTCCAAAGAGGCCGCCGACCAGTTCAGGGCGGAGCGGACCGCGAGCAACCCCATGAAGCGCTACGGCACCGTCGAAGAGTTCGCCAAGGCGGCCGCATTCCTCGCCTTCGATGCCACGTACACCACCGGCATCGAGCTGGCCGTGGACGGCGGCGAAACCCAGCTCTGAGCTCGTCTGCCCTCCCGCCACGGGCGTAAGGCCCGCTACCACGGCGGTTTCAGGGGGCTCCGCAACACGTGGTCGTGTCGATCAGGCCGCGAGCAGTTTATGCAGGCGCTCGGCTGGGGTTTCCCAGCCGAGCGTTTTGCGTGGGCGGCCATCGAGTTCGGCGGCGACGGCGTCAAGATGCTCACACCAGGAGGTTGTCGCGGCCCATGAAGACACGCCGACTGAACCTTCCCCCGTGAAGTGGACACCTGTTTGTGTCGTTATGCGGCGAGGGTGCTGGTGACCAGATGCTGTTCGTAGGCGATCGGAGCCCCAGCTCCTCACCCCAGGGCCGCCGGTCTACCCTCGGGGGCGTGCGGCCTGGGCACGGCGTCCCGGGCGGTCAGATCCAGGTCGAGGCGTCTGTTCATGTCCAGCTCGAACCGGCCGTAGGGATTCACATGGGTCCAGAACAGCGGGGAGAGCGCCCGCCGGTCCGCGTTAGTGAGGGTGTCGGCCCACTTCGGATCGGCGAGGACCTGCTGCACCAGCAGCGTGTTGACGTGGACCAGAGCGGACTGGAGCAGGTGCAGCGCGAGCATGCTGACCTCCTGGGACTCCTTGTCCGCGCCGGCCAGGTCGCCGTCCTTGCCGTAGAAGAGGTCCTTGTTCGCGGAGTTCCAGTTCTCCACGACCTGGAGCCCCTCGTGGATCTCCTGGCGCATTTCGACGTCGGCGAGGTAGTCGCAGACGAACGCGGTCCGCACGGCCCGCCCGAGTTCTTCGATGGCCTGGTAGGTGGGGTGCTTGGGGCCGCCGCGGGTGAAGCGGCGCAGGACCTGCTCGGCTTCGGCGGTGCCCAGGCGCAGGGCGGTGGTGTACTTCACGATCTGGTCGTACTGCTGGGCGATCAGTTCCCAGTTGATCGTCTTGGTGGACAGCACCGGTGCGAGGTTCGGCCACTTCTCGTCCTGCCCGGCGGCCGGCCGGTACAGCTTCGCGGAGCCGATGTTCTTCAGCCTCGGCATCAGCTTGAAGTCGAGCATGCGAGCGAAGGCGAAGCCGACGATGGAGGCGCCGTGGGTGTCGGTGTACTGCCGGTCGACGTCCATGTCGGTGCAGTGCCGCAGCACGCCCCCGATCATCGAGGCGACTTCGGAGGCCGAACAGCTCTTGAGCTGGGAGTAGATGCAGACCGACTTCCGCTCGACGTGCCAGTAGATCATCACCCCGGGGCCGCGGTAGCGCTGGTGCCACTCGGTCATCAGGTTGGAGGACCAGGCGCCGAACTTGCGGCTGTCGGACGCGCACGCGGTTCCGGTGCCCCACCACATCGCGTCCCGGGTGGCGAAGGTGGCGTTCACCAGCTTCACCAGGGCCGCGCGCATGTTGGCCCGGTTGACGAACAGGTGCCGCACCCGCCGCAGGGTCTCCTCGCTCTCGCCGTGCTTGCCCGTCACCGCGACGCGCTTGATGCCCATGTTGGTGCCCAGGCCGAACAGGACCAGCAGCAGTCGGCGCCGCAGCACGTCCTTGGACAGGTTCTCCCTGGTGGCCACTGAGGTGAACTCAGCGATGAAGTCCGTGTCGAACTCGGCGTACTTCAGGATGTCCAGCAGGTCGATGGTGCCCCAGCGCCGTTCGATCTCGCCCTTGACCGCCACCAGGTTCTCAGGCTCCTCCTGCTTCGCCCGCGGGGAGACCCGAATCCACGGCTCGCCGTGCTTCTTCACGATGGCCACCCCACCCGTCGTGCCCTCCGCCAAGGCGCTCTCGAAGCAGTCCAGTGAGGTGCGGAGCCGCTCTTGCAGGGCGCTGATGAACTCGCCGGAGTCCTGCGGCTGGCCCAGCGCGGCGTAGTGCACGTCCCGGTTGTCCTCGAAGTCGGCGGGCAGGTCGTCCTCCGGGTTGCGCCACCGATTCGCCCCCACCACCCAGATCTCCCACAGGCGCACCGCGTCCCGGAGTGCGACCAGCGCGCACAGTTCGTACGGGATGCGCTCGACCCGCCCCTTGTCGTCCACCACCGCCGCCCGCCACTGCTCGGGCACCACCCCCGTCAGCGGCACACTCTCCGCCGGATCGAAGAACGCCCCCTCCTTCAACGGCTGATCTAGATACCGCTTGAGCAGGTCGATCGCGTCCATCACCGGCCGGTAAGCGGTGTTGTTGCACTTCCATTCCAGCGAGCCCAGCAGCGGCGAGAGCATCCTCCGCCAGTGCGCCGAGTACGACGACCGCAGCACGGTGCGGACCCGCGCCTTGTAGCGCGCCTCGTTCGCCGCGGCCTCCGCCGCCAGCGCCTTCAACGTCTTCTCCCCGCCGACCACCGGGTAGATAACCCTCCGCACCGTGCCGGACGGCTCGGACAGCGCCGCCTCGGCGACCCGCAGCAGCATGCCCTCCTTCCCCCGGATCTTCTTCAGCTCGGCATTCAGCTCCTTGTCGACCTTCCGCTCCGCCCTCGTGTTGATCTTCAGTACGAGCTGGATGAACAGATCCACCAGTGAGTCGGTGATCTCCGTCTGCCGCACATGGCACAGCGTCGCCAGCAGCGTCAGGCGCCGGGTGGGTGTCATCCGCTCCAGGTTCGCCGGGTACTCCTTCGACGCCCGCGCCCGCCACGCGTCCACCAGCTTCTCCGACACGTCCGCGAACAGGTCCGCGGGCAGCTCCAGCCACCGCACCCGCTGGAGCTTGTTCACCTCCGCCAGCAGGCTCTCCAGCCCCGGCGCCCCCGGATCGGTCTTCAACTCGGCGAAGTGCGACCGTCCGCCGCCTGCCACCGAGCCCGCACCGGCCGCGCCCTCGCCCGTCTCGCCCCCGCTCCCGACAACCAGGTCCTCCAGCCGGGAGCGCGTCGCATGCGAGATCCGCTCCAACCTGCTGCGGCAGAACTGGGCCTCGAAGTCCGTGACCGCCCGGCCCACCAGCCGCCGCACCTGCCCGGGCGCCGGCGGCTCGATGTGGTCGTTGCGGCACCGGGCCACCACGGCCGCCGCGAGCCGGTCACGGGACAGCTCCACCGGGCACAGCTCGGTGGCCAGCCACGCGGCCAGCCGGTCCTGGTCCTCCTCGGTGTTCGCCCGGAACCCGTACGCCGCCCGGATCTCGCCCCGGTGCCTCTGGATCGCCTTGCCCTGCCAGTCGTAGTCCGCCCATGCCTCCGCAGGCACCTTGACCTGCTGGGCCACGTACTCCACCGCGGCGGTCGGCACCTCCTGGGCCGACTCGGGGAACCGGGCCTCCACCTCGAAAAACTTGAGCAGCAGCGCGAACCCGAGCCTGGTCGTCCCGGACTTGTTCCGCACCCGCTTCATGTCGTCTTCGAGCAGCGTCCAGACCTCGATCAGGTCCTCCGGCTCCCAGTCCTGCCGCACCCGTACTCCTCGCCCCACGCCCGAGACCACTCGTTCAGCCCAACGAGGCGCCAGGCGAGGGGAAACGACGACCACAGCAGGCACACAGCGCTACATGTCCGTTCGCCGTAGCTATACGAGAACAGGGCCTTGACAACCGCCCTCACACCCCTCCATCATCATTCCACTAATCAAGTAGTGGAATGATGGTGGTGATCGTGGAGTACCGCATCGACAGGCGAAGCGGGGTCCCCGCCTTCCAGCAGATCGTGCAGCAGACCAAGCAGGCCCTCCGGCTGGGCGTACTCGTGCCGGGTGACCGGCTGCCCACCGCCAAGGAGGTCGCCGCGACCAGCACGGTCAACCCGAACACCACCCTCAAGGCGTACCGCGAGCTGGAGCGCGAGGGCCTGGTCGAACCGCGACCGGGCCAGGGCACCTTCGTACGCCGCACGCTGGGCCGACCCGAGACGGGCACCGACTCGCCGCTGTACGCGGAGCTGGTGGCGTGGATGTCGAAGGCGGCCGGGGCCGGTCTGGAGCAGGAGGACGTGGCCGCGCTGGTCGCGTCGGCGATGGAGAAGCAGTATGCCGCCGGGAACGTGGCGGCAACGGGGTCCACGACAACGGGGTCCACGGGGGCCATGACAACGGGGTCCACGGGGGCCATGACAACTAGGAGCACAGGTGAGTGAAGGTATGCACGCGGGGGAACCGGCGATCGAGGCGTACGGGCTGGGGATGCGCTACCGGCGGGGCTGGGCGTTGCGGGACTGCTCCTTCCGGCTCCCGGCGGGACGGATCTGCGGCCTGGTGGGACCCAACGGGGCGGGCAAGACCACGCTGCTGAGCATCGCGGCCCATGTCGTGCAGCCGACGAACGGCTCGATCAGCCTGTTCGGTGAGGCTCCGGGCTCGGTGGAGTCCGGTCGGCGCACAGCGTTCCTCGCCCAGGAGAAGCCCCTGTTCCGCCGCTTCACCGTGGCGGAGACCCTGCGTCTGGGCCGGGAGCTGAACCCCGGCTGGGACCAGCGCGCCGCCGAGGACATCATCCGCGCGGGCAACGTGCCCTTCGACGCGAAGATCAGCACCCTCTCCGGCGGCCAGCGCACCCGCGTCGCCATCGCCCTCGCCTTCGGCAAGCGTCCCGACCTGCTGCTGCTCGACGAGCCGATGTCGGACCTCGACCCGGTCGTGCGCCACGAGATCATGGGCACCCTCCTCGCCGAGGCCGCCGAGCGCGGAACCACCGTGCTGATGTCCACCCACGTCCTCGCCGAACTGGAGAACGTGTGCGACTACCTCGTCGTCGTCTCCGGCGGCGGAGTGCGCCTCGCCGGTGACGTGGACGAGCTGATGTCCGTGCACACCCTGGTCACGGGCGCCAAGGAGGGTGACGGCATGCCTCCCGCCCTCGCCCTCGGGCACCACACCCTCATCGAGTCCCGGACCAGCGGACGGCAGTTCACCGCGCTCATCCGCCCCGAGGGCCCGGTCACCGGCCCCTGGGACGTAAACGCCCCGAACATGGAGGAACTCCTGCTCGCCTATCTCCGCTCACCCGACGCACCACCGCTGATCACCCCCACCGCCCAGGTCCACGGCCAGGGGTTCGGCACCGGGACGGTGGCGGCATGAGCACCTTCACCCGCAACTCGACCAGCACCTCGACCGGCTCCACGAGCGACGGCAAGAACGGGACCATGAACGGGACCACCGACGGGACCTTGAACGCGACCACCACGGAGGCCGACCGGCGCCCCCGACTCAGCGGTATGACCTGGCTGGTCTGGCGCCAGCACCGGGCCGCGTTCTGGACGATCCTCGCCGCCACCGCGCTCTCCGTGGCCTGGATCGTCTACCAGCGCGGCCAGCTGGTCGACTTCCTCGACGGCTACGGCTATCCCGGCAAGAGCCTCGACGAGGCGGGCGGCAAGCTCCAGCTGTACAGCGACGCGTTCTCCTTCGTCTCCACGGGTCTCCAGGCGATACCCATCCTGCTCGGTGTCTTCCTCGGCGCCCCGCTCATCGCGGGCGACCTGGAGAACGGCACCGCCAAGCTGGTCGCCGCCCAGTCCATGAGCCGGACCCGCTGGCTCGCCACGAAGCTGGCGCTGGCCGGACTGGTGGTCGTGGTGAGCACGGGCGTGTTGTCGGCGGTGTTCGGCTGGTGGTGGAACCCCGTCAAGTCCGAGGTCACGGTCATGAACTGGACCTCGGGCGCCGCGTTCAACACGACGGGCCCGGTGCCTGTCGCCCTCACCCTCTTCTCCGTCTTCGGCGGGGTGGCGATCGGTGTGGTGCTGCGGCGCACGCTGACGGCCATGGTGGTCACCTTCGGTTTCACCGTCGTCCTCCAGGTCGTCTGGGGCCACTTCCTGCTGTCGCTCGGCAACGTCGCCACGGTCACGACGAACAAGGGTGTCATGGACGAGAACGGGTTTCCGTCGCTCCCCCACGGCGCCTACGAGATCGGGCAGTCGTATGTCACCGGCAGCGGGGATCTGGTGGGCTGGAGCACCTGTTCGGAGTCGCAGACCGACGCGGCACGGCAGGTGTGCCTGGACAAGGCCGATGTCGTGGGCTGGTCGGTGGATTACCTCCCGATGTCGCAGATGAACGCCATGCAGTGGTTCGGGGCGTCAATTCTGCTCGCCCTGACCGCCGGTGTCGTGGCGTTCCTTTTCTTCTGGGGCCGTAAGCGGCTCGTCTGAGTCCCGTCCCCCGCGCCCCTTTCGCAGGGGCGCCTCTTCCCACCCTTTGATTCCTTGTCCCGTCGGACAGACTGCTTTGCCGTGCCCGGAAATCCGGGGAGAAAGGCATGTCTTGAATCACCGAAAGAGGCGAGCGGGTGAGGCTTCCGCTCTCGCCGTGCTCACCGCCGCCGCCCTCACTGCAGCCCTGCTCGCTGCCCCGGAATCCGGGGCCGCACAGTCAGACAGCGGTACCGCGGGCATGGCCGGCGTCACCGGCAAGGCCAGGACAGTCACCCTCGTCACCGGCGACCGGGTCACCCTGGACGCCACCGGACAGGTCACCGGTGTGCGGCCCGGCAAGGGCAGGGAAGGTACGGCCTTCCGAATAGCGCGGGACGCCGACCGCACGTACGTCGTGCCGCGTGACGCCGAGCGGCTCCTCGCGAACGGCACCGCCGACCGGCGGCTGTTCGACGTGACGCAGCTGGTCAAGTGGGGGTACGACGACGCGGCCCGCCCCGACCTCCCGCTGATCGTGACGTACGCCAAGGGCCGCGCCCTCGCGCCGAGCGCGCTGTCCGCCGCCGGTCCCCGGGTGAGCCGGGACCTGCCGAGCGTCAACGGGGACGCGCTGAAGGCCCGTAAGTCGGAGGGCGCCGAGCTGTGGGAGACGCTCACCGGGAGCGGGGGGACGGCGCGGGCGAGGTCGGCCGCCGCCGACCGGGTCGAGAAGATCTGGCTCGACGGCGAGGTCGAGGCGGCCCTCGACCGGAGCGAGGATGTGCCGCAGGACGCCAGCCTTTGCCCAGCGGGCGAAATACCCGAATACCGTGCGCCACGGAATGCCGAAGTCGGCGGGCAACGCCCGCCACTTCGCCCCGTTGTCGGTGATGTAGCGGATGGCGTCGAACACCCGGCGGCGGGACCACTTCTCCGGAGCCCCGCCCTTTGGGGTCTGGCAGGCAGGAACGGGCAGGAGCCGTTCAAGGAGAGCCCATTCCAGGTCGCTGGTGTCCGAAGGGTAGCGGTAGCGGGGCAGCGGCATGACGGGGTGCCGGGCCGCGACCTGAAGGGGAGCCAACGGTGGGGCGGTCGCGGCCCGTCGCCTTTCCAGGAGTTCACTCCAGGTTGGAGAGGAGGTGCAGGGTGGACTCGATCGCGCCCATCTGCGCCATGACCATGTGGATGTAGGGGTCGTCGGGCTTCTTCTGGTGCGGCAGGAGGATCCCGGCGATGAAGTGCTCCACCCGGTGGTGGACCGACTCGAAGAACGCCCGCTCGTAGCCGATCCAGACCTCCGGCGCGTCCTCCAGCATCCGGTAGCCCCACGTCTTGTCCCAGGTCACCGGCGGGAGCCCCTTCGCGGCGGCGACCTGGCGCAGGTGGGCGAGCCCGGTGTGGACCTGCGCGCGGGTGCGCTCGGTGGCTGCCATCAGCTGGACGATCGGCAGGCCGGCGGGACAGGCCTCCAGCAGGGCGGACAGGACGGCTTCGGCGTGGACATGAGCGGGACCGCCCCGCCCCATCGCTACTCGCCCGAGCCCTTCAGCAGCTTCTGGAGCTGCTCGTCCAGGTCGACCTCGCCGCGGGTGACCGCGTTCTCGATCCAGTCCGCCGACGCCCGCACCCGTGCAAGACCCCTCAGGATCGTCTCGCGTTCGGCGTCGTCGTAAGGCTCGCCGCGCAGGTTCGGCACGATTTTGCCGGCCGTGACGGTAAACTGCCTGCAGGCCGCGACCAGGTCCATGAACTGGGTGTTGTGCTCCATGCACCGCAGCTGGTCCAGCTGCGGGGCGGCTTCCTCCCGCCCGTACTGGACCTGCTGGCGGAACTGGTCGAACTGCGCCTCATTCACTGCATGCCTGGCAGTGTCGTCGGCCATCGTCTTCGAGGCGACCGCCGGACGGCGCAGGAAGTCGGTAGCCACCCGCGCGGCCACCTGGTCGTCGGCGGCCAGGTCGTGGATCGCATCCACCTTCTCCTGGACGCTCTCAGGGGTGTCGACCTTCCAGCCGACGATCCGCTTCGCGCTGTCATGCGTCCAGCGCGCAGGTCCACCGCGCGGATTGGGCGGGGGGTTGTCCACCGCCTCGAACCGTTCCTGCTCGTCGGGGATGGAGGCGAGGATCTTGTGGATGGTGTGAGAGACATCCGCCCGTCGATGTTCCTTCGGCCAGCGGGGAGGCCACCCACCGGTAGTCCCGGACCGTCGAATACGCCAGGCCGACATCCTCAGCGAACATCCGGATCGCCTCGCTGACCGTGAACAACTCCTCGCTCCCCGACGGGTTCGTGCCCCCGTAGGAGCGCATCGGCTCAATCTCCAGGCCGGCGTCCCCGAGCTGCCACTGGACGCTGCTCATCGCCGATACCCAGCCTCGCCCCAGCTTGACCAGCTCGTCGTAGCGCTGCCGGGTCACACTGCCGACCATCCCGGTCATCCGGACACCACCCCCACGAGCCCCCGGGCGCGGCACCTGACCGTGCCGTCAACTCGCCCTGGAAGCCCGTCGCTTCGCACCATCCGACCGCCTCGCTCCGCGGGGAAGGGCGCACGGTCCCGGCGCCCGAAGCGGCCCTGGTGCTGCCGGACGCGCAGGCTCACGCCCCGCCGGGCTGCGTGCGCCGCGTATGCCAGGCCCGTTTGCGGCAGGCGGGAGAACAGTGCACTGCCGAGACGGGACGGTCGACCCCGGCTGTCCACGATGCCCCGCACTGGGGACATGCAACCGTCACGTTGGCCTGCACCGCCTGGGTCCTCGCCCGCGCCCGACGCATCCGCCGCCAGTGCCTCGAACGGCACGTGGCCTTGCAGAACACCGCCGTTGCCTTCGCCGACGGCATCAGCGGATCCCCGTTCAGACGGGCGCACCGGTGGCGGTGTGCGGATGCCGGAGGTGGGGTTTGTGCGGCGCATCGGTGTAGAGCCGCATCTCACGAGCCGCTTGGTCCGGGTGGTGCCAGAAGTTGAGCGGCAGGTCGAGGTCGCAGCGTGACTCTGCGTGATGCTTGTCGTCATCTCCGGCCGGACTGCTGATGCTGTGCCTTGTTCACCTGCCGGAACCGACCCGGTGAGACGCCGTACTCGCGACGGAACGCCCCTGCGAAAGCGAATTCGGTCGAGTATCCGATCTGCCGGGCTATCGCGGCCAACGATGCGTCGGTTTCTCGGAGCAGCCGCGCGGCACAACCCAGTCGCCAGTCCCTCAGATACGTCATGGGTGGCTTGCCGACCACTGAGGTGAAGCGTCTCGTGAACGCCACCCGGGACATGCCCACGGTCTCGCCGAGTCGCGAAGCCGTCCACTGGGTCTGCGGACTGTTGTGGATGGTGCGCAGCACGGCGGTGATCGCTGGATCGGGAATCGCGGGCAGGCCCTTCGAGCCCTCGTCCTCCATCCACTGACGCAGGACGTGAAAGAGCATCAGATCGAGTATCGCCGTCCGGGCCACTCCGGTACCCGTCTGCGCTCGCGACGCGTCGTCGTCCAGCAGGCTGACGACCGGCCGTAACGCCGGGAACCGCTCGTGATCGGGAGACACCACGAGCAGGTCCGGCATCACCGCGAGGTAGGGGTGCACCCGGCCGTGGTCCAACCGGTAGGCGCCGCAGAGGAATTCGAAGTCGGCGGGGCCGGAGGTCGGCTGGTCCAGGCTCAGCGCCACCTGTGGCAGGTCGTGAAGTGCACACGGCGCGTGGCTGAGCCCGTGGTCCGCTCCGGACGTGATCAGGACGGCATCGCCCGGCTGCAAGGCGACGGGCGGCGCGTCGGCGGCGATGAGCCAGCCGCTGCCCCGGAGGACCACGTGGAAACCGCTCCCGGTCAAGCCGGAGTACCGCATACCCCACGAACCCGATTGCCGGAATCGTCGGACGGTCCCACGTCCGACCCGGAGGCTGGAGATCGCCTGACTGATCATGTCCACCCGCTCGATTCTATGCGCCGTACAAGCTCGTATTCAGCCGCGCCACCTGTGTATGTCCGCGCACGTCAGCGGCTGGTTCAGTGAGTGTCATGAGAGAAGACGACACCGGTATGAGGGAGTGCATCGTGGTCGGCGCGGGGGCCGCCGGAATGAGTGCCGCGCTCACACTCGGCCGGGCCCGGCGAAGGACACTGGTTATCGACGCCGGCCAGCAGAGCAACCTCGCCGCCTCGGGCATCGGAGGTCTGCTCGGACACGATCGACGCCCTCCCGCTGAGTTCTATGCCGCAGGGCGCGCGGAACTGACGGCCTACCCGTCCGTTGAGGTACACCGGGGCGTAGTCGCCCATGGAGTGCAGGAGGACGACGGAAGCTTCGCTGTGACCTTCAGCGACGGCCGTCGCGAGCGAGCTCGAAGCATGGTCCTGGCCCCCGGGATGGACTACCGCTACCCACGGCTGCCCGGCATGGACGAGCGATGGGGTAATTCGGTCTTCCACTGTCCGTTCTGCCACGGCTGGGAAGTCCGCGACCGCCCCATGGGCGTTGTCGCGGGCGGCGCGGTCGGCGTGCACGGAGCTCTGAACCTCCGTGCTTGGAGCGATCGGATCACATTGCTGACCAACGGCGGCGAGCTGACCGACGAGCAGCGCGAGCAGTTGGCCGTCGGCGGAGTGGGCCTGGAAGAGCGGCCGATCACCGGCCTCGACGGGCCGGGGGCCGAGTTGCGGGCCGCGATATTCGCCGACGGCGGAGAACTCCCCATCGGAGCCCTGTTGGTCAAGACGACTCTCTACCAGCGCTCCTCGCTGGCCCGCGACCTCGGAGCATCCCTGACCGAACCGGACGAAATGCTCAGCGTCGAGGCGATCAAGGTGGACGCGATGTCCCGGACCGGTGTCTCGGGGTTGTACGCGGCCGGGGACGCGGCCACCTCGGTCCCGCCGTCAATGGCGGCTGCCATGGCGTCGGGCTACCTGGCCGGCGCCGCCGCTGCTGTGCAACTTGCCGCAGGCTACTGAAGCCCACTTCCGCGGTTACCGCCCTGTCCAGACCGGTCTTGCGGATCGTCACCACCAGCAGCACGGCGAACAGACCGGCGAGTTCGGCGATCGCGTCCGGGGGCGCTTGAAGTAGGGGCGGACGTTCCAATCACGCTGGCCTGCACCGAAGGCGCGCTCACCTTGTCATGTCAGGAACCGACACAGCTTCTGAACTTGACTCTGAAGCTTCTATAGATCGTCAAGCTGTAGGAGACAGGCCGGGCGTGCCGCTGACTGTGCTGGTGAGGTGGTGGTAGACCTCGCGCGCGACGAAGCGCTTGAGGCACCTGAAGATGTCCTTCGTCTTGAGTCCTTCAAGGGTGCGTCGTGCCACGTAGTCGCGGGTGCGCTGGTCATGCCTCATGCGGACCAGCACGATCGTGTGCAGCGCACGGTTCGCCTGCCGGTCTCCGCCACGGTTGAGCCGGTGACGGTCAGTGCGTCCGGAAGAGGCCGGGACGGGTGCGGCGGCGCACAGGTGGGCGAAGGCAGCCTCGGATGCGAGCCTGTCCGGGTTATCGCCGGCGGTGACCAGCAACTGTCCGGCGGTCTCGGTCCCGACGCCCGTCAGCGCGAGCAGGCCGGGCGCGGCGCGGGTGATCAGCACACGAAGGTCGGCATCCGCGTCTGCTATCTCCTCGCTCAAGTGCCGGTAGCGCCTGGCCAGGCGCTTGAGGGCGATTCTGACGGCTGCGGCCGGGGCGGCCAGATCGGTGCCCGGACGGCTTGCGGCCAGCCGCCGGACCAGCTCGGTCGTGGTCAGTGAGCGCAGTGCTTCGCGGACCTCAGCGGGCGCGGTGATGACCAGTGATTTCATCTGGTTGGCGGTCTGAGTGCGGGCCTTGACGGCGCTCGCGCGTACGACACGCAGCCCGCGGATTGCCTCGACCACGCCGTCACGGTGCTTCGGCGTGCCGGTGGCGCGGCCGGCGAGTACCGCAGTGGCGGCTGCGTAGGCGTCGATGGGGTCCGACTTCCCCGCCGCTCGGCGAGCTCGACGATCGGGTCGGTCCACCTCGATGACGTCGATCCGGTTGGCGCGGAGGTAGCGGCCGAGTTCGGCGCCGAAGGAGCCGGTGCCCTCCATACCCACGACCAGCACTCGCCCGTGGGACTGCAGCCATTCCAGCAGGTCCCGGTAGCCAGCAGGCGTCGTGGGGAACGCCTCGGTGGCCAGGTGCCGACCGATGGTGTCAATGACGGCGGCCTGGTGAACGTCGGTGTGGGTGTCGATCCCGCCGATCACCTCGATGGGCTGTGACATGGTGGCCGGGTTCCTTCCGTGCGCGGCGAGAGGGCTCGCGCGCACCGGCCAGCAGACGGACACGACTGTGATGGGACCGCTTGGTCAAGCTTCTATGAGGTCACGGTCGCCGGCTGGTGCACGCGGTGGCACCGCTCGGAAGGCCGACGATTCAGAGTGAGGACAGCCGAAGCGTCAATCGGGGATCGGGTCAGACCCTCGAGCGGTGCCGCCCCATCCTCACAGTCGGGGATCTTGAGGATCCCCGGTGGACCAGCATGATCAGCGGGGGATCCCCCGGTCGAGGTTCTGGCGAACCCTCGGCAGCCGACCTCGACGATCGAGATCGCCGACAGAGTCAAGCTTGGACGCACCGCTTCCAACTTCGGAAGGGGGCTCGGACGGCGGCTTCGCAGTTCGGGCGGGGACCGCTCCGCGTCAGGAGGCCTCAGCCCGCTGTTCCTCCGCGAGTCTGGATGTCGTTGTGTGCGCAGCGGAGGTGATGCCGGCCGAAGTCCCTTTCAGCGGCTGGGGCTTCGGTGCCGGAAGCCCGTCACGGCGGCAGATCGTCGGGCAGGACTCGGAATGCCTTGTGACGGCCCAAAAGCCGTATGGCCCTCGGCACGAAGTCACGCCGGTCGAGGGTGAGGATCGCGTCACCTGTGCCGCACGCATCGGACGGGATGCCCCTGCACGGGTGTCGGAGGCGTCCTGCGGCCCAGTTGTTGACTGTGTTGACGGTGATCGGTGCGGCGACCTGCGATTTCGGCCTGGAACGATCTCGTCGGCGCCTGTCGGAGTGCACGGCGTCTGCCCACGCAGGCGGGTTCAGCGCGTCGGCGCCCACTCCTGACGTTTCTTCATCTCATTTGACCCGCTATTGCACAGCTGTGACAGCGAGCGCACAGCCCTGTCACCCCCTGTTGGAAGACTTTTCTCATCGCGAAGGGCGGCAAGCCGACGGACCGGTTCGGGTCCCGGGGACGGCAGGCGGTTCCCGCGAAACTCTCATCGCAGCGTCATTCACATCCCTGGGGGAACCTCGATGTCCGCTCGTAACCGTCGGACCACCGCAGCCGTCACCACCGCAGGTGCCGCCGCACTGCTCACCCTATGCGGCACGGCCGCAACCGCGATGGCCGCCCCGTCCTCCGGCGGCGACGCCAAGGGCAGCGCCGCGATGGTCGCCGCAGCCGCGTCCGCCCACACGGTCACCGTGCCCAGGGGACTCACCATCAGCGACGGCACCCGCCACGTCGTGGTCAACGGCAAGTCGATCGACTTCGGCACGACCGTCCGTGACCTGGCCTGGAACCCCGGCGGCAGCAAGGCCGCCTTCATCGACGGGCACGGCAACCTCGTCGTCTCCAACCCCGACGGCAGCCACCGCGTCACCGTCGCCGCCAACCCGGGCGGACAGACCTGGTCCCACCCGACCTGGCAGGTGACCGCCGCCGACCGGACGAACCAGATCCCCGCGAAGAACAACCTCATCTTCTCGGCGAAGATCCACGGCAGCACCGTCCTGGAGGGCGTCAAGGCCACCAGCAACCACGGCAGGCCGACCAAGATCAGCCTGAACGGCGAACCGGGAGACGGCAACGTCCCCCAGACCAACAACACCTGGCCGAATGTCGGCGGCAGCTACGGCTCGGCCGTCTACGAGAACACCCACACCGGCGAGGTCTACATCCGCGACGACTACCTGCGGCAGCAGGGCGGCGCGCTGACCAAGGGTTCCGAGCCCGCTCTCTCCCCCGACAACGAGGAGGTCGTCTTCGTCCGTTCCGTCCACGGGCACGACCACCTCTTCGTCGAGGACTTCGGCGGCTCCACCAATGTCGTCAAGGACGTCACCCCCAACGCCGGCGCCGACTACACCGAGCCCACCTGGTCGCCCAACGGCAAGACCATTGCCTTCCGCGCCCCGACCGGTACGTACACCATCACGAAGACCGCCCACGGCTTCGGCAAGCCCGTCAAGGTCTCCCAGCACACCGGCCTGCCCGCCTACCGCGGCTGACCGCCACCCAACCGGCCGCCGGAGCGGGCGAGTTCAGCCTGGAGTTCGGGCAGGTGCTGGTCGGCCGTGTCATGCGGCAGGTACTCGACCACGTCGAGAAATCGGAACAGAACCTGGGTCTTGGTGACGGCGAACTCGTAGTCGCCGTACCCCACCACGGCACCCATATCGCCACGAACAGCGCCCCGGACGACATGCGCGGTCATGTCGTCCGGGCTTTGTGCCGTCAGCCCCCGCCGCGCGTTGGGGCGCGCCAGATACGGGCAGACCATCGAGGCGTAGAGCATGCACGCGCGGTGCCCCGGCGCCTCCAGGGTCGCCGCCATGTTGCGGTACGGCCGCCCGGCAGCAAGCGCCTCGCCGATCGCGGAACTCTCCGCGGCGCCCACCACCCGCCACACCGGACCCTTGGGGATCAGGGTGTTGCAGACGGAACACAGACGCTGTCGTGCGCACTCGGCGCTGCGCGCGTAGTCGGTGAGCGCGAACTGTGGCTCGCCGCCCTCCCACGGGGTGATGGCGGGTACGGGATAGCCACGGCTGTCACGAGGTCTGGCCTCGACGGTCGCCGGCATGGGAACGGAATCGAATCGCACACCCCATGGTGAACCAGATGGCCTCGCCACCGCGACGGTTGTCGGGCATGTACGAGCCCTGTGTCCACCTCGCGCCGGATGAAGGACGCGGTCGTGCGGACAAGCGCGGTCAACAGCAGGCTGAGAGGTTGTGTCTGGCGATCAGAGGAACAGGCGTTCGGCGATCTCGGTGTTGATCGGGCCGTCGGCGATGGGGGTGGGGACGTCCTTGTCGCGGGCCGTCAGTCGGTCGAAGAGCGCGCCCGCGGTGTCGTCGTGGGGCCGGGGTGCGATCCGGGTCCCGTCATGGGCGGAATCGGCGAAGACGAACAGCCGCAGCACCAGGAAACGTCCGGTTCCGGCAAGCCCGGCGGCGCTGAGGTAGACGGCCTGCTCGGAAAGGATCCCCGGCGACGGCCGCACCATGTGCAGAACGGCCATCGCGGCGCAGGTCACCGCGTAGGCGGCAGCGGCCGACCCCGCGGACTGCCAGTGCCGGCGCCATCCGGCGCGCCGCCCGGACCCGAAGGCGAAGCGCGCGTGGAGCTCCGTACAGAGGACGGTGGAGGCGGCGGTCATCAGCGCGTTCGCCACCATCCAGGACATCAGAGCGGCGCACAGCGACACAGCGGCACTGGAGACGACCCCGACACCGCCCCCGCACAGGACGAAACGGGCGAAGGCAGTGGTCGGACCGGGAACGACCGGGATCCACCGTGCGTCGTTCCGGTCGGTCGCCGTCCGCCCCGTACGCGGCGTGGCACCTGTGCCACACCGCGTTTCGCGCGCCGTCCCCGGCTTCGGCGCGAGCGGCGACTTCATGGGTTTCCTTCCGGACGAGGTAGCTGTGAGCCGAGGTAGCTGTGAGCCTCTGGGGCGGGCTGGGTCGGCCCATGCCGTTGCGCGTTCGCGGCGCCGAGGCGGCGCCCCCCCGAGCCGAGGGTGGGCCGCGCCGCACCC
>LRTP01000026.1 GCA_001550305.1 Streptomyces diastatochromogenes
GGCCTTCGGCTACCTCACCCCGGCTGAGACCAGGCAGCGGCATCAACACACCCTCGCGGCATAGCCATTACGTGTCCGAGATCACGGGGAAGCTTCACCATCGTCCTTGACCTTGATCACACTCACCCCCTCCAACCCCAGAAGTCGCGTGGCCGCCTCGTTGATCCCGGTATCGTCGATGTTCAAGCCCGCGGGGTTTCGTGGTTGGTTGCGTAGAGAACAACCATGATCACGAAGGCCCGTGGGTTCCTTGTGTCCGGGGTACCGCCACCCCAACTACCTCACACAGCGTGACTGGCGAGCCCGCCCGTCACCGCCACACCCCCATCAAGTTCGAAAACCCGCTTTTTGAGCAGACGCTCTCGGCTCCGCATCGGCGAGGCCGTGCGCTCTCAGGAGCGTATGGTGAGCTGAATATCGGTCTGTCCGGTCACGGCGAGCAGTTGTGGCAGGGAGAGGTTCATCACGTTGAGCAGGGCGAGGGTCTGCTGACATGTGCCCCGCCACCGGTTCCGTCGCTCGGTCTGCTCATAGGGGGTGGTCTCCATATCGATTCGCGCGGCCAATTCCTCCGCGGTTAACTGACGAGACAGGCGCAGTTCGGCCAGGCTGTGTGGTTCGTCGATGCCCATCAACTCGGCGGTTCGACACCACAGAACATCTGCCTGAGTGAAGAGCTGAATTTCGGTGGGACGCAGAATACCTATCTCCCAGGCCTCGATGAGCTCCGGGTGAACAGCCATCCCGAATAGGCGCAGATGCTGTGCCATCTGCGTGTGTGACAAGCCGAGCCGCAGACGTGCATCCGACGCAAAAGCCGCTGAATAAGGAGGTGGATTCACTATTTATGCGCCTAATCTGGCGGGCCCGGCGGGCGGGCAGAGATCCGACTTTGGGACGTGCATGAATATGCCACAGGAGATGCTTTCCAAGCACGTAGCGATGTTGTGGCGGCTGGAACTCCCCGGAAGGAGGAAGTGGGAAGTCCCAGCCCGGTCGCCCCAAAGTCAGGGGAGATGACTCAGGGAGCCTTGAAATGAGAATAAGTCATCTTGTGTGATCCGCTCTGATTGACTTTCGTTGATGGAACGAAAGGGAAGGGTTCTTGTCCCTTCCGTTCACTTCGGTGGCGTCATCGGAGAAGCGGATCCTGAAGGTAGGTGCGCCGAGAACGGTCGGCGCTCACCTCGGCCGGCAGAGGGCAAAGTGTGGGCGGTAAGCTGGTCTTGTCGCCTCACCGTTAGGGAGTGCGGACGCGCTCTGTGCCGAGCCCTCGTCGACCTGGTGAGGGCCGAGTCCAGGCGCCTGTTCTCGTCAGGAGTAAGCGAACTTCGTATCTTGGTGTTCTTTGACCAGCCGTTCAAAAGGGCGTGCGAGCCTCCCAGTCGCTGTGAGTAGGACCACATGCTTTCTCCGGTCAAGTCGTCCTTCCAGGTGCTCGCCCAGTACAGAAGATGCTGGATTTTCTGTTCGTGGCTGTAACGTGTCAGATTCATTGATGGTGCCTCTTTCGACTTCTTCGGTGCTGTGATACGGCAGCTGTAGATAGCCGTTGCTGAACCTTTCTGATCATGGTGTGGTGTCGGCGTACGCGTGCCAGCGGCGGTGGCAGAGGCGGGCGCGGTGTT
>LRTP01000260.1 GCA_001550305.1 Streptomyces diastatochromogenes
GCTGCGGGCCAGGCGCGCGGGCCCGATCCGGTGGGAGCCGGGCCACGGGACCCCGCCCACGCTGAGGCCACAGGCCCTGGGGGCAGAGCGCGACCGCCCGACGCCCCTCCAGGAGGCGCAGCCTCACACCATCGAGCGGCAGGCCACGCCTACGTGAGGGCAGCCCAAGGAGGGGCCACCGGACGACATCCGTCGCGCGGCCGGCCCCCGGCGGGGTGCTACCAGCGACCCTCGACCTGCTCCTTGATCCGTCGGTCGTAGAGTTCCTCGATCGCGTCCAGCGTCTCCGTCGGCAGCGCCGACAGCTTCGCGGCGACCGCGTTGGCGTGGGCCTGTTCGAGCGAGCGGGCGCCCGGGATCACCGTGGTCACTCCGGGCTGCTGGATGATCCAGCGCAGCGCCAGCTGGGCCGGGGTGACGCCCTCCGGGGCGAGCGCGGAGAACTCTGCCGCCGCCTCGACGCCGGTCACGAAGTCGACGCCGGAGAAGGTCTCGCCCTGGTCGAAGGACTCGCCGTGACGGTTGTACGTCCGGTGGTCGTCCGCCGCGAACACCGTGTCCTTCGTGTACTTGCCGGAGAGCAGCCCGGAGGCCAGCGGAACGCGGGCGATGATCGCGACGCCTGCCTCCCGCGCGGCCGGCAGGACCTGCCGCAGGGGCTTCATGCGGAACGGGTTCAGGATGATCTGCACGCTCGCCACGTTCGGCCGCGCGATCGCGGTCAGCGCCTCGTCACACGTCTCGACACTCACCCCGTACGCGGCGATCCGCTCCTCCTCGACCAGCGTGTCCAGCGCGTCGAACACCTCGTCCGACGAGTAGACAGGGGTCGGCGGGCAGTGCAGCTGCACCAGGTCGATGCGGTCGACGCCGAGGTTGCGCCGGGAACGGTCGTTCCACGCGCGGAAGTTGTCGAGGACGTAGTTCTGCGGAATCTGCTCGACCCGGCGACCCATCTTCGTCGCCACCATCACGTGCAGGTCGGGGCGGCCACTGAGGAAGGACGCGATCGTCTGCTCGCTGCGCCCGTCGCCGTACACGTCAGCGGTGTCGAAGAACGTCACCCCCGACTCCGCCGCCGTCTCGAGCACCGCCTTGGCGTCCGCGTCGCTCACGTCGCCCCAGTCGGCGCCGAGCTGCCACGTACCGAGACCGATGACCGATGCCTTCTGGCCTGACCTGCCGAATTCACGCTCGTCCATGCCGTCAGTCTGACATCTCCGCCCGCCCGCGCAGGACGCCCACCCCGCCCACGCCCGCCCTCGCCCCCCAGGCGGACGCAACAGTGTGTCATTCACCCACATGGATGAATCGTTTTGACGGACAGGTGATGCGTGTCAACCGTCACCTACCGTGAACCGCGTGACCGACCATTTAGAAAGTGAAGGGCGCACCCCCTGGTCCCGTCGGGGGTTCCTGCTGAGCGCGGCCTCGCTCACCGCGCTGCTGCCGCTCGCGCTGCCGGACCGGGCCGCCGCGGCGCAGGAGCTTCCCGGTTTCCCCGAAGGTGTCGACGTCTACCGGTCGGCGTACCGCAACTGGGTCGGCGAGATCACCGCCACGGGGCTGTGGGCCTGCGCCCCGGCCGACCAGGGCCAGGTGGTCGCCGTGGTCAACTGGGCCTGGAAGCAGGGCTGGTCGGTGCGCGCCCGGGGCAGTTCCCACGGCTGGTCACCGCTGACGATCCCCACGGGGACCGAGGCGGGCGCTCCCGTGCTGCTGGTCGACACCGCCCGGCATCTCACCGGTGTGTCCCTGGAGTCCACCGACCCCGCCGTCGTACGAGCCGGTGCCGGCGTCACGCTGGAAGCGCTGCTCGGTCATCTGGAGGACCACGGCCTCGGCCTCACGGCTGCGCCCGCGCCCGGCGACCTGACGCTCGGCGGCGCCCTGGCCGTCGACGCGCACGGCACGGCCGTTCCGGCCCACGGCGAGAGCAGACTGCCCGGGCACACCTACGGCTCGCTCAGCAATCTCGTCCTGTCCCTCACGGCGGTGGTGTGGGACGCGGACAGCGACGCCTATGTCCTGCGGACGTACGCAAGGGACGACCCCGACGGTGCGGCGCTCCTCACGCATCTCGGCCGCGCTCTGGTCACCGAGGTGACGCTGCGCGTGGGCGCCAACACCCCTCTGCGCTGCGTCAGCCGGACCGACATCCCGGCCGCCGAACTCTTCGCGGCGCCGGGCGGCCCCGAGGGCCGGCGCACCTTCGCGAGCTTCCTGGACGAGTCGGGGCGTGCGGAGGCGATCTGGTTCGCGTTCACCGAGCACCCCTGGCTGAAGGTCTGGAGTGTCGCTCCCACCCGGCCGCCGGCCTCCCGCCGCGTGGGGTCGCCGTACAACTACCCCTTCTCGGACAACATCCCCACCGTCGTCGCCGATCTCGCCGGACGCATGGTGGCCGACGCGGCCTGGTATCTGGCCCCGCTCCTGGGCACCGCGCAGCTCACCGCGGCGGCCGTGGGACTGACCGCCACCCTGTCGGCCGACCTCTGGGGGCCGTCGAAGAACACGCTGCTCTACATCAGACCCACCACACTGCGGGTGACCGCCAACGGGTACGCGGTGCTCACCTCGCGTGCCGAAGTGCAGCGCGTCATCGCCGAGTTCACGACCTTCTTCCGCGAGCGCCTCACCGCCTACGCCGCCCAGGGTCGCCACCCCGTCAACGGCCAGGTGGAAATCAGGGTGACCGGCCTCGACCACCCGTCCGACGCCGACTCGGCGGGCGCCCGTGCGCCACTGCTGTCCGCGCTGCGCCCTCGCGCCGACCACCCCGAATGGGACACGGCCGTCTGGCTGGACGTGCTGACACTGCCCGGGACGCCCGACGCGGAGGCGTTCTATCGGGAGTTGGAGCGCTTCCTGCTGACGACGTACGACGGCGGGTACGCCCTCACCCGCGTCGAATGGTCCAAGGGCTGGGGCTACACGGACGAGGCCGCGTGGGACGACGAGGAGGTGCTGGGCACCGCGGTGCCCGCCTCCTTCCGGGACGGCGTGGGCCCGGGCTGGGACGAGGCGGCCACCGTCCTCGACCGGCTCGATCCTCACCGGGTCTTCGGCACGGCCCTCCTCAACCGGCTCTTCCCCTGAGGTCCGGTCCCGCGAAGCGCGGTGGTCTCACTTGACGGCAGCGGTCAGTTGCTCGTGGTCGGGCGTACTCGTCTCACGGAACAGCAGACGCGCGGGAACCGTGAGGAGCCACCAGTACTTGGCGGCCGTCGGGGAGGCGAGCGACACCGGAATCGAGGTCGCGAAGACGAGGACGGTCAGGAGACCCCTCAGGACCGACTGCCTGATCTGCGCGGGGGACACGGTCGGCTTGGCAAGGGCCGGAGCGGCCCACAGGCGGGCGGACATGGCTGTGAGCAGCCCGACGGCGAGGACGATCGTCGCCGCGTAGACCGAGGTGGCCACGGCGGTGTTGCCGTACTCGCTGATGAGACGCGTGGGGAACGGGAGCGCGGCCACGACGGCGAGCAGAGCGAGATAGAGGCGGAGCAGCCAGTTGTCGAGCGCGGCGATCTGCCGGAAGAGCGCGTGCTGGCCCAGCCACAGGGCGCCGATGACGGCGAAGCTCAGCAGATACGCCCCGAACTTGGGCAGGGCGTCCCTCAGCGCGGCTCCGACCTCGCCGTCGGCCAGCCCCTCGGGAACGGTGATGTCGAGCGCGAGCAGCGTGATGGCGATCGCGATCACCGCGTCGCCGAAGGTGACGAGCCGGTCGGGATCCATCATGGCGTCGCGGCGGGGAAGGCGCGGGACACGGTTGGTCATCAGGGGGGCACCAGGGGTGTGAGGAACGCCTGTCGGCGTCAATGGGGACGGCAAGCGGCAGAGTACCGGCGCCCACCCCCGCGCACTCCCGCCTCAGAAGAAGCTGAGAAGTTCCTGTGCCAGGCTGCGAGCCGCCGGGCGCCGGGCGATCATCACCGCCGCCCCTGAACCCCCCCCCACTTCGCGACCGAGCGTCTCCAGGAGACAAGCCCGATGAGCCCCAGCATGGTCAACGGCCTGCCCGCACACGTCCTGTTCGTCCACATCGTCGTCGTCCTCGTACCGCTGAGCGCACTGGCGCTCGTCGTCTGCGCGATCTGGCCGCACCTCGCGCGGCGCCTCGGCGTCCTGCCACCGGTGCTCGCGCTCGTGGCGCTGGTGAGCGTGCCTCTCACCACCCAGGCGGGAGAGTGGCTGGAGAAGCACGTCGACAGGTCGTCCCTGGTGGAGCGACACGCCCAGCTCGGCGACGGTCTGCTGCCATGGGCCCTCGGCCTGTTCGTGCTGTCCTCGGCCCTGTGGTGGGCGGCCCGACGCACCGCCCCCGGCGAGGGAGACACCCAGGGTCCGGCGATCCGTCTGACGTCCGCGCCGATACGGGCCGCCGCGGTCGTGCTGTCCCTCGTCGTGGCGACAGGCTCCGTGGTGGACGTGTACCGCATCGGCGACTCGGGTGCCAAGGCGGCCTGGCACGACGCCTACTCGACGACCACGCAGAGTCAGGGCAACTGACCGAGGCCGCCGCAAGCGGGCTCCACACAACCGCTGCCCGCACAGCCGAGGTTCCGCACGGCGGAGCCTCGGCTGTTCGCTGTCCCCGGGATGGTCGATGCGTTCAACTCCTTGTGAACCCAGGTCAATTCGAAGCCCGCTTTGCTTCATCTCTTGACGAGTTTGGTTCAGACCTTTAGGTTCACCGATCACTACAGCTCCATGAATGCACTCAATATTCACGGACATGAACGCCCCCCCCCACTGTCAGCCTCCCCGAAGGGCTGTGACCCTCTGATGGCAAGACAATCCCTCGCGCGCTCCACCGTGCTGCGCGCCACTCTGACCACGGCGGTGTTCGCTCTCTCCGCCGGCGCCCTGAGCGTCTCCCCCGCCTCCGCCGCCACCGGGACCATCACCGGACTCGCGGGCAAGTGCCTCGACGTGGCCGGCGCGAACTCCGCGAACGGCACGGCCGTTCAGCTCTACGACTGCAACGGCACCACCGCCCAGCAGTGGACCGTCGGCTCCGACGGAACCGTACGAGCCCTCGGCAAGTGTCTTGACGTCACCGGCAACTCGACCGCGGACGGGGCCAAGCTCCAGCTGTGGGACTGTACGGGCGGCGCCAACCAGAAGTGGACGGTCTCCGCCGCCCGCGACCTCGTCAATCCGCAGGCGAACAAGTGTGCCGACGTCACCGGCAACACCTCGGCCAACGGCACGCCGATCCAGATCTGGACCTGCACCGGCGCCGCCAACCAGAAGTGGACCGCCCCCGCAGCCGACGGCGGAGGCACGACCCCCTCCGCGCCGATGGCCGTCGCCCCCTACCTCTACAACGGCTGGGGCAACCCGCCGAGCCCCACCACCGTCATGAACGCCACCGGCGTCAAGTGGTTCACGCTGGCCTTCGTCCTCAGCAACGGCTACTGCAACCCGCAGTGGGACGGCGGCCGCGCGCTGACCGGCGGCGTCGACCAGCAGACCATCAACACCGTGCGCTCGGCCGGCGGCGACGTCGTCCCCTCCTTCGGCGGCTACAGCGGCAACAAGCTGGAGAGCTCCTGCTCCAGCGCCGGAGAACTGGCCGCCGCGTACCAGAAGGTCATCAACGCGTACGGGCTCAAGGCGATCGACATCGACATCGAGGCCGACGCCTACAGCAACACGACGGTCCAGCAGCGCACCGTGGACGCGCTCAAGACCGTCAAGGCCAACAACCCGGGCATCAAGGTGTACGTCACCATCGGCACCGGGCAGAGCGGCCCCGACACGAGCCTGATCAACCGGGCCGCGGCGTCCGGACTGACCGTGGACGCCTGGACGATCATGCCGTTCGACTTCGGCGGCGCCGGCCAGAACATGGGCACGCTGACCCAGCGGGCCGCGGAGGGCCTCAAGACCGCGCTGAAGAACGCGTACGGCTACAGCGACGACCAGGCGTACCGGGACATGGGCATCTCCTCCATGAACGGCATCACCGACAACAACGAGACCGTCACCACCGCCGACTTCCAGACCATCCTCGGCTACGCGCAGACGCACCACCTCGCGCGGCTGACGTTCTGGTCGGCCAACCGTGACCGTCCCTGCCCGGGCAGCTACCCGAACGACGACACCTGCTCCGGAGTGGCCCAGAGCAACTGGCAGTTCACCAGCATCTTCGCCAAGTACACCGGCTGACGGACGCCCTCCGACCTTTCCACCCCACCCCCCATCACCACAGGAGAATCCGTGCTCAGACGGAAGAGACTGACCGGCCGCCATCGCGTCCCGAGAGCGCTCACGGCGGTCGCACTCGTGGCGACCACCGTGACCGGCATCGAGTTCGCCGCGCAGGGCTCGGCGAGCGCGGCCGCCGCCGCGATACCGACCGGCTACACCACCGTGGTCAACAAGGGCAGCGGCAAGTGCGTCGACGCCCGCTCGGCCGCGAGTGCCGACGGCACCGCCGTCCAGCAGTACGCGTGCAACGGAAGCACCGCGCAGAACTGGCAGTTGGTGGCCACCAGTGGCGGCTACTACCGGGTGAACAGCAACCTGGATGCCACAAAGGCGTGGGACGTCACCGACGTCTCCACCGCCGACTCCGCGCCCGTCCAGCTGTGGACGTACTCCAGCGGCAACAACCAGCAGTGGCTGCCCGTCGCCGAGGCCGACGGCGCCTACCACTTCGTCAACCGCAACAGCGGGAAATGTCTGGACGTCCCGAGCGCCTCCACCGCGGACAGCGTGCAGCTGGCGCAGTACACCTGCAACGGCACCGCCGCGCAGTCCTTCACTCTGGGTGGCGGCACGACGAACCCGCCGGGCACTCCGGACTTCGGTCCCAACGTGACGGTGTTCGACCCGTCGATGTCGGCGGCCGGCATCCAGTCCAAGCTGGACTCGGTCTTCTCCCAGCAGGAGACCAACCAGTTCGGATCGGCCCGCCAGGCCCTGCTGTTCAAGCCCGGCACCTACAGCGCCAACGCCAACGTCGGCTTCTACACGCAGGTTGCAGGCCTCGGCTTCTCACCCGACGACGTGACCATCAACGGTTCCGTGCACGCGGAGGCCGACTGGTTCCAGGGCAACGCCACCCAGAACTTCTGGCGCGACGCCGAGAACCTGTCGGTCAACCCCACCGGCGGCAGCGACCGCTGGGCCGTCTCCCAGGCCGCCCCGTACCGGCGCATGCACGTGCGCGGCAACCTCGCGCTCGACGACGGCGGCTGGTCCAGCGGCGGCTTCATCTCCGACACCAAGGTCGACGGACAGATCCAGTCCGGCACCCAGCAGCAGTTCCTCACCCGGAACTCGCAGATGGGCAGTTGGTCCGGCTCCAACTGGAACATGGTCTTCGTCGGCGACCAGGGCGCGCCCGCCCAGTCCTTCCCGACGTACACCAACGTCGCCAGCTCCCCGACGATCCGCGAGAAGCCGTTCCTCTACGTCGACAGCGCGGGCGCCTACCAGGTGTTCGTGCCCGGGCTGCAGTCCAACGCCGTCGGCACCACGTGGAGTGGGAAGACCCCGGCGGGCAAGTCCCTGCCGATCGACCAGTTCTACATCGTCAAGCCCGGCGCCACCGCGGCCGACATGAACTCGGCCCTCGCGGCGGGCAAGAACCTGCTGGTCACCCCCGGCGTCTACCACCTCAACCAGACGATCAACATCACGCGCCCCGACACGGTGGTGCTGGGCATGGGCCTGGCCACCTTCGTGCCGGACGGCGGGATCACCGCCGTCACCACCGCCGACGCGGACGGCATCCAGCTGGCGGGCCTGCTGATCGACGCGGGCACCACCAACTCCGCCACCCTGATGCAGATCGGCCCGTCCGGTTCGTCCGCCACCCACGCGGCCGACCCGACGCAGCTGTCCGACGTCTTCATCCGGATCGGCGGCGCCACCGTCGGCAAGGCGACCAACTCGCTGGTGATCAACAGCGCCAACACGATCATCGACCACACCTGGATCTGGCGGGCCGACCACGGCAACTCCGGAACGGTCGGCTGGACGACCAACACGGCGGACAACGGCCTGACCGTCAACGGCAACAACGTCACCGCGTACGGCCTGTTCGTCGAGCACTACCAGAAGACCCAGGTCACCTGGAACGGCAACGGTGGCCGAACGTACTTCTTCCAGAACGAGATGCCCTACGACCCGCCGAACCAGGCCTCCTGGATGAACGGCAGCGGGAAGGGCTATCCCGCCTACAAGGTCGCCTCGTCCGTCACCAGCCACGAGGCGTGGGGTCTGGGCAGCTACTGCTACTTCAGCGCCAACTCGAGCGTGGTCGCCGATCACGCCTTCGAGGTGCCGAGCGTGTCCGGGGTCAGGTTCCACGACATGGTGACCGTCTCGCTGGGTGGTGTCGGCACCATCAGCCACATCATCAACAGCACGGGAGGACCGTCCAACTCCGCCACCAACGTCGCCTACCTCACCAACTACCCGTAAACCGCACGGAAAGGATCGATCAGCAGATGCACACCATCAGATCCGGTTCCACCCGCGCGGCCCTCAGAATCCTCCTCCTGCTGGCGGCGCTGCTCGGCCTCGCGGTACCGCCCGCCGCCCACGCGAGCACTGCGGCGACCCCGTTCAAGGTGCTCGCGCTCTACAGCGGCACCTACGACGCGGCACACATCGACTTCGACAAGGAGGCCAACGTCTGGTTCCCGCAGCAGGCCGCGGCGAACGGCTTCACCTACACGGCCAGCACCAACTGGGACCTGCTCGCCAACGGCGGGGTCAACGGGTACCAAGTCGTCCTGTTCCTGGACGACTTGCCGCAGACCGCCGCCCAACGCACCGGGTTCGAGGCGTACATGAGGGGCGGCGGCGGCTTCATGGGCTTCCACGTCTCCGCCTTCACGACGGACGCGGCGAGCTGGTCCTGGTACCACAACACGTTCCTGGGCTCGGGCAACTTCGTGTCCAACACCTGGGGTCCGACATCGGTGACCCTGAAGGTGGAGGACCGGACGCACGCGGCCACCAAGAACCTGCCGGCCACGTTCACCTCGTCGGTCAGCGAGTGGTACAGCTGGTCCAACGATCTGCGGCAGAACCCGAACATCAAGATCCTGGCCTCGATCGACCCCAGCAGCTTCCCGGTGGGAACGGATCCCAACCAGTCCTGGTACAGCGGCTATTACCCGATCCTGTGGACCAACACGCAGTACAAGATGCTGTACGCGAACTTCGGCCACAACGCGATGAACTACACGACCAACACGCGACTGTCGTCGACGTTCGCGAGCGCGACACAGAATCAGTTCCTGCTGGACGGCCTGAAGTGGCTGGGAGGGGCCGACACCGGCACGCCCCCGGCCGACTCCCCCTCCGAGACCGCCTGGTACTCGCTGACGAATGCCGGCAACGGCACCTGTGTGGACGCCCGTTCGGCCGCCACGGCGAACGGGACCGTGATCCAGCAGTACGCCTGCAACGGCACCCAGGCCCAGCAGTTCCAGTTCCGCTCGACCGACAGCGGGTACCGGCAGGCCGCCATCCGTGTCAATCCACAGCAGGTCATCGACGTGACCGGTGTCTCGACGGCCGACAGCGCGCCGCTCCAGTTGTGGAGTTACTCGGGTGGACAGAACCAGCAGTGGCTGCCGGTGAAGGAGAGCACCGGGCGCTACCACTTCACGGCCCGCCACAGCGGCAAGTGCCTGACCGCGGCGAGCGCCTCGACGAACAGCGTCCAGCTCACCCAGCGCACCTGCGACGGCTCCGCGGCACAGAGCTTCACGCTCACCGCGCAGCCCTGACAGCGACAGGCCGGTGCCCCCGCCGCGCATGGCGGGGGCACCGGTGTGTCACGTCAGGGCCCGACCAGGCGGGCGAGTTCGGTGCCGGCGAGCAGGAAGGCGCCCACGCCGAAGTTCGCGGTGCTGTCGTAGGTGACGGGCTGGCTGGATTCGGGGCGGTCGCCGACGTTCTGGACGTAGCCGAGGAAGCCGTCGGGGTGCACGGCCGTGCCGACGAGGCCGTTCCAGGCACGGGCCACGACCGGGAGGTGGGTACGCCGGTCGACGAGGCCGGCCCGGATCGCGTAGGAGGTGCCGTAGAGGAAGAAGGAGGTGCCGCTCGTCTCGGGGCCCGGCAGATGGGTGGCGTCGGCGAGGTTGACGTTCCAGAACCCGTCGGTGCGCTGGATCCCGGCGACGGCCGTCACCAGACCTACAAGGGTGTCGCGGTACTCACCGGTGTGCCGCTCGGCGGGTGGCAGCGCCTTGAGCGTCTTGGCGTGTCCGCCCGCCACCCAGCCGTTGCCGCGCGACCAGACGACCGGCTTGCCCGCGGGCGAGAGGATCCCGCCGGGGACCCCAGGGAGGAACCGCTTGTCCCGATACCAGAGCCCCGTGCCGGCGTCGTACAGGCCGGGTCCGCCCTCCAGACGTTTGGTGTGGTCGTAGAGGGCGTACAGCTTCTGCCAGTACCGCGGGTCGCCGCGGAGCACGCCGATCCTGGCGAACGGAGGCATCGCCATGTGCAGGGCGTCGTCCCACCACCAGTCGTCGTTCTTGTCCGGCTGGTCGGTGTAGACCATGCGGTGGAGCGACTCCTCGATGGCGGAGATCTTGCTCTCCTCCGGCTCGATCTCGTACAGGTCGAGGTAGGCCTGCCCGGCGTTGTGATTGTCGGCATGGCGCGTGGTGACTCCGCCGTTGAGGCCGTACGCGTGCTTCTCGGCCCAGTTCCTGGCGTACGCCAGATAGCGGGGGCTGCCGGTCAGGCGCTGGAGAGCGAGCAGTCCGCTGAAGAAGGTGGCGTTGGCCCAGCCGTTGTCGCCGGGGTCCGTGTGCGCGCCGATCCACTGGTCGGCCACGCGCCGCAGGACGGTGACGACCGCGGCTCCGGAGGGTAGCGGCGTGGCGGGCGAAGCGGCTTGCGCGGTGTCCGTCAGGGCGGGTTGGAGCGAGGCGGCGGCCGCGAGGGCGGCTCCACCGGTCAGCAGGCGTCGTCTACGCATATGAACAACTCCTACGGATGGGGACTCCCATCCTCAACACCCGTCTCAGTCGCTGTCCATGGCCCGTCGTCAACTTGTCGTGAATCAGACCAGGTTCACATCCTGATGCGATCTTCATGGAGCAGAACCCAGGCCGTACGGCCTCCCGCTCACACCGGGCCATGTCGCCCACCGGGCTCCCGACCTCACGTTCCACGCCCGCCGAGCTACGGCGTGTGGTCATCCATGCCCTGGTCAGCACGGTCCGTGAGCTATGTTGAGTTCTCGTGGGACACGAAGGAGGCACATCGGTGCCATCGCCGCAGCAGGCACGCGCTCAGGCATCTGCGATCACCTCGGGGAAAACGGCTCCGGAGGTGGGCGCGGCACCCACGTCCCAGCTCAGGGAGTTGTTCGACGGCCCCCGGCTCTCGCCCGGACAGCGCCGCATCGCCCAGTACCTGATCGAGCACATCACCGAGGCGGCGTTCCTGTCGATCACCGATCTCGCCGAGCGCGTCGGGGTCAGCCAGCCTTCGGTGACCCGCTTCGCCGCGGCGGTCGGCTTCAGCGGCTACCCCGCGCTGCGGGAGAAACTGCAGGCCATCGCGCTCAGCACACTCTCCAGCGCCCCGGGCGCGCCCGCGGAGGACCACGGCAACGAGCTGCAGTTGGCGGTGGACGCCGAGATCGAGAACCTGGAGAACCTGCGCCGCGACTTCGCCGATCCGGACCAGGTGATCGCCATCGGCCGCGCGCTGTCGCGGTCGACCCCGCTCACCGTTCTCGGCCTGCGCATCTCGGTGTCGCTGGCCGAGTACTTCGCCTACGCCGCCCGCCGCATCCACCCCGATGTGCGGCTGGTGACGCGCGGCGGGAGCGTCGCCTACGACGCGCTGCTCCAGTCGCGCGAGGCGGGCGGCACCTGGCTGCTCGCCTTCGGAATGCCCCGGCACGCCCAGGAGACGCTGACCGCGGTGCGGGTCGCGCGCAGCGCGGGGCTGAAGGTCGCCCTGATCACCGACCTGGCGCTCGGACCGCTCGCGGACGAGGCGGACGCCACCTTCACCGTGGGCACCGGGGCCCGCCTCGTCTTCGACTCCTACGCCGCGCCCGTCATGATGTCGGCGGCGCTCCTCCAAGCCATGTCCGACGCCGATCCGGAGCGGACGCAGGCGCGGCTTGAGGAGTACGAGCAGATCGCGGAGCAGCACCAGTTCTTCCTCAAGGACTGACCCCCGCACGGCTTCCCTCCCGCGCACCCCCCGCCACTACGGCATCGCGGGATCATTCGCCCATATCGCGGATGAATTTTTTCATGTCCTTGCGCATCCGGCGGTATATATAAATACTTCTCGCGGATGAGACCAGGAGGCCTCCGGGTCACGTCCTACGGCCATCCGGGGCCGTCCGCTCCTACCCGCATGGGGCCCCGGATGTTCGGACGGGCCCCGCGTGAGTGGGTGCCCGTGGTGGCGGCCCCGGCCATCCCCTAGACCGGGGCCGCCCCATAACCCGCTGACCCTTGCCGCCGACGTAACCCGGAAGCGATGAACATGGCCCTGACGACGTACTCACCGATGACCTCGGACTGGCCGTGCCAGGTCAAGACCCCCGGCAGCTTCGACTGGGAGCGCTCCGCGACCAAGTGGCTGCGCGATCTGGTGCCGTCCCGCTACGCGAGCTACCCGGTGCTCAGGAAGCACCCCGTGCTGCTCGCCCGTCACGCCCAGATCCAGGTGCAGCACGAGATCCGGGTCGCCCGGACCGCCCTGCAGACCGCCCGGGCCGAACTCCCCGCTCTCGGCCTGCACGAATCGGTCATCGAGCACACCATCAAGATGTACGCCGCCGAAGTGCTGCAGCTCAATCACATCGCCCGGAGCGTCCGAGCGGTGACCCAGGCACTCGTCGACCACAACGCCGGGCGAAACTGAGGTCCCGGGTCCAGGTGGTGGTCCCGGCGGGATCATCACCGGGAGACGTCGTGGACACCCAGAGGCCGAGGACCGAACAGACCACTGAAGCAGCGGAGAAGGCCGCGGGCGCACGGGCGCTGGACGTGCGGTGGATCCACGGATCGCCGTCGGCCAAGCACAACACCGATCCCGACATCCAGGTCCACGCCCACGACGCGCACACGGTGATCCTGCGGCAGAACATGGCCGTCGACTACGAGGCGCCGTTCCTTTTCCTGCTGTTCGGCGAGACACGGGCCGTGCTGATCGACACCGGTGCCACGGCCTCGGCCGACTGGTTCCCTCTGCGCCGGGTGGTGGACGAGCTGATGGAGACCTGGCTGACCGCCCGTCCCCGGGAGGGCTACGAGCTGTTGGTGCTGCACACCCACCCGCACGGCGACCATGTCGCGGGTGACGGACAGTTCGCCGGCCGTCCCGGCACCACGGTCGTCGACGCGGCCCTCGACGAGGCCTGGCCGTTCTTCGGCTTCGACGGCGACCCCGAAGGAGTCGCCCGCGTCGATCTCGGGGGCCGGGTCCTGGAATGCCTGGCCACGCCGGGCCACTACGCGGCCGCGGTGACGTACTTCGACCCCTGGACCGGCTTCCTCCTCACCGGTGACACGGTCTATCCCGGCCGTCTGTACGTCGAGGACTGGGCCGCGTTCACCCGCACCGTCGACCGCCTGATCGACTTCTGTGCCGAACGGCCGGTCACGCACGTGCTCGGCTGCCACATCGAGATGTCCCGGCAACCGGGTGTGGACTATCCCGTCCGCACCACCTACCAGCCCGACGAGCCGCCCCTGCAGATGACGACGGGCCAACTGCACGACATCCGCGCGGCGATCGACACCGTCGGCGACCGCCCCGGACGGCACGTCTTCGACGACTTCGTTCTCTGCCGACGTGACGTTCCCGAGGGTCGGTAAGAGCCGTACGGCCGGATTGTCAGAGGTGCGCAGTACGGTCCTGTCATGGCAGCCAGAATCGATCTGACCCTTGACTGCGCGGACGCGAATCTCCTCGCCGAGTTCTGGAAGACGGCACTCGGGTACATCGACGAGCCTCCGCCCGCTCCCTTCACCACCCGCGAGGAGTGGCTCGCGCAGTTCGACCTTCCGGAGGACGACTCCGCGGACGACGGCGCGTGGCTCTGCGATCCCGACGGCGTCGGCCCCCGCCTGTCCATCCTCAAGGTTCCCGAGCCGAAGGCGGCGAAGAACCGCCTCCACATCGACGTCCGCGTGCCGGGACACGGCGGTCCCGAAGAGCGGTGGGCGCGGATCAGGGCGGAGTCCGAGCGGCTCGTGAAGGCGGGCGGCTCCGTCCTGGAGGAGTTCGACGGGCACCACGTGGTGATGGCCGACCCCGAGGGCAACGAGTTCTGCGTCGCCGCCGGCTCGGCCTGAATCGGCCGGTGTTTCGGGGGCGGTACGAACCGGGCGAGCGGGAACACGAAGGGGAGGAACTGCCCTACGAGAGCTCTGGACGGAACTCATGGACTCCACGACATGGACGGTGGTCCTCATCGTCGCGATCCTGGGTGCCGCCGCGCTCGGGGTGGCGATCGCGGTCCTGGTACGGCTCGTGCGCACCCGCCGTGACCTCAGGCGCGCCGGGCTTCCGACCGGGTCCCGCTGGGTCTTCTGGGGTGCGGTCGCCTATCTCCTGCTGCCGACCGACCTGCTGCCCGACCCGATCTACCTGGACGACATCGGCGTACTCCTGCTCGCGCTGCGGTCGTTGCGCCCGCCCGAGGCGATCGACGCACGCGGTGCCGCGGAGCGCGGGAACCCTCGGGAGCGAACGGGACGTTGACGGGGTGAACGGGCGGGAAGCGGGTGCGCCCGTGTCGGTGGTCCGCGAGGACCGTCACTTCTACGGGCGGCACGATGAGCGAGTTGGTTCCCGGGGGCAATGTGCCCCTGCCGGGCGGCACCCTGACGATCCGGGTGCCGGGTCCCTTCGACGTCTCCGCACTCATCACCGACGACAGCGGCAAGGTGCGCGGCGACGCCGACTTCGTGTTCTACAACCAGCCGACGGCACCGGGCGCCCGGCTCACCGGGGAGCACCTCACCATCGACCCGCCGCGCCTGCGGTCCGGCGCGAGCCGCGTCACCGTGGTCGTCAGTCCGGCCGATCCCGGTACGCCACTCGGCCGGCTGCCCGCTCCCACCCTGCACGTCAGCGGTCCGGGCGGTCACACCCTCGCCCGGTTCACACCCCCGCGCCCACAGCGGGAGACCGTGCTGCTGCTCGCCGAGATCTACCGACGCGGCACGGCGTGGAAGCTGCGCGCACTGGGCCAGGGATACGCGGACGGACTGGCCGGCATCGCGCGGGACTTCGGGGTCGAGGTCACCGAGGACGCCACCGGGGACGATCCGACACCGGTGGCGGCTGCCGACCCGGACGGCTTCCTCGACCTGGTCAACTCGGTGCGCCGTGCGGCCGGTTCCCCACCCGTCTCCCTCGACGCGCGGCTCGCGACCGCGGCCCGGGCCCACGCCTCCGACATGGCGGCACGCGGACTCCTCAGCTCAGAGAGCACCCGGGGGATCTCCGTCTACCAGCGCATCACATCCGCCGGATACGCGTATCTGACCGTCGGCGAGCACCTCGTCTCCGGCCCCCGCACCCCGGGCGAGTTCGTGGAGTACTGCCTCACCACCGAGCAGTCCCGCGACACGCTGTACAACCCGGCGTACAGCCAGGCGGGGCTCGCGTACGTCCCCGGCCGACGCTCCGGCGACATGTACTGGACGGCGCTGTGGGCCAGGCCCTTCAGCCACGCCGGCCTGCGGCGGACGGCGGGTGAGGTGGTCGCGCTGACCAATGCCGAGCGGACCGCGGAGGGCTTGGCGCCGCTCGCCGTCGACACCCTGCTCACCACCGCGGCTCAGGCGCACAGCGACGACATGGTCGCCCGCGCCTTCTACTCCCACACCTCCCCCGACGGCAGCCAGCCGTGGGACCGGGCCGCCGTCGCGGGCTCCGAGCGCCGCACCATCGGGGAGAACATCGCCTGCGGCCAGCGCTCCCCCGCCGAGGTCGTCCGCGGCTGGATGAACAGCCCGGGCCACCGCGCCAACATCCTCAAGCCCGATTTCACCCACATAGGCATCGGCTTTGCGGGCGGCGGCTCGGCGGGCACGTACTGGACGCAGCTTTTCGGCCGCTGAAGGATCTTTTCCGCTTTCCTTCGCGTGACATGCAACCCATCTGCCCCTCCTGCGCGTAGAGATGGTGCCGGCGTTCGCATCCGCGGCGCGGTACACAGAGGGAACTCGGGAGAAGAATCAGATGGTCTCAGGAACGGTGGGCAGAGGTACGGCGCTGGGCGCGGTGCTGTTGGCCCTCCTCGCAGTCCCCGCACAGGCCGGCACCGCCGCGGCCGCGGATCTGCCGGCACCCGACGACGCCGGTCTGCAGGCGGTGCTGCACACGGCCCTTTCCCAGGGAGCCCCCGGTGCGATGGTGCGGGTCGACGACAACGGCACGATCCACCAGTTGTCGGAGGGAGTCGCCGACCGGGCCACCGGGCGTGCGATCACCACGACCGACCGGTTCCGCGTCGGCAGCGTCACCAAGAGCTTCTCCGCCGTGGTCCTGCTGCAACTGGTGGACGAGGGCAAGCTCGACCTGGACGCTTCGGTGAACACCTATCTGCCCGGGCTGCTGCCCGACGACCGGATCACCGTGCGTCAGGTGATGAGCCACCGCAGTGGGCTGTACGACTACACCAACGACATGTTCGCGCAGACGGTCCCGGGCTTCGAGTCCGTCCGCAACAAGGTCTTCAGCTACCAGGACCTGGTCACCCTGTCCCTCAAGCACGGGGTCACCAACGCACCGGGCGCGGCCTATTCATACTCCAACACGAACTTCGTCGTCGCGGGCATGCTCATCGAGAAGCTCACCGGCCACTCCGTGGCCACGGAGTACCAGAACCGCATCTTCACGCCGCTGAACCTGACCGACACCTTCTACGTGCACCCCGACACCGTCATCCCGGGCACCCACGCCAACGGCTACCTCACGCCGGACGAGGCCGGTGGGGCCCTGGTCGACTCCACCGAGCAGACGGTGTCGTGGGCGCAGAGCGCGGGCGCGGTCATCTCCAGCACGCAGGACCTGGACACGTTCTTCTCCGCGTTGATGAGCGGGCAGCTCATGTCCGCCGCGCAGCTCGCGCAGATGCAGCAATGGACGACGGTCAACAGCACCCAGGGGTACGGCCTCGGCCTGCGCCGCCGTGACCTGTCCTGCGGTATCTCGGTGTACGGCCACACGGGCACCGTGCAGGGCTACTACACGTACGCCTTCGCCTCGAAGGACGGCAAGCGCAGCGTCACCGCGCTCGCCAACACCTCGAACAACGTGAACGTGCTGAACACGATGGCCCGCACGCTGGAATCCGCGTTCTGCGGCAAGCCGACGACCGCGAAGCTGCGCAGCGCGACCTCCTCGGCGACCACCGTGGAGCGCCACGAGGACATCGCGCCGGGTATCGCCCGTGACTGACGCGCGAAGGTGCGGCCGGACCCACCCGTCCGGCCGCACCCCTCCGCCGGACAGGACCTGGGCCGGGCTCATGACTTCTTCAGGTCGGACCGGTAGGTCCGGTACAGGGCGCTGCCGTCGCCGCATCGCCTCGGTGGCTCGCTGCACTTCTGGCAGGCGAGCAGGTGGTCGAAATACGCCCGGTAGCTGTGGGGGGCGAGCGTAGGGCGTTGCTGCGACATGACGTTCTCCCCGTGGACGGCGGCTGCGGCGCCCGCTATTGACCAATATTCAACAGCTTGATGAGCATAGGCGGAATGACCGGTCCCTGACCCCGGGTCGCCGGAGCCTGGCCGAATCCCACTCCCGCCCCCTGATACTGGTGGCATGGGATTCGCCGTCTTCATGACCCTGCCGGGACTGGTCATCCTGCTGACTCTAGCGGCCTTCGCGGACCAGCTGTTGCCGCGCGCCGGACGGGCCGGCCTTCTGCCGTGGCGGAACGGCGTGCGCCAGGGCCAGATATCCGCGACCGGCTTCGAGCAGTTGATCGACCCGGTGGGCGGGACGGCCGTCGTGCGCAGGCCCCGCTCATGACCTTCGACGACCTCGTGGAGCGGGCCGCGGCGCTGGTGCGCCCCGGTCGGCGTGCGATTCTCGGGATCACGGGAAGCCCTGGCGCGGGCAAGACGACGCTGGCCGAGCGCCTGGTCAGGGAGCTGAACGGCGACGCGCCCGGCCGGGTCGCGCATGTGCCGATGGACGGGTTCCATCTCGCGGACGTCGAGCTGGACCGGCTGGGCCGCCGGGACCGCAAGGGCGCTCCGGACACCTTCGACGCGGCGGGGTATGCGGCGCTGTTGGGCAGGCTGCGTGACGAGGAGGAGGACGACATCGTCTACGCGCCGGGCTTCGAGCGGACCTTGGAGCAGCCGGTCGCGGGCGCCGTCCCGGTCTTCCGCAGCGCCCGCCTGATCATCACCGAGGGCAACTACCTCCTGCTGGGGGACGGGGCGTGGGCGCGCGTACGGTCACGGCTCGACGAGGTGTGGTTCTGCGAGCTCGACGAGGAGGAGCGCCTGCGTCGTCTCGTCGCCCGCCACGAGGAGTTCGGCAAGGACCACGACACGGCGGTGGCCTGGGTGCTCGGCACGGACCAGCGCAACGCCGACCTGGTCGCCGCGACGCGGGACCGTGCCGACCTGGTGGTCGGCGCGGAGGTCACCGCCGCCGCAGCTCCAGCGCGGGTTCCCCTCGGTCGTCACCCGCGGGATTCCCGATCAGCGCGGTGAACGCCTCGGTGCGGATCGTCAGGCCCGCCGGTGTGTCTGCGAAGGTGGGGGCGAGAGGGCCCGGCGAGCCGTAGCGCACGACGAAGACGTGCAGGTCCTGCGGGGCGCCGGGAGCCGGTGCGGCTTCGAGTGCCGTGGAGGTGACGAGGTGGCGCCAGCCCTCGTCCGGGTTGCCGTAGCCGCGCGGGTCCGCGGCCAGGGCGAACGCCGCCAGCTCCTGGGTCGTCTCGGAGCGGGCGTCGAAGTGGTCCACGCCGTCCGCTTGTGGATGTGTCAGCCTGAGCGGGCCGGCCGAGGTCACGGCGGCCTCGGCGGTCCTGCGCACCCGGTCCCCGTCGTCGGTGGCGTACGGCAGTCCGGCGAGCAGGTACGGCGTCCCGTCGAGGCGTTCGACGGCGACCGCGGTCCACAGGCTCGCGCCGTCGGTGACGTACAACGACCGGACGTGGCGCAGCACGTGGTCGCGGCCGACGACCGGCTTGGTGACGAGCTTGGCGCTGAGGCCGTCGCTCTCGAGGTCGCGCACCCGTACCTCGCCCATGGGGCGGCTGAGCAGGAAGCCGTCGACGACCGGGCCGAAGCCGTGCTGGCGGTTGACCGCGGCGGGCAGGTAGTACGTGCCCGCCGCCTCGACCAGTGAAGGGGTCATCCGCTGGTCGAAGGCCACCGAGACCGTGCCCGCGCGCAGTTGATGCCGTGCGGGGTTCCTCGACGGCGTCCGCTGCCAGCGCGTGGCGTCCTGGATCTGCCAGACCAGCATGAACGCGAAGTGGCCGTCGATCGCGCCGTCCGGCCCGACCGCATGTCGGCCCCAGCGGGTGTCGCCCCGGTAGCGGCCGAGGTCGGCGCCGATCCGGCGGCCGAAGTGGCGCAGGCCGAGCACGGCCTCGAAGCCGGAGTGCTGTTCGCTGTAGCGGGGGCCGCCGATGTCGAAGCCGCCCACCGTCAGACGAGCGTCGAGATACCGGGCGAGTGCGTCCCCGTCCTCGGCGAAGACCGGCTCCCCGCTGACCTTGTGGGCCTGGGCGAGGAAGGAGAGGGAGATCGGCCCGTAGTTGTTGTCGTACGCGCCGCCGTGCTCCGGGGGCAGCAGGGCACCCCGGTCGCGGACGCGGCGGGCGCGGATCTCGTCGGCGTACAGACTCATCGCCCGCGCGCGGACCGACTCCCCTTCCTCCGTGGGGAGATGGCCTGCGAGCATCAGCCCACCGACGACGCAGCCGATGGCCTGGTTGCCGGCCTCCTGCGGGTTGAAGAAGGTCGCTTCGGTCAGCCACAGCCAGTAGCCGTGCGCCAGCTCGACCAGTTCGCGGCGGTCCTCGTCGGGGACGATCGGGTCGGCCGTGCCCAGGATGTTGACCGCTTGGAGCAAGGCCCACACCGTGCTCGGCCAGTCACCGATGGGGTGGGCGCCGTCCTCCAGTACGTAGCGGGCGTACGGCAGTCCGGAGCCGCGCCTCCTCAGGTTCGGGTAGCCGGGGTTGTCCTCGGTGAAGACCCGCTCCCGCAGATGGAAGCGCAGGCCGCGGCCGACGGCCTCCGGCAGGCGCGGGTCCCTCCTGCGCTGCCAGGCGAGCGCCAGCAGGGAGGTGACGCCGAGGGAGGTGTCGCCGATGTCGTCCACACAGTCGGGGTGTTCGAGATTGCCCTCGGGCGTGAGGCGGGCCAGGGCCTGCTCCACCACGTCGGCGAGGACCGCGTCGTACGCCTCGGGCGTGTCCGGCAGGTTGTGCAGCGGGCCGAGCTGGCGGAGGAGGTGCACGGGTGGATCAGCCCTTCATGCCGGAGGTGGCCATGGCGTGGTTGGTCGGGTCAGACGACGGGCGAGGGACGGCGGGCGCGCAGTGCGACGGTCAGTGTGTGCGGACCGTGCCCACCGATGTGGACGCGGGGCCCGGTCGTCGCGTCGGTGTCGCCCACCACGGTGTGGTTCTGCCCCGGGTCGTACCGTAGTACGTCGCCCCGGTCCGGTCCGGCGAGCGGTTCGCCTGGGCCGGCCGCCGGCGGGGCG
>LRTP01000261.1 GCA_001550305.1 Streptomyces diastatochromogenes
CCACGATCCACAGAGCCTTCAGCGCGAAACCCGCACCGAAGAGAACCAGCGCCAGCAGAAGAACGAGAAGCAGGGGAACCATAGTTATCAACCTCCGCAGCAGCGAGTGCCCCGGCAACACCCCGCCATGCACCCGAAGTCTGTGGGTTTCTTATCCTTCGACGCGGGAATGCGGAACCGCCCCGAATCCTTCACCCGTCCGGCAGGCGGGCCCGCGGACCTGCGGGTCAGGCTCCGAAACCGATAGTGGTGACGTATTCGTACTGGCCTCACTGGGAACCGAGGTCCACGACAGCCTCGTTGATCCAGGCCCCGTCGAAGGCCTGGTCGTCGGCGGCGGCCCAGGCGGCAGGACTGCAGGGCCGCGGCGCCTCCGCGGCCGGCGGAGATCGACCGGGAGCCAGCACTCACGACGGAGGCTCCAGCTGAACGTCTGCGTGATCGGATCTGCGTGCGCCGGAGAGGTGAGGGCCAAAATGGAGACGGCAGCCAGCGACGGGACTGCTACCAGGCTGGACAGCCTGCTCGTACGTGATGGTTGCAGGCCTGAATCAATGAACCACGGTCGGAGCCGCATCACTACTTGCACTGGCGCGACCGGAACGCACGCCATCCCGGCGTCCTGGCCGCGCAGCGCCGGGAACGAGCCCCGTCAGGGCGTTTCGGGCTTGCGGGCCAGGAGGCAGGCGTGCGGTCTGTTCACCCGTGCGCCGGGCTCCTGTTCCAGTCTCGCGGTGACGACGAGTCCGGCCTGATCCAGCAGGTCGACCATGCGGTCCAGGGGCAGGAGGTACGACTCGTAGGACACCGGACGGCCATAGCCGTGGGTCGGCCGCAGCCGCTCATCGCCGACATAGTCTCCCCAGAGCAGGTAGCCGCCGGGCGCGAGCGTGCGGTGGAACTCGGCGAACACCGTCGGCAGCCACTGCGGGGGCGTGTGATGGGTGGAGTACCAGGCCAGGATGCCGCCGAGCTCGTCGTCCCTCATCTTCAGCGCGGTCATCGAGCCCTCAGTGAACCGCAGGTTCGGATAGGCGTGCCGGGCCAGCCCGATCATCCTCGACGACAGATCGACGCCGAGGACGGACACCCCCAGCCCGGCCAGGTGCGCCGTCACGCGTCCGGGGCCGCACCCCAGGTCCGCGACCGGCCCCAGACCAGCCGTCCGCACCAGTTCGGCAAACCCCGCCAGCATCGCGCGTGACAGCGGGTCCATCTCGGCTGGAGGCGGGACGCGCTCGACGTAATCGGCGGCGACCGTGTCGTACGACTCGCGGACGGCAGTCAGAAAGGAGGGCTCAGCCATGCGGGCGACCCTAGACCAGGCAACTGACAGGCCGTGGCACGACCTTGATGTTGACCTGCGCCACATCCACCGCTGTAGACACCCGGCCGTCACGCCACCGGTGATCGTTTCCGGTCAGGGCACTGGCTGAGCTAGGCGCGCCGTTCCCGTAGCTGTTTGACCAGTTGGAAGACCTCGCGGGCCGCATGGCGTTTGAGGCAACGGACGATTTCGCGCCGGGTCTTGTCCTCCTTGATGCGGCGCTCGTAGTAGTCCTGAGTGCGCGGGTCGACCCGCAGGCGGATGAACACGCTGCGATGCAGGATGCGGCGCAGCATGGGCCTGCCGGTCGTCGCCGCGGTTGAGGCGACGGAACTGTCGGCGTCCCGAGGAGCGCTCGACGGGACTGACCCCGCACAAAGCTGCAAACGACGCCTCACTACCCATCCGTTCCGGGTTGTCCCCCACCGCGATCAGCAGGGCGACGACCGTATCCGGACCGATCCCCACCACATCCAGCAGCTGCGGGGCATGACACTCCACGAGCCGGGCCAGACGATCACCGCACCGGCCCGTCGCCCGTTTCGGCCCGGGCGCGGGCCCGCTCGCTCAATACGGCTCGCGCCGCGTTCTGGGCATCGGGCGGATCCGATGTGCCGCGCCGACGGCGATCTGCCCGGTCCATCCGGTTCACGTCAAACACGTCTATGCCCTGGGTCAGCAGATAGCGCGACGGGGACGCCCCGTAGGAGCCGGTCCCCAACCACCCCGGTCCGCCTCACGGCTCTCAACTTCCTTACCCGACTGAGGTGCTCGGCCAACGACTCCTGATCGATCGGGTCCTGGCCGGTCGTCCCGTCGCGCACGTTGCCGACGAAATGGGCATCAACGATCGGCAAGACGTCCCCCAGGACGACCGGATACAGTGCGCGCGTCGGCAGTCTGGTTACTTGAGGAGGGGAAGCGTGACCGCCACCAGCGAGGCCCAATCCGCGGACGGTGCGGCGCATGCGCCCCAGCAGAGCCGACTGCGCCGCCTGATGCGCTTCATCCCTTTGATCGCCCCCGTCCTGCTGTGGACCGTGCCCTGCTGGGTGCTGCTGCACGCCGGCCAGCACTGGCCGCTCCCCGTGGCGCTGGGCGGCACCGCCCTGTTCGTCCTCGGTCTGATCGCTATGCCGCTCGCGATGGTGCGCGGCCACGGCCGACGGCAGCAGGATTGGGCGGCGATCGTCGGGGACACCCTCCTTGGAGCCAGCTGGGTACTGTTCACCTGGTCCGTCCTGCTCGGCGTCCTGCTGCGCCTCGCCCTGACCGTGGTCGGCGTAGGCGACGGTCAAAACCGGGCCCGGATCGTCACTTGGGCGGTCCTCGGCGTATCCGCCGTGCTGCTCGCCTGGGGGTACGCCGAGGCCCGCCGGGTACCACGGGTGCGTCGGCTCGACGTACAACTCCCACGCCTGGGAGCCGGATTGGACGGCACCCGCGTCGTCCTCATCACCGACACCCACTACGGCCCGCTCGACCGCGCCCGCTGGTCTGCGCAGGTCTGCGCGAAGGTCAACACCCTGGAGGCCGACCTGGTCTGCCACACCGGCGACATCGCGGACGGCACGGCCGAACGCCGCCGCACCCAGGCCGCCCCGCTCGGCACCGTGCGAGCCACCCGGGCCCGGGTCTACGTCACCGGCAACCACGAGTACTACAGCGAGGCCCAGGGCTGGGTCGACCTGATGGACGAGCTGGGTTGGGAGCCGCTGCGCAACCGTCATCTGCTGATCGAACGCGGCGGCGACACCCTTGTGGTTGCCGGCGTGGATGACGTCACCGCCGAATCCTCCGGCCTGGCCGGCCACCGCGCCCACCTCGCCGGAGCCCTGAACGGCACCGACCCCGACCTGCCCGTCCTGCTCTTGGCCCACCAGCCCAAGTTCATCGACCGGGCCGCAGCAGGCGGCGTCGACCTCCAACTCTCGGGCCACACCCACGGCGGCCAGATCTGGCCCTTCCACCACCTCGTCCGCATCGACCAGCCCGTCCTCGCCGGCCTCAGCCGCCACGGCACCCGCACCCTCCTCTACACCAGCCGCGGCACCGGCTTCTGGGGCCCGCCGTTCCGTGTCTTCGCCCCCAGCGAGATCACCCTGCTCATACTCCGCTCCCCGCAGCGGCCTCCCACGCGCTAGCACGGAGCGGGCCGACAATCCCTCGTGGACCGGTTCACCGAATCAGATCCTGCCTCGTCCTCCCATGCGCGGACGCCACCGGTCGGCCATTTCAACCCAGAACGCATCCCTGACCTTGCGCCGCCATCTGACGCGCACGGCCGCTGGAGGTCCGCCGGGCCGCCTCGAAGAAGCTCACCGCAGCTGCTTCGAGAGACGGCGCCCGGTTCGGGCTCGTGACCTCCGGAGCGGATCCCTGGGGTCAGGGCGTGATGAGGACTTTGAGGCACTTGCGGTCGGCCATGTCCTGGTAGCCGGCGGTGCTGAGGCGCGATCCAGATCTTTCGGAGTCCGGCGGTCTGAGGATGTCGAGAACGCGACACCGGCTCCGTCCCAGGGACATCAGCGGCCACCACCAGCCGCACGAGGAAGAAGGAGAAACCAGCATGGCGATTCAGCGGATGGACAACGTCGGCATCGTCGTCGAGGACATGGATGCCGCCATCGCGTTCTTCGTGGAACTCGGTATGGAGCTGGAGGGCAGGGCGGAGGTCGAGGGCCTCTTCGCCGACCAGTGCACCGGACTCGACGGCGTCCGCTGTGACATCGCGATGGTCCGGACCCCGGACGGTCACAGCCGACTCGAGCTGGCGAAGTACCGCAGCCCCGCGGTGATCAGCGCCGGGCCGCGCAACCGGCCGCACAACGTTCTGGGCACGCACCGCGTCATGTTCGCCGTCGACGACATCGAGGACACCGTTGCCCGCCTGCGCCCTCACGGCGCCGAACTCGTCGGCGAGATCGCCCGGTTCGAGGACAGCCATCTGCTCTGCTACCTCCGCGGCCCGGAGGGCATCATCGTCGGACTCGCCGAGCAACTGCGCTGAGATGTGGCCACCCTCGCGCACAGGCTCCTGAAACGACGGCACCAGTAGGTGAGACACATCTCAGTGTCTGGAGAACCGTCCACATCGGGCCAGGGCGTCGAACAGTGCCAAGCTCTGGGCCCGCGGCAGCCGCTCATCGTCGCGGCGGCGGCGTGGAAGCCTGCGCCAGGTCCCTACAAGTACCAGAGGTCACCAGGACCCACCGCCACCGCCGCCGTCACCCCCACCGACGCCTCCGCCGCTACCCGACCCTCCGCCGCCACCTCCGCCACCGCTGCCGCTGGAGGGAGGGGCGGCGCTGGACGTCGAGGCGGCGGTGATCAGGCCGAGGGCGAAGCCTGGGGCGAACCCGGCCATGAGGGTCGAGCGGTGCACGGGAGCGGCCGTCGAGTCGGCGATCGCTCCTTCCCACGCGTAGGCCACGTCCAGGGCCACCGCCCACGCGGTGTACAGCTTCAGTCGTATCTCGTCGGGGTGCTCGTCGTGCTGGGGGGAGGAGGGGTCCATGAGATAGCGCCGGAACGCCTCCGTCCGGAGCCAGAGGGCGGTGCCGCGCGGGGTGCGGGTGTGCAGCTCCCCGGAGCGCAGCCGCAGCGCGAAGCCGGCACCGACGGCGATCAGGCCCACCACGAGGACCGGCCACCCGACCGCGTTACGGTGGCCGCTGAGCCAGGCCCCGACGGCCGTCGTGACGAAGCCGAGCAGGGTGGCGGCGGTGCCGATCGTGCGTCCGATGCGGGCGCGACGCGCGGCGGCCGCGTCCCACAGATCGCTGTCGGCCTGCCACTGTGTCAGCCCGCGGTTGAGGCTCTCCCATGCCGACCGGAATTGCGGGTCGCGCAGGCCCAGGGTGACCGATTCGCGTCCCGAGAAAATGCTGCCGAAGACGACCCTGGCGAGCGGGTCCGCGGGTGCGTCGGCCGGATCGCGGCGCGTGAGGGTGGGATGCCGGTCGGTCCCCTCGATGCCGACGTGTCCGTCGATCGCCGCGCCGAGGAGCCAGGCCACCTGGTGGTGGTTCTCGACCCGCTCATCGAGCAGGATCCCGCCCTGTGCCGGGGTCAATTCCGCTGGGGGCACGGGCGACGGCGTGAGCGAGGCGGCGAGCCGGTCGAGGGCGACGCGCCGCGTCCGGCCGGGCCTGCCGTCGGGTCCTTCCTCGACGATCCGGTCACGGCCGAGGAAACGCAGCAGCAAGAGCGTCACGGCGGCGCAGACCAGCGTGAAACCGAACGCGAGCAGACCCACCCGCAGCGGGCTTTCCACGGTCGTGCCGACGGCCTTTCCGGAGGGCGGCGCGGGCAGGGCCACCTTCGCTCCGGTGAGCTTCTGCCCGCGGGAGGCGTAGAGGGTGACGCCCTCGTGCCCCTTCAGCTTGTCGAGGGTGACGTCCAGCCGCCCAGAACCGCTCCCGCGGGCGGCGCAGGCGTCCTCGGAACCGTTGGTGCCGTGCACACAGCGTGCGCCGGTGAGTTCGTACGGGGCCACGACGTGGATCTCCACGTCCGAGCGGTCGACCCGCCAACCGGTGCCGACAGCGTCCCAGGCGATCTTGCCCTTCTTCACAACGTCCGTGAGCGTGTACCGGATGCGGTACCGGTGCACGCCGGTGACCGAGCCGCCGGGGTCGCCCACCTTGATCCGAGTGGCTGTCTCCCGCTGGCCGTTCGGCTTCTCGTAGTAATCCCCGGTGGTGAGTTCCCACGGGACCCGGGCGCCGTCCAAGCTGGCGCTGACCTTGGCGTAGTCCTCGTCGTACATCAGGTCCGGCAGGTCGCGGTAGATGCCGTGCCGGGTGCTGTCGGGCTCTCCGAAGTCGTAGTCGATGACCTCGGTGACGCGGATGCTGCCGTCGGCGGCGACCTCGGCGCCCACCCACATCGTGTTGACGCGCTCCACGTTCCCGCTCATCCGGAAGAGCACGACGAGACCGCTGAGCAGCAGGACGAGGAAGAAGATCTTGATCGGGGTGGCGCCCCTGCGTCTCCGGTTCAGGGTCCCCGCCGCTCTCGGTCTCTTGTCCTTCGCGGTGTTCAAGGAGATACCCCCCGTTGTCACGGGGGCCTCCCCTGCCCCCATGAAGTTCGCAAGGCTATCCCGGCGGCGGGCCAACAACAAGGGTCTTCGAATGGAGGGGTGCGCCTCCCGTCGGCTCGCCGAGTGGTTGCCCAGCGAGAGCGCAGGCGTTGGTTCTCTCGGTTCCTGTCCCTGTCACGAGCCCCATGGACGCTCACGCGTCGCAGGGTTCTGACCTGGACTTACGCCCTCGTCATGGATCAACTGGACGCCCTTGGAAGGTTCTACGACATGTGCCATGTGGGACCGTCATAGCTCACGCCGGATGGCCACCACCGCACGCGGCCACGGCGAGCGGATCATCGCTCTACGTCAGCAGCGTGCGGATTTCGGCGTACAGGGCGGTATCGGCCGATGGCCATGTCACACCAGAGCGCGAGCGGATGCAGTAGGTGGCACCCCTCATTGCGCGGATCCGGTATTTGGCTTCCGCCATGGAGACCCGGAGGGACGCCGCCGCGCTCGTCCGAGGTACAGATGTGACGACATCTCCGGCAGCCGTCCGGCTGAACCGCGGCCGCCCGCCGGACCGAGCGACAACCTACGGTGGCGCACCCGGCGCCAAGGGAGGCAGTACATGATCGACGTCGTCTTCGGAGTTGACGTTGGCACCTCCAGCACCAAGGGCGTGGTGGTCGACACTGCCGGCCGCATCCTGGGTGAGGCGGTACGCAGTCACGTGGTCGACCGTCCCCGGCCGGGGCACGTCGAGATGGACGCACATGTGTGGTGGGACGAGTTCGTCTCGCTCGCGGCCGAGTTGCTCGATCGCGACGACGTCACCGTCCGCGCCGTCGGAGTCAGCGGCATGGGCCCGTGCACTCTTCTGGTCGATGACGCGGGAGAGCCGGTGCGTCCGGCGGTGCTGTACGGGGTGGACACCCGCGCCGAGGAACAGATCGCCCGGCTGAACCGGGAGTTGGGGTCGGAAGCCGTCTTCCGCAGGTGCGGTTCGGCGTTGTCGTCCCAGGCCGTCGGGCCGAAACTCGCCTGGATCAGCGAGCGGGAGCCCAGGGTGTGGGCACGTGCCCGCCGCCTCTTCATGCCTGCCTCGTGGCTCGCCCACCGGCTGACCGGCGCCTACGTGCTGGACCTGCATTCCGCCAGCCAGTGCACCCCGCTGTTCGACATCCACGAGCAGCGCTGGATCCCCGAGTGGGCCGAGCACATCGCACCCGGCATCGAACTCCCCCCGCTGCGCTGGCCGGGCGAGGAGGCCGGCCGGGTGAACACGCCCGTCGCGGGCGTCCCGGCCGGGACGCCGGTCATCGTGGGGACGATCGACGCCTGGAGCGAGGCCATCAGCGTCGGCGGCCACGGCGTCGGCGACCTGATGCTGATGTACGGCACCACCATGTTCCTGGTGAACACCGTCGACCGGCTCGTGACCAGCCCGTCGATGTGGTCCACGGTCGGCGCCCTGCCCGGCACCCGTTGCCTGGCCGGTGGTATGGCCACCTCCGGAGCCGTCACCGACTGGCTCAGGCACCTCTTCGGCGACGTCGACCTCGGCGTGCTGTTCGACGAGGCGGTCGCCTCGCCCCCGGGTGCGAACGGCCTGGTGATGCTGCCGTACTTCGCCGGGGAACGGACACCCGTCATGGACCCCGATGCCCGGGGCGTGATCGCGGGCCTGACGCTGGGTCACACCCGGGCCGACCTGATGCGGGCGGCGCTGGAGGCCACCGCCTACGGTGTCCGGCACAACGTCGAGACGATGCTCGCGGCCGGCGCCGACATCCGGCGGATCGTGGCGGTCGGCGGCGGCACCCGGGGCGGACTGTGGCCTCAGATCGTCAGCGATGTCACCGGTCTCGAACAGATCGTCGCCCGCACGACCATCGGTGCCAGCTATGGTGCCGCCTTCCTCGCCGCCGGGCTGATCGGCCGACCGGACATCGCGGCCTGGAATCCGGCGGAATCGGTGGTCCGCCCCGATCCCGCCACCGCGGGCGTCTACGACCGCCGGTTCACCCAGTACCGGGTCCTGTACGAGAGCACCACCGCGGTCACCCACGCCCTGGCCCACGACCAGAACACCGGCCGTGAAGTAGACACCCCGTGACGTCGCCCTACGCCCTGCCCGCCCCGTTCCGTGTCCGGTCCTGAAGCCGGACGGCGAGTAAGTCGCACCAATTGCGGCAGGTGATGAAGCGACCTGTCGCCAAGTCCCTTCGCCTCAGCTCACCTCGTCGGGACCGGCCTCCGCAATCGCTGGCACAGGCTGCGATCAAGATCCGGGTCATGCTCGGGCCAGGGCCGGCACACCGCTCCCTCAACCGCATTCGTGCTGCTGTCGGGGGCATGCGGCCTCCGGCACGACGGCCGTGTCCTCGGCGCGGACCGGCGCGTTCACCGAGGTGCGGCGGCCGGTCCGCGCTTGCGTGCGAGGTCTAGAACCCCTCGACGAAGTAGGGCTCGACGGTCATCCAGCCGTTGCCCGAGGCGCCGTTCAGTCGGCCCGAGGAATTCTGGGCGAGGGTGTACCAGGACTCCACGTAGTCGGGATCGTCGGTGAACCAGCTGTCGGGGATCGCGCTCAGGACCGCGTTCACCAACGGGATGTAGGCGCCCTGGTCCGTCACGGTGAGGAGTGCCGTGGTGATCGCCTGTGCCAGCGCACGGTAGTTGGTGCCGTCGTCGTCCTCCATCATGACGACGTCGGCCAGGTTGTACTTGTAGTTCGACCAGTTGACCAGGATCTGGTTCGGGTAGTAGACGGTGCCGTCGTAGTCCAGGTAGGGCATGTCCACCGAGTCGACGCGCGCCGTGCCGTCCTGACCGAAGCCGGTCACCAGCGAGAACATCTCGGCGGCGCCCTTGAACCAGGGCTCCTGGTCGTCGTTCACCTCGACGGCCGTGACCTTGGTCGCCCACCAGCCCGCCGCGCTCGCGGCGTCGGCGCTGTTCGCCGGCTTCGACGGGAGGGAGGTCAGCCCCTTGTCGGCGAAGGCCTTCTGCAGCACCTCCAGGCCGGCCCGGTGAGCCTTGGTGACGTCGATGTCCAGGACGTACAGCGGGCGGTCGGGGACGCGCGCGGTGTCGACGGCGTGGGTGTGGCCCTGACTGTCGTACGCCGTGATGGTCTTGGCGTGGTCGTCGGCCGCGGCGACGGCGATCCAGGGGGTGGCTTCGGCGTTCAGGTGCGACCGCATGGACGGCGCGCCCAGCCGAACGCGCAGCAGCGACCCGGTCGACGCGGGCAGGCCCTTCAGGCCCGCGATGCGACGGTCCGCGGCAGAGACGGAAGCGAACAGGTTCTTGCCCTCCGGAGCGGCGGTCCTGCCCGCCAGCGCCTGGAGGTCCACGTCCTCGGTGCCGAGCGCGGCCGCACGGACCTGCTCGCGCCACTGCGGGTCGCGCAGCGAGGCGGACAGCGCCCGCGCGATCTCCTGCTCGGTCGACCGCACCGGAGACTTCCGGAACGGCGTGGCCTGGTCTCCCGCGCCCCGCACCGGCGCGGCGATCGCCGGCTGGACGGTGCCGCCGATGACCGCGGACAGCATCACGCCGATGAGGACGCCGCGTCTCTTGCTTGATCTGCTCACCATGCTCCTTGTGTTGTTGGTCGCCGCCGCGCCCACGGTGAACGGGCGGCCGTCCTAGGGGTGTTGGGCCCGGATTACCTCGGGCACCTGAGGGGTCGCAGCCGCGCGCCTGGTCCCACCCCGCCGGGCGTTCACCAGGGCGTCAGCATTGACCTATGCATGACAACGGAGAAACGTGAGATGAACGGGCATCCGTGCATGATCGGGGCCACTCCGAGTCCGGGCCGCTTCGCCGCACGCACCTCGCCTCGCCTCTACGGGAGCCGGCGGGCCCGGAGTCTCCGCCGGGAAGCGCGGCTACCGGGGACCGTCGGCGGTCGGCCGCCCGCGAGAACTGCTCAGCGAACCGAGCATGATCTTCTCGGTGCCGGCCAGATACGTCTCCGCCGCGCGCCGCGCCTCCTCGCCGTCCCGGTCGACCACGGCCCGTACCACCGGCGCGAGCCGGTCCGTCGCCCGCGCCGCGTCCTCGAACGGCGCCCGCAGCGCGGCCCGTACCGGAAGGTAGGCGTTGAACAGCGTGTTCGTGAGGAGCAGATAGACCCGGTTCCCCGTGGCCCGCGCCAGTTCGCGATGCACTTCCACGTCGGCGAGCTGGACGGCGTCGGCGTCCGGGCCGTCCGCGACCTGACGCAGCAGGTGTTCCAGCCGCCGGGCCTGTCGTTCCGTGCGCCGGTCGGCCGCGCGGCCGGCGATCAGGGTGCCGATCTGCCGCCGCACCTCGAAGACCTCCCGCAGCCACGTGGGGTCCTGTGCGGCCAGCATCGGAAGCAGGTCGGCGCCGCCGACCCGCAGGTAGTCCCGGATGCGTGTGCCGATGCCGTGCCGGGTACTCAGCAGTCCCGCCTGCTCCAACCGGGTCAGCGCGTGCTTCAAGGTCGTACGGGTGACCCCGTACCCGGCGGCCAACTCCCTCTCGGGGGGCAGCAGGGATCCGGGTTCGTGCGTGCCGCTCAGGATGTCGCCACGCAGCCGTGCTTCAAGCAGGTCGACCACGGTTCGGCGCGGAATGCTTTCGACGGCCACGGAGGATCTCCCAGGCTTCGGTCAATGGTTCAGCGGCTCACTGGTCTAGTGGCCCACTGGTTCAGCGACTTCTTGGTCTAGTGGCTCAGCCACTGCACCAGTGAAGCAGCCCCCCGACCGCCACGTCAATTACCTGATGGCGCAGAGCAGTTGAGCACGGCCCGCGTGGAGAGAACCAGCGCGCGGACGAGCAGCGTGGGCCTGGCCTCCTCTGGAGCCGGTCCGTCGGCGGGGCCCCCGTGCGTCGCCCCGTGGGGCGCAGGGCCCTCCGACAGGTCGCACCCCCGCGATTCGGGGAGATGCATCAAGGACACCGGGTGGACTGGCTGTTGAGAGATCGCCTCTCATGGTGAGCATGGGATGCGCAGGCCCTGCAATTCGTGGCTCCGCAATGGGGCTTCCGGCCTCCAGGTCCGGCATGACTTCCCCCTCCTGTTGTTGAAGATCCGGGGGGATGTCACCGGTTCCGGAGGCATCGACGGACCGCTGAGCAGAGGCTTGAGCACCGGCTTCACCCAGGCCGGAAGAGCACTCCATAACGTGGATGTGGCAGCTCGATGCCGTAGCACTCCGGGCGCCGTCATTGATGTCACGCGTGGTTGCCAGTCTGGGTCACGTGGGAGACAGAGGGTCCCGTGGCGGTGAGCCAGGCTACGCTCATCGCAACCCGTACGGCCTGGTGAGAGGCAGTGCACCTTGGTGAGCCGTCCCCTCCTCCATTTCGCCTTGGACGAGCCGTTGAACCCGTGTGATGCGAAGCGGGGGGTGTCGCCGCGAGGGCTGCAAGACCCATCGAATGAAGCCAGGGAGCTGGCTCGCCCACCTTGGAGCACGACCGTGAACCCGAAAAGGCACCAGCGGACCCTGCGCATCATGTTGGCCGTTGCCGTAGTGGCTGCTCTCGCCCTTGCCGTCACTGCATCGATCATGAAGGACCCCAGGCGTGGGGAGGGCCTCTTGGGTGAGGTGCTGGTGAGCGGTGACGGCCGCACCATCACCACCCTGAACAGCAGGACCCCATGCCAGCAGGACTCGCCCGAACTGGTGGCGAGCGAATCCCGCGATTCCGTCACCCTGGTACTGAAGGAAAGCGGTGTCGATCTCCGGCCTCAGTGCAACACGATCGACGAGCAGATCACCACGACGCTGCAGTCACCGCTGGGGACACGACGGCTGGTAGACCCCGATAACGGCTGGACCATCGCCCCCTTCGACCAGAAGCGGCTGGCAAATCCGCGATATCTCCCGCCAGGCTATGCGCCGACAACTGACGTGCAATGGATCGACCCCGTCCAGCATGCCCAGCTGGCACCCTTCATGTGGGGCCGGAACTCAGCCCCCGCCTGGACCCGTTTCTACCACCGCGCCCAGGAGAAGGCGTCTTTGAGCATCACGCAAATCGCCGGACATCTCACAGTGAGTGCCGCAGGAACTCCGGAGTCCATCCACGGGTGGGCCGGTCGGCTCACCCCGGACTCCAATAACACCGTGACATGGACGAACGGGACCTACACATTCATCGTGGGCACCACGGATCAGCACCTGCACGAAGCCGAACTCCTGAGGATCGCCAAACACCTCACCTCCTGAAACCCAAGATCATCAACGCCAACTCTGCAGCCCTGAACTGAAGTTCTCCCGCTGCCAGGCCGAATTTCAAAGTCGGGTTGATCTTTGTAGATGTTCTGGTCACGGGCGCATGACGATGGCTGGTGGGTGCGTCACCAGGGCCGAGTGGTTCCCGCTTGGCGAGATGGGCTGATCAGGCGCGTACGTAAAGGCTGTCCCGCAACGATCAACCGACTCGGCAAGGTCAGCATCGACGGTGCCCACCTGGGTCGGCCTATCCGGCGAGCGCGAGGTTGTGCAGTCGAGCTATGCCGAGCATGGCGTGGTGAACGCCGTCGTCCTTGAGGCGGCAGTCGCGGAGGATCTTCCAGCTCCTCATGCGGGCGAAGGTGTGTTCGACGCGGGCGCGGACCTTGCGGTGTGAGCGGTTGTGCTCCTCATTCCAGGCCGGGAGTTCGACCTGGCCTGGTTCACGGTGATGCGGGATCACCAGGCCAGTGCCGCGGTAGCCGCCGTCAGCGATCACCGTGGTGTTGCCGACGACGGCCTTGGCTCCGGACAACTCGCATGCCTTGCAGCCGTTACGGTTGCCAGGTAGAGGCCGGCCAACCGCGACGACCAGCCGTGTATCGGCGTCGATGACGACCTGGTGATTGGTGGAGTACCGGTAGTTTTTCGACTGCTCCGCCACCGCAGGGTCACGTGTGGGTACCAGGGTGCCGTCCACGATGAGCACGGTGTCCTTGCGGAACCGTCGGCGCGGCCGCAGTGCGAGCAGCGGTGCGATTCGGTTGATGACGCGGTCGGCCGCAGACTTCGAGATTCCGAACAGCGGCGCGAGCTGGCGCAGCGTCAAGTTGGTGCGCCAGTACGCCGCGACCAGCAGGACGCGGTCCTCCAGGGGCAGGCTCCACGGCCGGCCTCGGCGGACCGTGTCCGCTCCCTAGCGGCGCAGGGCGGTCACCAGCCCGCCGAAGCGGCGCGGGCTCAGCCCGGTGAACGGGCCTGTCCAGGACGGCCGTGACGCCGTGATCACACCAGCCACGAGAGGATCCTCCCACCGTGCTGCGAACTGCCCGAGACGGAGGCACACATGGAGGCAGACTTGGTCGGTCGTCTGGAAGAGGCGGCGAATCGTTTCGTGATCCCCCTGCGCATGAACGAGGGGTTCGATGAGCAGGCGCTCCTTCAGCTACAGGAGGAGATCGATCGCTGCGGGACGGCCTGGAGGGAATGCACCCACGTACCGAAGCGCGCGGCGTTGATCCTCGCCGAACTCTGTCCAGCGATCGAGGCTTGCGCCTGGCTGTACGACGGGAACATGCGCCAGCGGATCCAGGAGGCGGGAGCGATGATGTCCGAGGCGGTGACCGCGGCTCTGGACTGAGCGCCTTCCTGTAGGCCCCAGCGCACCGCCTCTCCCTTGTCACCATCTACGGTCGCCATGAGAACTACCTCCGGATCCGCAGATGAACACACGTCTCGGATTTCGAGGAGCCGTCGGGCCGCAACGAAGTCGCCTTGAGTTGGACCGACAGTCCGCTCCCGCGATACGCAGGCACTCGCTCCAGGCGTCGAGATAGGCGGCCACCCCGCCGTCATACACCCGAAGAAGACTGCCATCTCCAGAAGACCCGAACTCCGCACCACCAAAGCTGCCGACCGCATCTCCCGGACGACTCCGAAGCCAAAACAGCTATCGGCACGCAACTGACCCCGTTCCGTATGCCTCACAAGACAGGGCCTGCGCGAGGATCGACGCAAGATAGGGCGATCAGCCCTCTCCCCCGCTCACGCACACAGGGACAGCCCAACAAGGCCAGACTCAGTATCCGCACGGACGCTACCCGAATATCTGACTACTCGTCAGTAGAGTCAGCAAAGGGGCAGCACGTGTCTGATCCGATCTGGTCACAGACGCCATCACCCGCACGTCGCGCCCCGGCCCGAGTCGAGTCGATCACCACGAGACGCGGCCCTCCCCCGGGCCGTTCCTGCCCAGGGGGACGCCAACCACGCCACACGGATACCCGACCCAGAGACATAATCGCAGGTCAACGTACCCGGCCTCGCGGCTTCAGCGGTACCGGTGGGAGTTCGGGGGCGGGCAGGGGGGCGCCGTCGTAGCCGTGTACCTCGCCGAAGCGGGTGCCCTCCATCCAGTCCTTGCGGCCCTCTTCGATGTCCTGCTGGGAACGGCCGATGAAGTTCCACCACATGACCAGCTCCTCCTCGAACGGCTCGCCGCCCAGGAGCATGAGGGACGCGTCCGACTCGGCGCGCAGGGGGAGTTCGGTGCGACCGCAGCCGAGGTAGAGCATGGAGCCCGGGAGCATCGGTACGCCGTCGACGTGCGCGTCGCCGGACATGGACAGGACGGCGTACTCGAAGTCGGGCTCCAGCGGCAGTCGTACGTCGGCGCCGCTCGCGAGGGACAGGTCTGCGCCGACGATCGGGGTGTAGGTCGTGCCGGGTGAGGTCGTGCCGTCGACGGTGCCCAGGATGAGCGTGGCCTTGAGGCCTGCGGCCGTGACGAGCGGCAGCTCGGCGTGGTGCTCGAAGTGCGGGTCGGTGTGGCGGTGGCTGTCGGGGAGGGCGACCCACAGTTGCGCGCCGTGCAGGAAGCGGGCGTGCGACTTGGGGCTCTCCTCGGAGTGGCTGATGGCCCTTCCGGACGTCATGAGGCCCAGTTCGCGCGGGCGGATCGTCTGCAGGCTGCCCGTGGAGTCGCGGTGCAGCACCTCGCCCTCGTGGAGCCAGCTGACGGTCTGGAGTCCCATGTGCGGGTGCGGCGGGACCTGCATACCGGGCTCGTCGGCGATGTCGTCGGGCCCGTAGTGATCGACGAAGCACCACGCGCCGATCATGCGGCGGCCCAAGTTGGGCAGCAGGCGGCGGACTTCGGTGGACTCGCCGAGCTTGACCCGACGGGGACTGAGGAGTTCACGCACCGGCTCGGCCACCACGAAACCGCGGCCACCGCACAGCGCGGGAACTGCCTCGCGATCAAGATTGCTCATGGGCCACAACCTAGACCCGTCGGGGACCGTCCGTCAGGCCGTCCTCCCTCCCCTGGGCTCCCCCGGACCCCTCCGGACTCCCCCGGACGGGGGTACTTGGGCCGGAGTCGGTGCGGTCCTAGGGCTACGGGCGGAGGTCGGTAGGGCGTTGGTCGGGGACGGCGCAAGATAGTAGCCATGGATATAGTAGCCATGTATGGTTTTTCTCATGAGTTCGACATCCGAGCACGCGACCCCCGGTTTTCTCGTCTGGCGCCTGTCCACGAAGTGGCGCGTGGCCGTCGATCGGGCGGTCGCGCCGCTGGGTCTGACCCACGCCCAGTACTCGCTGGTCGCGTCGCTGTACGGGATGCACAGGGCCGGGCAACGGCCCAGCCAGCGTCAACTCGCCGATCACACCGGACTCGAACCGCTCTACGTATCGAAGCTGGCCCGCGCCCTGGAGGCGGCCGGCGTCGTCGACCGGACGCGCGATCCCGCCGATCCACGTGCGATCCGACTGTCGCTCACGGAGGACGGACGCGAGGTCGCACGGCGCGCGATCGGGGTGGTCCAGGGGCTGCTGGAGCAGCTCCTGGAACCGCTCGGCGGGCTCGGCGGCGAGCGCACGAAGGCGTTCAGCCGCGAGCTGGCGACCCTGCTCGACGTATCGCTCGACGTGTCACTCGATGCGCCGATCGACTCGACGAGCGACTCGCCGATCGATGCATCTCTCGACACACATCTCGATTCACATCCTGACGAGGAGTAGTCATGAGCATTCCCACTCCCCCGGTCGGCGGCCAGGTCCTAGGACTGGCCCACTACGCGAGCCGCGCGGCCCTGGAGGCCGCGTTGGTCCGTATCGGAAGCACCTTCAACCAGTCGGTGGCCCTGCGAGCCGTCGCGGACCAGGGCGGCACCGTCGAGCGCGAGCGGCTCGTGGGGCGGCTGACCGGGGCACTGAAGGTCGAGGAGTCGGCGGCCGAGGAGACCGTCGCGGAAATGACGGCCCTCAAGCTGCTGACGGAGACGGACGCCTCGCTGGTGTCCCTCACCGAGCACGGCCGTGAGGTGTTCGAGGAGATCCGCACGGCCGGGAACGAGATCGCGGCACGGCTCTACGCGGGCATCCCGGCCGAGGACCTGGCGACGGTGGGACGCGTGCTGACCCTGGTGACGGAGCGGGCCAACGCGGAGCTGGCCGGCGGATGACGCCCACGGGCGAGGTGGTGGAATATTCAACCATCGGGTGAGGTTCTGGCACTCGAAGGAGGTCAGCAGTGGACACGAAGTACTACGACCAGGGGACGGCCGCGGAGCGCTGGGAGCGGGCGCAGCTGTTCTTCGACGCCAAGGACTACGCCGGTGCGGCGCGCGTTCTGGGCGGCCTTGTGGACGAGGTGCCGGAGCAGACCGGACCGCGGCTGCTGCTGGCCCGCGCGTACTACCACTCGGCCCAACTCCGCCGTGCTGAGACCGAGTTGCGCGCGCTCGTCGAGCGTGACCCGGTGGAGCACTACGCCCGGCTGATGCTGGGGCGCACGCTCCAGCGCCAGGGGCGTCACGACGAGGCCGAGTCGCACCTGCGCATCGCCTCCGCGCTCGCGGGAGACTTCGAGCAGGTGTGACCGCCCTTGCGGGTGTGACCGCCCTTGCTGGTGCGACCACCCCTGGGGGCGCGACGGCCCGCTGAGGGCGTGAACGTCTCCCGAGGGCATGAGCGTCGCCCGAGGAGGCGTTCCGAGAGCAGGACGAAGAGGCCGGGTGCCGGAGCGCCGTGGCCGGTCATCGAGGTGACCGGCCACGGCCACGGCACCCGGCCTCTGCCGTGTCACGCCGCGCGCGGCTCCATCAGCCGTGCCAGCAGGTCGTCCAGGCTGACCAGGCCGGTCAGCCGTCCCGTGTCGTCGCGTACGACGGCGAGGGAGGCGCGGTGCAGGCGGAGCTGTTCGACGGCGTGGGCGACCGTGTCGTGCGGTGCCAGCTCCGGGACGGGGCGGGCCAGGTCGCGGGCAACCGCGGCCCGGCTCTGCGCGCGGGCGACCAGAGCGTCACGGGCGTGCACCGAGCCGAGGACCGTGACGCCGTCGCGGACCAGCAGGCGGGTGCGGTCACTGTCCCCGGCGACGCCCAGTACGGCGTCGATCGTGGCGTCGCCGGGGACCGAGGTGATCCGGTCGGCCGGGATCTGGAGGTCCCCGACCGGGTGCTGCGGTTCGGTCAGCGAGCTGGTGATCAGCTCGGAGTCCTCCTTGCTGATCAGCCCGAGCCGCTCCGACTCCTCGACGAGGTGGGTGAGTTGCTCGCGGTTGTGGACCGAGGCCAGCTCGTCGCGCGGAGTGACCCGGCAGAGCCGGACCAGCGCGTTGCTCACCTTGTTCAGCCCCACGATCAACGGACGCACCGCCCGGGTCAGGGCCCGGAACGGCGGCGTGAGCAGCATGGCGGAACGCTCGGGGTGCGCGATGGCCCAGGACTTGGGGGCCATCTCGCCGACCACCATGTGCAGGAAGACGACGACGAACATCGCGAGCGCGAAGGACACTCCGTAGCTCAGGCCGCTGGGCAGGCCCGCCTTGTGGAGCAGCGGGTCGAGTTCGTGCGAGATCGCGGGCTTGGACACCGAGCCCAGGCCCAGCGTGCACACGGTGATGCCCAGTTGGGCGCCCGCCAGCATCAGTGACAGCTCGCGCATTCCGGCCAGCGCGGCCCTGGCGCCGCGTTGCCCGGCCGCCGCGGCCTGTTCCAGCCGGTGCCGCTTGGCGGCGACCAACGCGAACTCGGCGGCCACGAAGAACCCGCTGCCGATCAGCAGCAGTACGGTCACGAAGAGCGCCATCGAGAAACTCATGCCTGCTCCTCCGCACGGTCCACACGGTGCGTACGGTGGACGCGGCCCGTGCCACCCACACCGCCCGCACCGTCCACGCCATCCGTACTCTCCGTACGGTCCGTCGCCGGCAGACGTTCCAGGCGGACCCGTTCCGGTACGTGGCGGTCCAGGGCCTGCACGTCGATCGAGACGCGGCCTCCGTCGGACAGTTCGACGACGACGCGGTCCGCGATGGCCGGGAAGCGGCCGAGGCGGTCGACGATCAGCCCCGCCACCGTGTCGTAGTCGTCCTCCTCGGGCAGGTCGATGCCGGTCGCCTCGGCGATCTCGTCCAGTCGGCGGCCCGCGTCGACGAGCCACCCCTCCCCGTCGGCGACCGCGATCTCCTTGACGGTGTCGGTCTCGTCCGCGATGTCGCCGACGAGTTCCTCGGCGATGTCCTCGTAGGTGACGACGCCCGCCACGCCCCCGTGCTCGTCGAGGACGACGGCGAACTCGTCGTCGTGGGCCCGCATCTGTGCCACGGCCTCGGGCAGCGGCAGGGTGTCGGGGAGCAGCAGCGGTCCGCGGCCGAGCGCGCCGGCCGTCGTGCGGGTGAACCGGTCGGCGGGCAGCCGCATGAGCTCGCGTACGCCCAGGACGGCGGTGATGTCGTCCGGGTGGTCGCCGAGGACGGGGTAGTTCGAGTGTCCGTGCTTGGCGATCAGCTGGACGGCCTCCGTGGCCGTCGCGTCCCTGCGGACGAAGACGGCGTCGGCGCGCGGCACCATCACCTCGTCGAGGGTGCGGTCGGAGAACTCCAGGGCGTGGTCGAGGAGGTCGGCGGTCTCGCGCGGCAGCTGCCCGTGCTCGTGCGACTCGCCGATGAGGTGGCCGAGTTCCTCGAGGGTCGCGCCGTGGTGGAGTTCCTCGACGGGCTCGATGCCGACCTTGCGCAGCAGCTTGTCGGCGGCGCCGTCGAAGAGCCGTACGACTGGGCCGACGACCTTCAGATACGCGAGCGTGGAGCTCGCCAGGGCCTTCGCGAGGCGCTCCGGGACGGCCAGGGCCAGGTTCTTGGGGGCCAGTTCGCCCAGCACCATCTGGAGCACGGTCGCGAACACGAAGGCCAGCACCACCGAGATGCTGGTGACCGCGCCGTCCGGGATGCCGATCCCGGTGAGGACGGGCTTGAGCAGGGCTGACACGGACGGCTCGGCGAGGAAACCGACGACCAGACCGGTCACGGTGATCCCGAGTTGGGCGCCCGACAGCATGAAGGACAGCCGCTCCAGCACCTTCAGGGCGCGGGTGGCCCGTCGGTCGCCGGCTGCCGCTTCCCGCGCGAGCGCGAGGCGGTCGGCGGCGACGTACGCGAACTCCTGGGCGACGAAATAGCCGGTGCCGGCGGTCAGGACGAGGACGGCCAGCAGGCCGAGTGCGGCACTCATCGAACACCACCCCACTGTGTGCCGCGATCAAGAGAAATCAGGCGGGGTGGTTCGGGACTGTGTCCCGGGGGGTCCGTCGGTCTGGCGGACAAGGAAGCGCTCCTCCGGAGTCGGTGTGTCCCTGGGAAACGATTCTGTTCGCAAACGAGTTCCCAGCCACCGATGTTCTTTCTACACGACTGTAGGAACCACGGGGGGGGTAGTGGCGGAGCAACAGAGGACTGGTGGTGGAGCTACAGCGGCGTGGCCGCGTGCAGGATCAGGACCATCGTCACGGCCGAGTTCGCCGACGACATCGCGGAGACGAGCGTGCCGACCGCGGCGCCCCAGACGGCCAGCCCCACGGAAGTGAACACGGACGGCCAGCTGCGGGCCGCCGGCGCGGGGCGCAGCAGGGCGGCGACCCGGCGCGGCACAGGACCCGCGGACGCGAATCCGGCGAAGCCGGTGAACGTGGCGAACGCCGGCGCCGGGCCCCCGCCCGACAGCAGGGACGCCCTGCCGATCGCCCGCGCCACCACCGTGCGGTTGCCGACCGACCGGGCCGCGTCCTCGTCCGCCCACCGCTCCGTGGTGTAGACGACGGTCGTACGCAGCGGCCGCAGGAACGGATTGGCACGCGCCGCGAGTCGTACGGCGAGCAGGTGGCGGTGGTGAGCGGCCGTCAGGTGGGCCCGCTCGTGCGCGAACAGGGCACGGCGCTCGGGCGAGGTGAGGCCGCGCAGCAGGGCCGTGGTGACCACCACGCGGTCGCGGCGTCCGCCGGGGAGAGCGTAGGCGTAGGGCTTCTCCTCGGGCAGTACGACCACGGAACGGCTGGGCAGCGCGGCGAGCGCCCGCCGCGCGCGCTGGGCGACCAGGCGGCGGTGCCA
>LRTP01000262.1 GCA_001550305.1 Streptomyces diastatochromogenes
CCATACGGGACAGCCTGGCGGACAGGCGGTGGCCGAAGTCGCCGCGCGCCGCCGGACGGTCCCCGGACCGCCCGGCCATCTCAGCTGCCTCCCTGAACGACGGTGGCGGCCCGCGTCCGGCTGAGCTGGGGACCGGTGGGGATCAGGTCGAGGGTGGCGGCCGGGAGGGTCCGCGGGGTGATTCCGCCGTAGCCGAGCGCGTCCACGGCCTGGCCGACGAGCGGGTACTTCACACCCTGCTCGGTGATCAGACAGGGCTCCGGGGTGCCGTAGTTCCCCGGCTTCTTCGGCGGAACGGCCAGGACCGCGTGGGCCGGCGGGACGACGACCCGGGTGCCCGCAGCGGTCACGCGCCCGGTCTCCCGCACCACCCGGCTGCGCACCCCGGAACGGTCCACGGTCCGCAGCAGGCACAGCGCGGACCCGGCGTCGGCGGTGGCGTCGGTGCCGTTCAGCAGGTCGGGGATGCGGTGCAGCAGGGAGTCGTCGGAGGAGGCGTGCACGGCGGCGATGTCGTTCGGGCTGACCTTCCTGGCGTCCTTGCCGCCCGGCGCGGCGGCGAGCAGCGCGGCCTCGGTGGCGGTGAGCGAGGCGATGCCGTCGCGCCTGAGGACGTAGAAGTGGTCGGTTCCGCTGACGACGGTGCGGAACAACTGGCCGACCCGTACCGCGGCGCCACCCAGTGTGCCGCCCTCGGTGCCCGCCTTCGGGATGCGGGCGGGGGCGATGGTGGTGCCGGTGGGCAGCGCATCCAGCCAGGCCGAGGGGCCACTGACGGGCTGCTCGGTGTCCAGGCCGAGGGCGACGACCGAGGACCGGCCGTCGACGGGGTACTTGGTGTTCCGCCACAGCACGTAGCGGGTCCCGTCGGGGCCCGACACGAAGACCCGGGCGTTGTCCGGCACGCCCCGGGCGGACCGCGGGGCGAAGTCGAGCGCCTCGCCCGTGCCGGACCCGGTGCGCAGGCAGTCCGTCCACGCCCCGGTCAGCAGCGCCGACGGCTGTGCGACGTCGTCGGGGGCGCCTGGAATCCCCAGGGGCGCTCCCCGGGGCACGTCGTCCATCGACGAACGGGAGACCTGCTGCACGGCGGTGTTGCTGCCGACCATCAGGAGCGCGGAGGCGTAGTTGGCGGTGGGGTGCAGCATGCCGCCGATGTAGAGGTAGCGGTTGCCGGTCTCCTTCTCGACGACCAGCGCGCCGGCCTTCTTCCACGACGTGTTGTCGACGGGCTTGATCACCCCGTAGACCACGGAGACGAGGATGAGCAGGACGGCGACGATGACTCCGAACATGGTGCCGAGGCCGGATCGGCGCATGGGGGCCTCGCCGGTCCCGGGGTCCCCCGAGACCAGGGCTGAGGCCAGACGGCCGGTGGCGAACTGGTAGGCATGCAGGTGGTCGCGTCGGCTTTGCACGGCTTCCCCTCAGCTGACCAGTGCGCGGAAGTACGCGTACGCGTGCAGCAGTTGCAGTGTCAGTGGCAGCAGGGCCAGCGCCGTCAGCACCTCGAGGATGTCCGCGATGTGGCCCCACACCGGAAGCAGCCGGGTCGTGGGCAGCCGCCACGCTCCGACCAGCAGCGCTCCGGCGGCCACCAGCAGGGCCAGCAGCAGCGCGCACCCGACGAAGGCGGAGGCGGTCGACGCCCACGTGTACATCACGGAGAGCAGCCCGAGTGCACCGCACAAGGTCATCGGAACGCGCTGCCAGGTCGCGTTCAGGTTCTTGGAGCGCAGCAGTGCGGCGCCGGAGAGGATCAGGGCGAACAGCCAGTAAAGCCAGCCGTTGTGCTGGGCCAGCAGGACGAACGCGGTCGCGCACAGCAGCCCGGTGGCCAGGCTCATCACCGTGAGCATGGCGTCGGCGTTGGCAGCGCGTCGCCTGAGGAGGGGCTCCAGTTGGGGGTCGATGTCCTCCTGGAGTTCGTCGGCGTTGCGCGGCAACTGCGGGACGCGCAGCCGGGCCAGCCGCAATGAGGCTCTCGGCGCGAGGTGGCCGAGCAGGAAGAAGACGACCGCAACCGTCACCGTGCTGCCGGCCGCGTCCAGGCCGAAGGCGGCGGACAGCGCTCCGCCGATCGTGGCGAGGACGGCCGTGAGCAGCATCGTGCTGGTCAGCGTCAGGGCAAGCCGGGGCAGGGCGAGCAGCACCGCGGACATCAGGGCGGCGCATCCCCCGCCGAGCATGATGTCGCCGGGTCGGGGTGACAGCAGGGCTGCGGCGCCGTGCAGGGCGGTCAGCCCGGTCAGGGCCGCGAACACACCGGTGCCGAGGCCGGTGATCAGCAGGGCGGTCCGGTCGGCGGGCCGCCGCTGGTCCAGGGCACCGCCGGCGCACAGGGCGATGGCGGCGATCGCGTAGAGCATGGGTACGAGCGCGCCGTCCGCGGTTCCGGGGACGGCCACGGCAAAGCTGGCCAGTACGAGGGCGGCGAGAGTGTGGAAGAGACGGCGGGTCAGTTCCGGACGCCATCGGTCGCGGTGCGAGCCGACGGCGTGGGCGACCCCGTCGGCGACGTCGTCGAACTCCAGCTCCGGCATCGGGTCGTCCGCGGGGCGCAGATACAGGATGTCGCCGTGGACCAGTCCCGCGCTCTGCGGTGTGGCGTCTATGTCCAGCGGGGGCTCGCCCAGGCGCTGAAGTGTCCAGGTGCCGGCCCCCCGGCCGAGGTCTGTGGGGATGTGCCGCATCAGCATCGTCAGCAGGGCGGAGACGGGTGTGGCGACGGGTACGGCCAGGTCGGCACGGCCGACCGGCCCGGCGATCGTCAGTCGGCACACCTCCGTGCTGACCGTCCGGCGGGCGCCGGGGGCGGAGACTGCGGTGGTCATGGTGCTCCTGGAAGACATGGGGGATGGCGGTGCCGTGGGCGGGCGGCCGGGGCCGCTGTCAGGGGCCTGCGTAGCCGACCTGGATCAGCCGGATGCCGCGCCGGGTGACGAGTTGGGCCCGGCCGGGGGGAAGCGTCCGGGGCCGGGCCTCACCGACGAACTTGCCTTCCTCCTTGGGGTAGGAGTGCAGCAGAGCGGGGCTGCCAAGTTCCCAGATGCGGCGCAGGATGGGGTCCATCATGGCCCGGGAGGCGCCCGAGGTGGAGCGGGAGATCACCAGGTGCAGCCCGATGTTGACTGAGTGGGCGAGCATCGGGGCCAGGGAGTTCAGCGGTGACTGCGTGCCCATGCCGGGGCCGCCACCGTACAGGTCGTAGTCGTCGATGAGCACGAACAGCCTGGGCCCGGTCCACCAGTCGCGGCGCGGCAGCCGTTCGGGGGCGATGTCGGCCCCGGGGACTCGTTTGCCAACCGACACCGCGGCGCTGCCGGCCAGCTGGGTGAGGCTGTCGCCGTCGACCGCGAATCCGACCCGGTATTCCTCAGGAACGGCACTGAACAGGTCGCGGCGGGTGTCGGCGAGGAGAATGCGGGCCTCGTCGGGGGTGAAGCGGCGGGTGATGGCGTCGATGGCCAGACGCAGCACGTTCGTCTTGCCGGTCTCACTGTCGCCGAACACCAGCAGGTGCGGAGTACTGCTGAAGTCGTGCCACACGGGGGCAAGCCGCTGCTCGTCCCAGCCGAGGCTCACCCGGAGGTCTCCTTCCGGCGGCGGCAGTTTGGACAGCGGCAGCTTGGTGGGCAGCAGCCGCACCCCGGGGGCCGAGCGCCCGGTCCAGAAGGTGTCGATCTCGGCGACCGCGGCCTTGGTCGCCGCCGTGAGGTCGTCGCTCCGTGAGGAGCTGTCCAGCCGCGGCAAGGCGCACAGGAAGTGCAGCTTGGAGTGGGTGAGCCCGCGGCCAGGCTGGTGGGGGACGGTGGCGGCGACCCTCGAGCCGTGCTCGGACTCCCCGCCGTCACCGAGCCGCAGTTCGAACTTGGTGCCGAACAGATCGCGGGCCCGCGGACGGATCTCCGACCAGCGCACCGCCGAGGCGACGACATGAAGTCCGAACGACAGACCGCGGGCGGCCAGATCGGTGATGCGCGGTTCAAGGTCCTCGAAGTCCTGTTTGAGGGTGCCCCAGTTGTCGATGATGAGGAACACATCACCGTAGGGGTCGTCTATCTCCCCGCTGTCACGCCTGCCTCGGTAGGCCGTCATCGACTCCAGGCCCAGGTCGGTGAAGCGCCGCTCGCGAACCTCCAGCAACTGGGTGAGTTCTTCCACGGTCCGCTGCACCCGGTCGCGGTCCAGACGGGTGGCGATGGAACCGACGTGTGGCAGCCCGGCCACGGACTGGAGTCCGCCACCGCCGAAATCGAGGCAGTAGAACTGCACTTCGCGAGGGGTGTGAGTGAGGGCCAGGGCGAGCATCAGGGTGCGCAGCATCGTGGACTTCCCGGTCTGCGGTGCCCCGGCGAGCGCCATGTGCCCGTCCGCGCCCGCCAGGTCGGCCACCAGCAGTTCCCGCAGCTGTTCGAAGGGCCGGTCGACCATGCCGATCGGCACGCGCAGCTTGCCGAGCGCCGGGTAGTCGCTCGCGCTCATGCCGCGCTCCGGGTCGGGGACGATACCGGGCAGCAGCTGGTCGAGGGTGGCCGGGACGTCCAGCGGCGGCAGCCACACCTGGCGGGCCGGCGGACCGGCACCCTCCAACCGGCCCACCAGGACCTCCAGCAGGCTCTCCTCGTCCTCCGAGGCGGGCTCAGCGGTCCGTGTCTCGGGTTCTTGGACGAGGATCTCCCCGGCCTCCTCCGCCGCGTCCAGGGACGGCGGCACGCGCTGCTCCATGCCGAACGGAACGATCTCGTCGCTGCCCTGCGCCGTCTCGGCAGAGCCGCCGGAGACGGTGGGCGACGCCGGGCAGGGACCGGAGACGTAGGCGGCCTTGAAGCGGGCCAGATTACTGGTGTCGATCTTCAGATAGCCGTTGCCGGGTGCCGAGGGAAGCTCGTAGGCGCTGCCCACACCGATCACACTGCGGGATTCCATGGAGGAGAAGGTGCGCAGCGCGATCCGGTAGGACAGGTGGCCCTCCACCCGGTGGATGCGGCCTTCGTCCAGGCGCTGGGAGGCGAGCAGCAGGTGGACGCCGAGCGATCGGCCCAGGCGGCCGATGCTGACGAACAGATCGATGAACTCCGGCTTGTTGGCGAGCAGTTCGGAGAACTCGTCGACGACGACCAGCAGTGACGGCAGCGGCGCGAGGGGGGTGCCGCCCAGCCTGGCCTTCTCGTACTCGAACAGGGACGAGTAGCCGCTCTCCCGCAGCAGTTCCTGGCGGCGCATCATCTCGCCGTTCAGCGAGTCGCGCATGCGGTCGACCAGGTGCAGTTCGTCGGCGAGGTTGGTGATCACCGCGGAGGTGTGCGGGAGGCGGTCCATGTTCAGGAACGTCGCGCCGCCCTTGAAGTCGACCAGGACGAAGTTCAGCACTTCCGAGGAGTGCGTCGCGGCCAGACCCATGACCAGCGTGCGCACCAGTTCGCTCTTGCCGGAGCCGGTCGCTCCGATCAGCAGGCCGTGCGGGCCCATACCGGCCTGTGCCGACTCCTTCAGGTCCAGCTCCAGGACCTCGTTGTCCTCGGTGATGCCGATCGGTACCCGCAGGCGCGTGCTCTGCGGGCTGCGGGTGCGCCACAGCGCGGCCACGTCGAAGGAGCGCGGGTCGCGGATGCCGAGCAGGGCGCTGAGATCGAAGTCGGTCTCCAGGGGCTGGTCGACGAGGTCGACGCCCCCGTTGGTGCGGAGCGGGGCCACAACGCGCGCCAGGGACTCGGCCGCCGAGGAGGACAGCGAGTCGCTCTCGGCGGTGACGACGGTCTCGCCCGCGCGGAACTGGACGGTGCCGTCCTGGAGCGTCAGCCGCAGTACGTGCGGTCCGCCGGTCATGGCGCCCGTGGCGTCGAGCAGTACGACATTGCGCAGTCCGGCGCCGAGCAGCCGCGAGGTCTCCGGGATGTGCACCCGGTAGGCCAGCACGACGACGAACGGTTCGCTGACCCGGGGGGCGGCTTCGGGCTCATGGTCGGGGCGGTCGGTCATCTCGTGGCCGAGCAGGTTCAGCAGCGTGTCGGGGTCCTCCGCCACCAGCCGCAGCGGCCCGGTCGCGTCCTCCTCGTACGGGTGGAGGTTGTGCGGCAGCCACTTCAGCCAGCCCCACTCGGCGCGTCCCACCGCGTCGGAGAGCAGCGCGACACGCAGTTCGTCCGGTGAGTGCAGCACGGCCAACTGCCCGATCACGGCGCGCAGCAGACCCAGCGCGGCGGCCCCGTCACCGGCGAGCTCCACACTGGTGAACCGGCGCAACGGCAGCGTCACCGGGAGGTGTCCGACCGACTGGTAGGCCTTGGTGAAGCGCCGCAGCGAGATCGCCGACAGGGGTTCGAGGTCCTCCACCGGCTTGGTCCCGGGCGGCACCAGGATCAGGTTGGCGCGGCGGGAGCCCAGCCCGATGCGCACGTCCGCGAAGTCGTCATGGCCGGCCCTGCGCTCCCACAGTCGCGGCTGGCCGGCCATCGCCAACAGGTCCTGCGGGCGGGGGTTGTCCCAGTGCCCCGCCGCCCGCTGCTCGGCCGCGGACTGCCGGACCCGCCTGCGCACCTGAGCCAGATAACGCAGGTAGTCCCGGCGTTCGGCGCGCATCTTCCGCCTCCGGTCGGCACCGCGCCGGCCGAGCTGGCCGAGCCCCATGCTGATCATGGCGACGCCCATCATCCCCGACATCATGTACGTGGTCGTCGAACGGGCACCAAGGGTGAACATCATGGCCATGGCGCCGACGCCGAGCAGCATCGGAAGGAAGACCAGCACCGAGGTGAGGTCGGCGGTCGGGGGTTCGGGGAGGATCGGGGGCTCGGCGAGCTCGATCTGGTCCTCCGGAGCTTCGGGGCCGGGAATACGAGGCGAGCGCTTCACGACCACGGTGCTCATGAGCCTGTCTCCTGCGGGAGGAACTGAGAGGGGCATTCAGGGTTCCGCGGCAGTTCCGGGACGGGGTGCCGGTACTGGTCTCGCGAGCCGCAGCATGGCTGCTCACCCACCCTAGGAACCGGCCCGGACGGAGTGAGGACCTGCGCGGGCACATTGTCCGTGCGGACGGTTGATATTGCCTGTCCGTTCAGCGACTGCGGCCGGTGTCTCCCGCCGAGGGGGCCGAACGGGCTGTCAGCTCCCGATCGCGCCGTTCCCCGGGGCCGGTGCGCCGTTGTGGCCGCCGGTGTCCGGCACCAGCCCGAGCCGGACCAGAGTGCCGTCCAGCCAGGCCGCGGCCAGCTTTACCCGGGAGGGGCACCCGGTACGTCTGAATATCCGGGTCAACCGCTGCTCCACGGTCTTTTCGCTGCACGCGAGCCGGGCCGCGATCTGCCGGTTGGTCAATCCGCCGCTGATCATCTCGATCAGAGTGATGTCTTCATCGCTGAGCCCTTTGCTCGCCGAGCGGCGCCTCGGCAGCGAAATGTTCCGGCGTTGTGCCGTGCGATCGATCACAGCACGCACCGGCCGCCCGATTGCCATCATGTGCGAGATCCGCTTCACCTCGGTCAGCCACGGCTGGGGGTCGTCGCCGACCTCCAGCAGGCCGTAGGAGCACAGCAGGCCCAGGGGCGCGTCGCCTCGCCGGGTCAGCGACCGGTGGGCGGCCAGCAGGCTGTCCGCGTCGCGATGGACCATGCCGCGTCCGATGAGCACCGCCTCGCGGCTCATGGGCGAGGCCGCCTCCTTGTGCAACGCTTCCAGCTCCTCCAGCGCTTGCTGCGCCGTCTCCGGCCGGTCTTCCAGCGCGGCCACCATGAGGATCCGCAGCAGCACCCTCTCCACGCCGGCGAGCGTGCCGTTCTTGCGTGCCCGGCGCGCGTCGCGCCATCCGGCCGCCAGCGCCTCGTCCGTCTGCCCCGACCAGTACCGCACGGCGATGCGCACCCGGTCCACCAATGGATGGATAACGTTGTCGGGGATGAGGTCCAACCACGCGTGGGCGTGCCTCAACTCCCCACGCATGCAGTAGATCTCCGCCGCCAGTGCCCGGGCCAGCTGTCCCGGCCCGACCTCGCCGTCGGGGCGGCTTCGTGTCTCGATCCGGCGCGCGGAGGTCAGGGCGCTGTCCCAGCGTCCCTTGAGGTAGTCGCGGACCATGGCCTGGTAGCGGATGGCGGTGCTGTGTCCGGCTCCGGTGTAGCGCTCACCCAGCACGGTTGCGAAAGCGCCCGCCAAGTCCCCGTAGGCTGCGGCGTTCCGCAGCCGGTCGAGGGCCTCCTCGGCGACAGCGCCGGACGGCAGCGCCTGCCGCGCGCTGTCGATCTGCGCCTTGCTCCCCACGGCGGCGGCCATCAGCCGCAATTCGGCGGGCGCGGGCAGCGGGCTGTAGCCGCATGTCGGGGTGGATGTGGGAGTCTGCTCGTCGTCCCATGCCGTCAGGGTTACCGGTCCGATCCCGTACAGTGCGGCGATCGACACCGCCCTCGCTACAGCCGGCATCGGCTCCAACGCGGTTCGGTATCGCGCGCCGGCGCGCTGGCAGAAGGGGAGCCGATGCTCGTGCAGCACCGCGAAAACCCATGACTGGAGCGCCACTTGCAGGGCTGTCCCGTGCCCGGCGGACGGGTCTCCGGCGGACGTGCTGTCCGCCCACCGTTCCACACAGGCGAGCAGGGGTTGACCGAGTTCCAGCACACCCTCGTAGTCGGCGTACCGGAGGCTGAGTTCGGCGGCCTCGCGCAGCAGAGCGGGCGTTCTGGGGTCGCCGGGGGGCAGACGCCGCAGCGCCGACCGGTAGGCCCGCGCGGCCCGCGGCAGGGCCGATCGTGCGTCGTTGCGGGCGGCGGCGAACAGCAGTGGGATTGCGAGTTCGTCGTCCAGTAAGGAGCCGGCCGCCTCAACGTGGTCGGCCAGGTATGGGTAGCGGGCGCCTGCGGTGGCAGCGTCCATCCGATCGGTCACCGATTTGACGATCTGGGCGTGGACGCCGGGCAGATCGCTCCGCACGGGCAGCGTCCGCAACGTCGTGGCCAGTGCGGGGACGGGGAACGACAGGCGGCGGTCGCCGTCGACGGTCAGCACCTGGCTCTTGACTAACTGGTCCACACTGGCGGCGACCGATTCGGCGTGTGCTCCGTCATGCGGCCCCATGAAGCGGAGGTCGTCGAGGCGCAGTTCGCCGCCACCGATCAGGTGGGCCAGCGTGGCCGCCAGCTCCACGGACTCGGCGGCCATGTCGGGCCGCACGAGCCGGAGCAGCCCATCCGGGCGGCTGACGGGGTCCAGCAGGTCCGTGCGCTGCGTCAGGCAGAGCCGGCCGTCCAGTTCGACCAGGCTGCCGCTTTCGCGCCAGCAGGTCAGCAGGGAGAGCACTGCCTCCGGGTTTCCGGCCAGCGGCCCGAGCACACGTGACAGCGCTGTCAGCAGCGCCGGTTCGACGGGACAACCGGCCCACCACGCGGCCAGCTCACCGATCCCGGACGGCGGAAGCGGCCGCAGTTCCAGCACTCGGTCGGCTGTCGCCGCCAGACCGCCTCCGTCGGCCCATCCCGCGCCCACGGGACGGCCGGCCATCACCACGGGGATGTCCGTCGGCCGGAAGGCGCGCAGTACTGCGCCCAGAGCGGAGGCGGTCTGCGACGGCATCCGTTGCACGTCGTCGAGAACGACAGCGAAGGGGACGGACTGGGCGGCGTCGGCCAGTACCTCACCCATGGTCTTGAGCAGGATCGATTCACCAGCGCGATGGGTAATGCGCCACTGCACCCGGCGCACGGCGGTGATCCGGGCCGGCAGCCAACCGTCGTGGATCCTGGCGAGCACGTCGCACACGGCATCGGCCAGGGCCGCCACGCCAGGCGGCTCTTCGGTGTCCTCCCAGTTCATCGTCACGACCTTGGCGCCGTTCCGCGTCGCCACCAGCCGTGCCCGCTCCAGCACGGCGGTCTTCCCCACCCCGGCCGGGCCGGTGATCAGCAAGGTCTGCGCCGACGTACCGGTGGATCCCAGGATCTGGGCCACTTCGTCGACTTCACGGTCCCGGTCGATGAGAGACTCACGGTGCCGCACGAGCACTCCTCACACGCTATGAGTCGCAATCTTCCACGTCGATCACCTGCACCCTTCACGAGGGCGGCCACCACGTGGCGGTGGATGATCGTGATTGTCTCTTCAGACGTCAGTGAGTGGGAGTCAGGTTCTAGGCACGACGACGGCCTTGCCGTTAGGCAGTGCGCCCGCGGCGGCGGCGTGCAGGGCCGGCAGCTCTGCCAGCGGTACCCTCCGGGCGACCTCTACGCGCAGCTCGCCACGGTCGATCAGCGCCACCATGTGCGACAGCTGCTCAGCGTCGCTATGGACAAACAGATTGATGCCGCGTACGCCGCGATCCTCGTCGGCAGGCGCGGCCATCCACACCGTGGTGTGCACCAGCACACCGCCGGGGCGGATCAGGCCGAGGAGAGCGGCCAACTGAGCCGGGTCGACCGGCGCGAGGTTGAGCGCGACGTCGACCGGACGTTTCACCGCCACGATGACGTCGGCGGCCGTGTGGTCGATGATCTCGTCCGCGCCCGCCGCCGTGGCGCGCGAGCTGCTGCGCGGGCTGGCCGTGGCGATCACGTACGCACCGGCCGACTCGGCCAGCTGCACGCCAAGCCGCCGACCTTTTCGCCCGCACCGTTGACCAGCACGCGCTGCCCGGCCGCCAGCTTGGCGTGCTCGAACAGCGCCTGCCACGCGGTCAGGCCCACCAGCGGCAGCGCGGCCGCGTCGGACAGCGGGATGCTTCTGGGCGCCGACGTCAGGACATCGGCCGGTGCCGGGAACCGGCTGATCCACATCCTCGTAACGCAGGACATCCGGGTCACCGTACTGATGGAAACGCACTGCCTTCATGTGTCTTTTCTGCTTTCGACCGAGAGGTCGCGGTGGCCTTGCTCCGCATGCGGAGCAAGGCATGGTCTCTGTGGTGCCGGGTGCACCCGCAGGCGGTTGATCGTTGACAGTTGAAGTGCAGCCAACAGTAGAAACGGCCGTGCGAGGAAGGCTTGTACGTTTGCGACACCAGATGGGATTCCGGCGACACCTTCATCTTTGGTCGGGAACAACAGGCCTGTACGGGGCCAGCGTTCTCGGGGTTCTGGTCGGGACCGTCAAGCATCTGGCGGGTCACAGCAGGGAGATTGCGGAGGCACTCCGGGAGGGTGGAGCTACCGCAGGTATCAGCGCGGTGTCTCTGGGAGGCGACCGCGATCTCCCTTCCGCGTTCTTCCGCATCCACCAGGCCGGCGCGGCGTATCTCAACGATCGGTTGGAGAGGCCACCGGCCCCGGCTCAGGGGCGGGACCCACAGACCACTTCGGTCCCGTTTCAGTCCCGTAGGAGAACGTGCAGGTCAGAAGGTTGCGTAGAGAGTGAACGGGACTGACGGGACTCACCTTGAGGGTTACTCCGATGAGGGGCGCGCGTATGCGCGCGTATAAGACCGCATATGCTTTATCACTGCTACGCAGCTCATATATGCGACCTTCGGTCCCGTCAGTCCCGCGAGTCGAGGCTAAAACCCTTCTGACCTGCAGGTTCTCGCACGGGACCGAAACGGGACCGAACCTCTGCCGCGTACCGACTGTCCCCGCCCCGCAGGTTGTGAGCCTCCGGTGGGGCTGACGGGACTCACTTTTTCGACACACTTACCCTGCCCCCATCAACGTCGCGATAATGTGCGCTAATCTCTGTGCCGCATGCCTAAATCTCAGTCCCGTTAGTCCCGTCAGCCCCCGCCCACTTGCAGGCCCTGCTGCTGACGACGAAGACTGCAGACCGAACAGATTCGACAAGGACACCCAGTGCCCCGCGAGGTTGCGATATCCTTGCCCCCCCTTTCGGGACGTGGCGAGCCACGTGATGTGGCGCGTTGGTGCGCCGCCGCGGGCTGGCCGGTGCATCCGCTGGCGCCTCGGCAAAAGACGCCAGCGGCCAACTGCGAGCGTTGCAGGCGAACTCGGCACAACCCAGCCGACTGCCCTTGTATCCCCGCTGGAGGCTGGTGCCACGGCTTCCACGCCGCTACCACTTCGCTTCAGCGCATCGATGCCTGGTGGTCCGCCCAGCCCCGCCTTGGGGTAGGGGTCTCCTGCGGTCCCGCGAACCTCGTGGTCATCGATGTGGATGCGCATGGCGCACAAGTCCCTGACCGCTCCCGTCTGCTGCCAGGCATCCCGATCGGTCCGCAGGTAACCCTCACAGGTCTGGCCACCGGCTTCGACACGCTGGCACTTCTGGCAGCTCTACGCCACGAACCGAGTCCCGCAGAGGACGAGGAAACCCTGCGCGTGCGTACACCATCCGGTGGCCTCCACATCTGGTACCGCAACCCCGACCCTGAAACGCGCTACCGATCGTCCACAGGGTCGAGTCCCAAGGTCGCGCTTGCCTGGCAGGTCGATGTCCGCTCTGATGGGGGCTATATCCTCGCGCCAGCCACACGGACAGCAGCCGGTACATATACCCGGGTAGGAAAAGCCCGGCGTCCTGCTCTCCTCCCCGGCTGGCTGGCCGCTGAACTCGCCCGCACCGGCCACGTACCCTCCAGCCCGGCAAACCGCCTCCCACCTGACGCACCAACCGCACGACCCCGCCGACGAGCAGGCAAGTCCGCGAGCCGGATCCTCGAGCCTCTCCTGGAACTGGTCGCCGCCTGCGGACCCATCCCCGAAGGAGCCGGCTTCACCGAGAAACTCAACCGGGCAGCTTTCACGGCCGGAGGCCTCATTCAGGGCGGCCACCTCGCGGAGACGGACGCGAAGACTTTGCTGTTGGAAACAGCCAACCACGCGCGCCCCCACCAGGAACGCCGCAACGTCTCCATCATCGAATCCGCTCTGTTCGCCGGCAAACAACGCCCGCTTCACCCCAAAGGACGCTCATGAGCAGCGCCGAAACGCCCCGCTTCGACGCCGTGGCCGCAGCTGAGCAGATCCACCAGCAGCAGAGTCTCGACCTCCCCCTGGCCGACGGGCAGCCACTGCTGCCGGCGCAGGCGGCTACCGAAGCCGCCCGCCGTCCCATCCCGCCCACCATCGGCCTGCTCCCGGACGAACTGACCGATCGGGCAAACGCCAAACTGTTCGCCCGGCTTTACAGCGACCGCTTCCGGCACGTCGAAGGACTGGGCTGGTACTGCTGGGACCAGTACCGGTGGAAGCGCACCGGAGGGGAGAAGGGAGCCATGTGGGCGGCCGGCGACATGGCCGAGCACATGCCGCGCACCGACCCCCGCGGCATCTTCAGCGACCGCGACCTTGCAGCACACCGCCGCCGCACCCAATCCACCGCAGGGATGAAAGCCCTCCTGCAGCAGGCGCAGGCCGCCCCCGGCCTCAGCCTCGACCCCGACACCCTGGACGGCGACATCTACGTCCTGTGCACCCCCGGCGGAGTCGTCGACCTCAAAACCGGTGAACTGCGCAAACCGGACCCGCTGTCCGACATGCACTCCCGCGCCACAACCGTCGCCCCGCACGACATGCCGATCCCGCGCTGGTACAGCTTCCTGCGCGACACCTTCGGTGACGACGACAAGGGCCGGGAAACAATCACCTTTCTCCACCTGCTCCTCGGCTACTCCGTCACCGGCGATGTCGGCGCCCAAGTTCTGCCGTTCCTCTACGGTTCCGGCGCCAACGGCAAATCAGTCCTGCTCGAGGTGATGATGCAGGTCCTCGGTGACTACGCGAACGCTGCACCCCCGGGCTTCCTGATGGAAAAGGGGAAATTCACCGAACACAGCACTGAACTGACCGAACTCCACGGGCGGCGCATCGTCGTATGCAGTGAGCTCAAGCCGAACGACAAGTTCAACGAGGCCCGAGTCAAGCTCCTCACCGGCGGCGACACCATCACCGCCCGACGGATGCGGCAGGACTTCTTCACCTTCACGCCCACACACAAGCTGTGGCTCCTGGGCAACCACCGTCCCGAAGTCGGCACCGGCGGCTACGCGTTCTGGCGGCGCATGCGGCTCATCCCCTTCGAACGCAAGGTGCCCAACGCGCGCAAGATCGACAACCTGGCCCAGGAACTCGTCCGCGACGAAGGACCGGGCATCCTGCACTGGCTCATCCAAGGCGCACGCCAGTACCTTGCCACCCGCGACCCCCTCCACGGCCCCGCCTCCGTACGCCTGGCCACCGAAGCCTACGAGAAAACCGAAGACCACATCGGCCGCTTCATCGCCGAACGGTGCACCACGCTCACCAACGGACAGCCCAACCCCGACCTGCGCGTAGAGCAAAAACTCCTCTACGAAACGTATGGCCGCTGGTGCTCAGCAGAAGGCATCCGACCCGCCACGAGCCGAGCCTTCGCCAACCGCATCCGCCAGGAACTCGGCCTATCCTCCCCAGCAGAGATGATCAAGAACAATGACCGCAAGCTGTACCCAGGGCTCGCACTGCTCCCAGAAGCCGGAACGGCGAGCGGGGAATGAGCACGGTGACGCAACCCGGCACACTGGGAAGGCCCACCGACGCGCCGTAGGATGAAGGACACGACGTTGAAAAAAGCTGTGCGAAACACGGGGCAAGCGGTGGTCTCCCCACAGAGACCAGCCGGCAGCCGCTCGACGACAAGGAGGGTCTTCGGCCATGAGCTCGATGCTGCAAGACAGCCAGCTCAGCGATGAAGTAGAAGTGGTGTGGCTGGAAGACCCGGCAGACCTCGACTACGTCCGGCAGGCCCTGGACAAAGTGCATACCCGCCGAGGCAGGCCCCGATACGAACGCGACGGACGCCTCATCGGCTACAGCAACCTCAAAGTCGGCGCCGCAAGCGACCCCGACAGCGGCCTCTTCGCCCGACGCACGTTCTTCCTCCTGCCCCACGACCGCGACAACGAGCCGACCGGACCCTACGAAGTAGGGGCGCCTGGGGAAGCCGTGGATCCCGGCACTATCGAGCCCGGAAAAGTCGGTGCTAAGACCTCGCGCTCCCAAAGGGGCCGCGCCGCCGAGATAGCCCCAGCCAGCAAGTAGCAAGCACACTGCTCGCTTGGCTGCCCATTGACGAGACCGGCGGGACTCAGTTCCCCCGGGTGACACGTCCCACAGTGGCCTGGGACGGTGAGGACGAGTACAAGCAGGGCGCTGCAAGATGACGGGACCGACGGGACTGACTGATGGACTTCTCTGCGCTGCGGGTGCACCAGACGCACTCCGGGTCATGCGTATGGAGAAGTGTCAGTCCCGTCAGTCCCGTCTAGCGTACGCACGCCATAACCGACCAGCGCTTTTTCAGTCCGCCCAGAGGCAGCCTGGCGGACTTCTGTCAGCCATCCCCGCGTCTCGGGGTAACCCCACAGGGCTGGGGTGAGCAGGTCACTGGGTTGACCATCCCCAGTCCTCGGCTGTGGAGCCGCAGGATTCGATCTGGAGCCGGGCCTCGGACCCGGCTCCAGTGCCACCGGTGACGCCGAGACAGAGACCGTGACTCGTCAGGTTGCGTATCTGGTAGTGGTTCTGATGCCCATATGCCAGGTACCAGAGCTGGTTGTCCCCGGTCGTGCCGTCACAGGAGTACTCAATCACCTTCGTACCGGCCGCTTGGGGATCGTTAGTAGGAAGGTCCATGCACAGACCGTCCTTGGTGTTGCGGATGACGAACAGCCGGGCTCCGCCCGGCCCCTTCGGCCCCGAGGTGACCCTGAGGCTCCACATCTGGTTGTCGATCGGGCCCGGCTGGCACTGGTACTGCTGAACCGGGTCGTACGGGGACCCTGGGTCGTTGGTCGGCACGTCGGCGCAGTACCCCGTCCCAAGGTTCTTCAGGAGCATGTTGTTGGCACCTGCGAACACCGCAGGGACACTGACGGTGGGCTGCTTGGTGCTGTTCGCAGTGCTGTGCCCGTCCTTGTGTGCCCCGGACGCGGGTCCGCGGGCGTTGCCCAGCGATGGCGACCGGGCGGGAACGGATGGCGTCGAAGGATTGCCGGAGGGTGACGCCGACCGCGAAGGCGCTGCCGATGACGGGACCGTCTGGGGCTGTGGCAGGTAAGCGCCCACAGAGGCGTCGGCGGCCTTGAGCGGCCTTGTATGGTCGCCCTTCGATGACGAATCCGAATTCGCCGCGAGGAACGGGACCGCGAGCATCGCCGCGGCACCGAGGGCAGCGCCGACGTACACCATTCTCGTTCGCCCGGACGAAGTCTGCCCGCGCTCGTCCTTGTCCGGGCCCGCGGACACCGGCGGGGCTTGGGCGGTGGTCTCGGCCAACGACGAGTCACTCTCCCACACGGCCAGTACGCCGCTGTCCGCCGGTGTGCTCCTGCGTCCGTCCCTGTCCATACTGCCGGGCTCGTCGGTCGCGCCGCCTGCCGGAACCGCTGTCTGCTGCTGCACCGGTTGTGATGCGGGGTCGGGGGTCAGTGCCGCGGAGGAGTTGATGGGTACCGCGGGCAGTGCGGCCGCTCGGCGGACCAGTGGACTCTGGGTGGCACCGGCGACGTCTTGTTGCGTGGACGAGGACAAGCCACGCCCTCCTTCCGAGGGTTCTGGTGCCTGGCGAGGGACGGGACGGGGATCGTCCTTCGGGGCCAGGGAGGTCAGCGAACGTCGGCCTGGTCGGGGCCGCGTCGCGTAACCCCTGCAATCATGGGCAACGTTGTGCAGGCGGGCGTGCGGGACGCCCACGACCTTGTACTGCCGCCCGGCCGGCCCTTCGTGATCAGGAGGGGAGTTGCTGCTGGGGCCACGGCTCCGGGCTGTTGACGCCTCCATCCCCTGTTCGAGGATGTCGGAAGCCCTCAGATGATGCCTGAGCGTATGGCGTAGGAGACGGCGTGGGCCCGGTTGCGTAGCTGCATGCGCTTCATGAGGCCGTACAGGACGTACTTCACGGTGCGCTCCGAGTAGGAGAGTTTTCGCGCGATCTCTGAGAGCTCCTGGCCTTCGGCCACCAGGCGCAGTACGTCCACTTCCCGGGGAGTGACGCCGGAGGCGTTCAGACCGCGGGGGGTCAGGATCTCTCTGTGGGTCCACTGCACTTGTTCCAGCAGGGTGCCCTGAAGAGCGGGAGGAAAGCTGCCACCGCCTGACGCGACGGTGAGCAGCGTCCGGATGAAGGCCTGGGGGGTGAAGGAATCGCGCCACAGCACGGCGCGCACGCCTTGGTCGACTGCCATCGAGATGTTGGCCAGCCACTGTCGTCCCACCACCAGTACGAAGCGTGCTTCCGGCCGGTCGCACAGGGTGGGGAGCAGGTCGAGGGCTTCGGCGTCCACGGTGTCCATCGCCACCACCATGACGTCCGCCTCGTACGGCTCGTCAGCGGATAACTCGACGACGCGGCGGTCGTTCTCGAGGAAGCTGACCAGTCCGGCCCGTGTGACGGGGTCGGGAGCGTGAATCACCACCCGAGTTGTGTCTGTCACCACCTGCTGAGGCATTCGCTTTCCCTTCGGGAACCCGTGCTTGTTGTGAGGCCTGTTGCAGCTGATGAAGATCGTGTCATGGCTGCATCCGCACCTGGCGTCCATTCGGGCCCTGCCCGTTAAGGGCAGGGAAATGTCGCACGAGTGTCCAGTGGGCAGATGGGTCAGAACGGTGACTTTCCGTTGATTCCAGCATCGCGGCCCGGTTCGTGGCAGGCACCCGACCGGCACAGAGGGGACAAAAGCGGACAGGAGCGGAGCACCCGGGGGCAGGACCCACCGTGCGGGTGGGGTGCCGGTGCGTGCGTCTCGCCGGGGTGGAAGGGAGATATCCGGTCACCGGACGGGGAGACCTGGTGTACGCGGTGGAGCAGCGCTGCCATGGAGCTGAACCGGGACTGGCTCGCGGAGGCGGTGGTGGCCCGCTGCCGCAAGGACCGGCTGGAGCCGCCGGCCCCAGGACAGATCGCCCGGCTGGTGGGCAAGGCGGTCAGTACCTTCGAGGAACGGTTCTGCGCGGCCACCGTGTGCGGCTGTCGGCGGCGACCCGGTCCCGGCTGGACGACCTGATCGCCGAGGACGCTGGCGCGGGCGAGGAGAGCGCGGGCGGCGGGGGCACCTTCTTCACCGAGCTGAAGGCGGACCCCGGGGCGTTGGGGCTGGACAGCCTGCTGGCGGAGGTGAACAAGCTCCAGCGGGTGCGCGGGTGGAACTCCGCCAACCACGACCTGTTCTACGGCAAGGACGGTGACCTGACCGGCTCCGACAAGGAGTCCCAGGAATTCTCGATGCTCGCCCTGCACCTGTTCCAGTCCGCGCTGGTGCACGTCAACACCCTGCTGCTCCAGGACATCCTGAGCGAGGAGATGTGGCAGAGGCGGCTCACCGACGCCGACCGGCGAGCTCTGTCCCCGTTGTTCTGGACCCACGTGAACCCTTACGGCCGGTTCGAGCTGGGCCTGAATTCCCACCTCGACCTCGCTGTTGTGGCGTAAGTCTAGGTGGCCTGGCCTGAATCGTCGGTCAGAGCAGCCGCGGTCAAGGTGAGGTGCTGGACGAGGACCGCGGCTGCGGTGTCGGCGTCGCGGGCCAGCACCGCCTCCTCCAGCCTGCGGTGTTCCTTGGCGCCGTCCCGGTCGGGGTTGCGGTGCGCCGACCAACGGCGGGCCAGCTCACTCGCGGTCCACAACCGGTCGAAGGTCTCCAGCAGTGCGCGGTTGCCACACCCCTCCAGCAACGTGCGGTGGAAGGCCCTATGAGCCTCGGCCCAAGCGCCGGTGTAGTAATCGCCCTCCTCCGGCACGTACGCCGGAGTGCGAACCAGACGATGGTGGGCGGCCCGCACACGGGCCTCCCAGTCGACGTCGCCGCGCTCGATGGACATGCGCAGTACGACCGGTTCGACGGTCCGGCGGGCTTCCGCGATCTCCTGCCAGCGGCGGTCGGAGAAGGACGGGACTGCGAAACCGCGGTTGGGCAGCCGGTCGGCGAGCCCCTCGCCGACCACCCGCACGAGCGCCTCGCGCACCACGGCCAGGCTCACGCCCTGCTCCTTGGCAAGATCTTGCGGCTTGAGGGGGGCGCCAGGGGAGTGGTCCCCGCGCATGATCGCGTCCCGCAGGTGTGCGTAGACCTGCTCGGAAAGCATCTGCTTCCCCGGCGGGGTCGAGGAGTGCGCCGTCTGAGTCATGTGCCCATACTAGACGATCCATTGGATAATCGATTATTTGTGTTACGGTCGATTCAGTAGCCGATGAAGACGTTCTCGTCCGGAAAGGACGACCGCTGTGCCTGCCAACGACCCCTTCGCCCGCCTCCCCCAGGCTGCCTCGTTCACCGTCACCAGCACCACCGTCACCGACGGCGCCGCGTGGCCGCCCGAGCAGTACTCCTCCGGCCTGCCCGGCGGGAAGGACATATCCCCGCAGCTGTCCTGGAGCGGCGCCCCGGACGGCACCAAGAGCTATGCCGTCACCGTCTACGACCCCGACGCCCCCACCGGGTCCGGGTTCTGGCACTGGGCGGTCGCCGACATCCCCGCCACCGTCACCGAGCTCCCCGAGGGCGCCGGCGACCTCACCGGCTCACAACTACCCGAGGGTGCCTACCAGTTGCCCAACGACGCCCGCCTGGCCCACTACATCGGCGCCGCCCCGCCAGCCGGACACGGCCCGCACCGTTACTTCATCGTGGTGCACGCCCTCGACATCCCCGTCACAGGCGTTCCGGCCGACGCCACACCGGCCGTCCTCGGCTTCACCATGGCCGGTCACACCCTCGGACGCGCCGTGTTGATCGCCACTGCCGAAACGCCCGCCTGACAGCGCCGCCCGACTCCCGGAGACACCACCGTGATGCACCTCGACGCCCTTCCCGACGACGCCCGCACCGGCGACGGCCCGATGGACCTCAACGCCGTCCGTGACGTCAGCCGCGCCGTCAGCGCCGCCCACCTGTTCATCTACCTTGCCCCCGAGAGCGCCGAGGAGGCGGCCGGGCTCGGCGTGACCGACCGCGGGCCGGTATATCTGGCCTTCCGGTCGGCCGCGATGGGCGCGGTCCCCTGGCACGTCACGCTCGCGGCCTTCTACAACTTCAGCCCGCGGGCAGTGAGGGCCATGGCGGGCGTGTGGGACGCCGCGTCGCCCGAGCGGTGGCAGGCCGCCCGCTTCCTGGCCGCCGGACGGGCGATGCGGCGTGTCAACGTACATCTCACGGACGACCACCTCTCCGAGGCGCGCTCGCTGATCGACCCGGTCATCGCCGGTGCCGACCACGCCGGCAAGGTGCTCGCCGCCGCGAACGCCTCGGTCGCGCTTCCATCCGATCCTCTTGTCGCACTGTGGCAGCAGATCACGGTGGCGCGCGAGTGGCGCGGCGACGCCCATCTCGTCGTACTCGCCGACAACGGCCTCGGGCCATGCGACTGCCTCGTTCTGCACACCGCGACCGGCCGCCTCCCGACAGCTCTCGCGCGAGCGACCCGTCAGTGGGACGACGAGGAGTGGAGCGCGGCGACGGCACGCCTCGTCGCGCGCGGCTGGCTCGACTCCCATGGCGTTGTCACCGACGCCGGCCGTGCGGCACGCGAGCGCATCGAAGTGGAAACGGACGAGCACTGCGCCGCGCTATGGGCGCCGATCGGCACCGCGGGTGCCCGCCGCTTCGCCTCTCTCATCGCGCCGATCACCAACGCGTTCACCGCGGCAGGGACGTTCCAGACCGTTCATGGACAGCCTGATCTCGCTTGACTTCTCCCCCTTCTGAAGGAGGGGGATTCTTACGGCTCGCGCCGTGAGGGTTTCTGCTTCGTTGCCGACTGCCTGTCCGGAGTACTCCGTTGA
>LRTP01000263.1 GCA_001550305.1 Streptomyces diastatochromogenes
GACGGCGCGGCTTCCCGCCGCGCGCCTCGGCGGGCCTGTCGCCGCGCCCCTCGGAGGCGACCCGGCGCAGCCTGCTCAGCCGCAGTGCGGCACGTCCGGTCACTCGCGCCCCATGTCCCGGTGGACGACCACGGTCTCCACGCCCTGCGAGGCGAGGCGAGCGGCGAGCTTCTCGGAGGTGGCGACCGAGCGGTGCTTGCCGCCGGTGCAGCCGACCGCGATGGTCACATAGCGCTTGCCCTCGCGGCGGTAGCCGGCGGCGATGAGCTGGAGCAGCTCGGTGTAGCGGTCGAGGAACTCCTTGGCGCCGGGCTGGTTGAAGACGTACGCCGACACCTCCTCGTTCAGGCCGGTGAAGGGGCGCAGCTCCGGGACCCAGTGCGGGTTGGGCAGGAAGCGCATGTCCACGACCAGGTCGGCGTCGACCGGAAGGCCGTACTTGAAGCCGAAGGACATGACGGTGGCCCGCAGCTCGGGCTCCTCCTCGCCGGCGAACTGGGCGTCCATCTTGGCGCGCAGCTCGTGCACGTTCAGGCTGGAGGTGTCGATGACCAGGTCGGCGTCGCCGCGCAGCTCGCGCAGCAGCTCGCGCTCGGCGTCGATGCCGTCGACGATGCGGCCGTCGCCCTGGAGGGGGTGCGGACGGCGCACGGACTCGAAGCGGCGCACCAGGGCCTCGTCGGAGGACTCCAGGAAGACGATCCGCCGGGTGACATTCTTCGCCTCCAGGTCGGCGAGGGACTCGCGGAGGTTGTCGAAGAAGCGGCGGCCTCGTACGTCGACGACGACCGCGATCCTCGCCACGTTGCCCTGGGAGCGGGCGCCGAGCTCCACCATGGTGGGGATCAGCGCGGGCGGCAGGTTGTCGACGACGAACCAGCCGAGGTCCTCCAGACACTTGGCGGCCGTCGACCGGCCCGCCCCGGACATCCCGGAGATGATCACCAGCTCGGGGATGGCGGCTTCGGGCACCGCGGGCGTCTCCATCGTCGTACCCCCCTGGGTCTCGTCGACGGCCTGTGGTGCGGCCGTCTGCCCGGTCTGCGGTCCGGCCGGTTGTTCGGCCGATTGTTCGGTCTGTGCTGGGATCTCTTGTCGTTCGTTGTCGCTCATGTCTCCTGCCCCCGTCGCTCGTGTGAGGCGCCCGTGGACACGGGCTCCTCCGGGGAGCCCGTGTCCACGGGCGCCCCGACTTCCTCGTCTTCCATGATCTCTCCAGTCGCCGTGTTCACGGCGGGTGCGGCCGGAGCCGCCTGGGCGAGGGCCACGGCGACCGCCTCGGCCGTCTTGCGGCCTATCCCGGGGACCTCGCAGATCTGGTCGATGGTCGCGGATCGCAGCTTTTTCACCGAGCCGAAGTGCTTGATCAGCGCCTGCTTGCGGGTCTCGCCGAGGCCCGGCACCTCGTCCAGGGGGCTCGCCTTGAAACGCTTGGCCCGCTTGGTGCGCTGGTAGGTGATGGCGAAGCGGTGGGCCTCGTCACGGACCCGCTGGAGCAGGTACAGGCCCTCGCTGGTGCGCGGCAGGACCACCGGGTCGTCCTCGTGCGGCAGCCAGACCTCCTCCAGGCGCTTGGCGAGACCGCAGACGGCGATGTCGTCGATGCCCAGTTCGTCGAGGGCCCTCTTGGCCGCCGCGACCTGCGGCTGGCCACCGTCGACCACGACGAGCTGCGGAGGGTAGGCGAAGCGCTTGGGGCGGCCGTCCTCCTCGGTGAAGGCGTTCCCCGCGAAGGCGTTCCCCGTGGTGTCACCCTCCAGAGCCACGTTCCCCAGGGGAGCGCTTTCGGTGGAGGTCCCGTCGACGGAGGCCCCGTCGCGGGAGATCCCGTCGCTGGAGGCGTTCTCGCCGTCCGTCCACTCGCCCGTGCGCTCCTTCTCGGCGAGATAGCGCCTGAAGCGGCGGGTGATCACCTCGTGCATGGAGCGGACGTCGTCCTGGCCCTCGAAGCCCTTGATCTGGAAGCGCCGGTACTCGCTCTTGCGCTGCAGCCCGTCCTCGAAGACGACCATGGAGGCGACCACGTCGTCCCCCTGGAGGTGCGAGATGTCGTAGCACTCGATCCGGAGCGGGGCACTGTCCAGGTCGAGGGCTCCGGCGATCTCCTCCAGGGCGCGCGAGCGGGTGGTCAGGTCGGAGGCGCGCTTGGTCTTGTGCAGGCCGAGCGCCTGGAGCGCGTTGCGCTGCACGGTCTCCATGAGCGCCTTCTTGTCGCCGCGCTGCGGGATGCGGAGGGAGACGTTCGACCCGCGGCGCTCGGTCAGCCACTCCTGGACGGGCTCCACGGGGTCGGGCAGTGCCGGGACGAGCACCTCCTTGGGGACGGAGTCGCCCGTCTCCTCCCCGTAGAGCTGCTGCAGCGCGTGTTCGACCAGGTCACCGGTGGTGACGGCCTCCACCTTGTCGGTGACCCAGCCGCGCTGGCCGCGCACCCGGCCGCCGCGCACGTGGAAGATCTGCACGGCGGCTTCCAGCTCGTCCTCGGCGACGGCCATGAGGTCGGCGTCGGTCGCGTCGGCGAGCACCACCGCGTTCTTCTCCATGGCCTTCTTCAGGGCCTCGATGTCGTCGCGCAGACGGGCCGCCCGCTCGTACTCCATCTCCTCGGCCGCGTCCGTCATCTGCTGCTCGAGGCGGCGGATGTACGTCCCCGTACGGCCGGCCATGAAGTCGCAGAACTCTTCGGCCAGCTCACGGTGTTCCTCGTCGGAGACCCGCCCGACGCAGGGGGCGGAGCACTTGCCGATGTAGCCGAGCAGGCAGGGGCGGTCGGTGCGGGCGGCGTTCTTGAAGACGCCCGCCGAGCAGGTGCGGACCGGGAAGACGCGCAGCAGCAGGTCGACGGTGTCGCGGATCGCCCACGCGTGCCCGTACGGACCGAAATAGCGCACGCCCTTGCGCTTGTGGCCGCGCATCACCTGCACACGCGGGAACTCCTCGTTCATCGTCACCGCGAGGTAGGGGTAACTCTTGTCGTCGCGGTACTTGACGTTGAACCGGGGGTCGTACTCCTTGATCCAGGAGTACTCCAGCTGCAGCGCCTCGACCTCCGTGGACACCACCGTCCACTCCACGGACGCGGCCGTGGTGACCATCGTGCGGGTGCGGGGGTGCAGGCCCGCCAGGTCCTGGAAGTAGCTGGCCAGGCGCTGGCGCAGGCTTTTCGCCTTTCCGACGTAGATCACCCTGCGGTGCTCGTCGCGGAATTTGTACACCCCGGGAGAGTCCGGGATCTGTCCCGGCTTGGGGCGGTAGCTGGAGGGGTCGGCCATGTCACACACCCTACTGGCGAGGGCTGACACCGCGACGGCCTCCCGGCCCGCCTGTGGACTCAGCCGCCGGGACCGCGATCGCGGATCGGCCAGAGGGCGGTACAGCAGGTTGAGTAGGTTGCGTATCAGGTGTTGTCGGGGCTTGGTCAACACGCTTCAATGCGTGGGAACTCGGGGTCGTGGACGGCGACAGGCGCGTGTGAACAAGCCCCGCGCGCCGGCCGGGCGCCCCCGACGACCTGCATCCAACGGTCTGACCAGCCGTTGTGAACATTCACAGAAAGGCCCCTGCATGCGGTACGGCACACAGCACGCGGACGTCGCCATTGCCGAACTGGAGACGGCCCTGGCGGGAGGCCCCTTCCATGTCGCACTGCGCGCCGCGATCGCCGCACGCGGCCTGCCCCTGCAGCGCGTACAGCACCATCTGTCTCGGTACGGGGTCAAAGTCGGGGTCACGAGCCTGAGTTACTGGCAGCAGGGCGCCCGGCGCCCGCAGCGCCCCGAGTCGCTGCGGGCCGTGCGCGCCCTGGAGGAGATCCTCCAGCTCCCCGACGAGTCGCTGATCCGGCTGCTGGCCAAGGCAGACCAGCGCTGCGACCCCCAGCGCCCCACCGGCCGCTCGTACCGCTCCCTGGTGGAGGCCTCCGGCGTCCTGGAGCGGCTCCTGGCCGAGCTGGAGTCACCGCTCGACGGCGGCATGCACACCCTCGGCCACCACGAACTCGTCCGGATAGGCACGCACCGGGAGCTGCTCGCGCGCGAGTCCCACCACATCGTGCGGGCCTACAAGGACGGCGTGGACCGCTACGTGGCCGTCCACCACGGCGACCCCGGCTGCGCCCCGGAGCGCACGGCGGTCCGAGCCCTGGAGAACTGCCGCACGGGACGGGTGCGCTGGCACCACGACACCGGAGTGATGGTCGCCGAGCTGCTCTTCGACACGCGGTTGCGCGCGGGAGATACGTTCCTCTTCCGCTACGGCTTCGAGGACGGCACGGCCGGTGCGTCCAGCGAGTACGTACGCGGGTTCGGCTTCGCGGGCGGGCAGTACGCCCTCCAGGTGCGGTTCGCCGAGGATGCGCTGCCCGTGCGCTGCCACCGGTTCACCCAGCACTCGGCGGCGGCGCCACGCAGCGGCCGCCAGGAGCTCCCCCTCAGCGGGCGCCATCGCTCGGTGCATCTCGTCGAGCCGCGGGTGCGGTCGGGCATCGTGGGCATCGGCTGGGACTGGGAGTGACCCCGGCCGGCCGGGGACGCGGCGTCACCGCACTCCCGGTCAGGGACCCGCGACGATCCTGCCGCCCTTGGCCTGCACGGACAGCTCCTTCAGCGGCACGGTGGCAGGGGCCTGCAGCACCTTGCCCGTCGCCGCGTCGAACTCGCTGCCGTGGCACGGGCAGATCAGCGTCGTGCCCTGAAGCTTGTTGATGGCGCACCCGGCGTGCGTGCAGATCGTGCTGAACGCCTTCAGGGAGCCGTTCTCGGCGCGGCTGACCACGACGTTCTCTTCCCGGTACAGCTTGGCGCCGCCCTTGGCGACCTCGCTCTCCGCACCCAGCTCGACCGGCGCGGTCGGCGCCGCCGGCGTTCCGCCGCCGCTGCCCCCGGAGCAGGCACTGAGGGCAACCCCGGCGACCGGGGCGAGCGCCGCTCCTCGCAGGACGGTACGGCGGGCAGGCATGGCGTCTCCACAGGTCGGGGCCGGGCGTGTGTCGACGATACCGGTAGGGATGATTCCGCCCCGAGGGGGTCCTCATAGGTGCGGGTGACGGGACGTAAACGTTTGCGCAAGCGTTTACGTCCACCGCCGGATGCGATAGGTTCCCGCCGGAACAGGCCGAGAGTCCGGGAAGGGCCCCAGTGGGTCGCCCGGGGAGAGGCGAGGCAGGGCGATGGCAACGATGGTCGACGTGGCGGCGCACGCGGGAGTGTCCGTGGCGACCGTCTCCCATGTGCTCAACGACACACGCCCCGTGCTGCCCCACACCCGCCAGGCCGTCCTGGACGCCATCGACGCGCTCGGCTACACGCCCAACACCCTGGCCCGTTCGCTGGTCACCGCACGCACCCGGTCCATCGGCCTCGCGGTGTCGGCGATCAGCAACCCGTACTTCACGGAGATCCTCCAGGGCGTCGAGGCGGGCGCCCTGGAGCACGGGTACGGGCTGCTCCTCGCCGATCCGCACGACGATCCCCAGCACGAGCGGAAGGTCGTCCAGCTGCTGCACGAGCGACGCGTCGACGGTCTGATCGTCGCGCCCTCCGCCGATCCGGACGCGCTCCTGCGCTACCTCGGGCAGCACAACGTGCCGACCGTCTTCCTGGACCGCCTGGTGGAGGCCCCGGCCGACCACCCCTTCCGCTTCGACCAGGTCTGCGCCGAGAACGCCGAGCCGATGGCACGGCTGGTCGGGCATCTCGCCGAACGGGGTCACCGGCGCATCGGGCTCGTCGCGGGCCTGCCCGGGCTCAGCACCACGAACGAGCGGATCTCCGGCTACCGACACGGCCTCGCGGGCGCCGGGCTCCCCTACGACGAACGGCTCGTGGCGCACGGCGACTCCGAGGCGACGGCCGCCGAACATTCCACCGACGCGCTGCTGTCCCTGGCGGCGCCCCCGACCGCGCTGGTCACCGGAAACAACGCGATGACCATCGGGGCCCTGCGCGCCCTGCGCGAACGCGGTCTGTCCGTGCCGGACGACCTGGCGCTGTGCTGCTTCGACGACTTCGCCTGGGCGGATCTGTTCGCGCCCCGGCTGACCGCGATCTCCCAGCCCAGCAAGGAGATCGGCGCGCAGGCCGTCCGGCTGCTCCTGGAACGGCTCGCCTCGCCGGACCACCCGGCCCGCACCGTGCGGCTCCCCTGCGCCTTCGTCCACCGCACCTCGTGCGGCTGCGCCGAGCCCCCCGGGACATCGGGGGCCTCCCCCACCGACCTGAGTCAGAAGAGTCCCGCGAAAGGATGCCTGTCGTGATCGTCGTCGCCGGTGAGGCCCTGATCGACCTGGTACCGCAGGGCACGGGCGCGCTCGTCGGCCTGCGGCCCGCACGCGGCGGCGGCCCCTACAACACGGCGCTGGCGCTGGGCCGCCTCGGCTCCCCCACCGCCTTCTGCTCCCGGGTCTCGTACGACGCCTTCGGCGATGCGCTCCTCGGCGGGCTGCGCGAGGCGGGCGTCGACGTGTCCTCGGTGCAGCGCGGGACGGAGCCGACGACCCTCGCGGTCGCCTCCATCGACGCGGACGGCTCGGCGGCGTACTCCTTCTACGTCGAGGGCACGGCCGACCGCCTGTTCGCCGCGCCGGAGCGCCTCCCCGACGCCACCCGGGCGGTGTCCTTCGGGACCTGCTCGCTGGTCCTGGAGCCGGGCGCGAGCGCCTACGAGGAGCTGATGCGGGCCGCCGCCGCGCGCGGCGTGTTCACCACGCTCGACCCGAACATCCGGGCCGTGCTCATCCTCGACGCGGACGCCTATCGGGCCCGCTTCAAGAGCTGGCTGCCGTCGGTGTCGCTCCTCAAGCTCTCCGAGGAGGACGCGCTGTGGCTGGGCGGCACCCCGCGCGAGTGGCTGGCGTCCGGTCCCGCGGCCGTCGTGATCACCCAGGGCGGCGACGGCCTGACGGTGTTCACCCAGGACGGCTCCGTCCACTCCGTGCCCGGTGAGCCGGTCGAGGTCGTGGACACCATCGGCGCCGGAGACACGGTGAACGCGGCCCTGCTGCACGGCCTGGCCGCACGGGACGCGCTGTCCCCGGCGGCGCTGGCCGAGCTGGGCCCCGACGGCTGGAGCGAGCTGCTGCGGTTCGCGGCCCGCGCGGCGGCGATCACCTGCTCACGAGCGGGCGCGGAACCGCCGTTCGCCGCGGAACTCGACGCCCCCTGAGACAGCTGGACCCACTGAGCCGGACGGCTGGACCCTCTGAGACCGATGTGCTCCAAGGGCGGCTGACCGAGCAACGGGAGGTGCCCCATGGGGAGTTCCCATGGGGCACCGTGTTCTTCCTGATGTGTCGGGCCTGGCCCGTCCGGCCGGATCAGGCCTTGCGTGCCCGCGTGGTCTTCTTCGCGGGGGTCGCCTTCTTCGTGGCCGTGTTGTTCACGGCCTTCGTGGTCGTCTTCCTGGCCGTCGACTTGGCCGCGACCGCCTTCTTGGCGGCCGCCTTGCGGGGAGCCGGTACGGAGGCGGCGTCGCTGATCCGGTCCGCGCCCAGGACCTCGCGCAGGAACTTGCCGGTGTGGCTGGCCGGAACCCCGGCGACCTGCTCGGGCGTGCCTTCGGCGACCACGAGACCACCGCCGTTGCCGCCCTCCGGGCCCATGTCGACGACCCAGTCGGCGGTCTTGATGACGTCGAGGTTGTGCTCGATGACGATGACCGTGTTGCCCTTGTCGACCAGACCCGAGAGCACCGTGATCAGCTTGCTGATGTCCTCGAAGTGCAGACCGGTGGTCGGCTCGTCCAGCACGTACACCGTGCGGCCCGTGGAACGCTTCTGCAGCTCGCTGGCGAGCTTGACGCGCTGGGCCTCGCCGCCGGACAGCGTCGGCGCGGACTGGCCGAGCCGGACGTAGCCGAGACCGACGTCGTTGAGCGTGCGCAGGTGCCGGGCGATCGCGGGGACGGCCTCGAAGAAGCCGAGGGCCTCCTCGATCGGCATGTCGAGAACCTCGGAGATGGACTTGCCCTTGTAGTGGACCTCCAGGGTCTCCCGGTTGTAGCGCGCCCCGTGGCAGACCTCGCAGGGGACGTACACGTCGGGCAGGAAGTTCATCTCGATCTTGATCGTGCCGTCGCCCGAGCAGTTCTCGCAGCGGCCGCCCTTGACGTTGAAGGAGAAGCGGCCGGGCATGTAGCCCCGCACCTTCGCCTCGGTCGTCTCGGCGAACAGCTTGCGGACGTGGTCGAAGACTCCGGTGTACGTGGCCGGGTTCGACCGCGGGGTGCGGCCGATGGGCGACTGGTCGACGTGCACGACCTTGTCGACGAGGTCGTCGCCGTCCACACGCGTGTGCCGCCCGGGAACGTTCCGGGCGCCGTTGAGCTCGCGCGCCAGGTGTGTGTACAGGATGTCGTTGACCAGCGTCGACTTGCCGGAACCCGAGACACCCGTGACCGCCGTGAGCACGCCCAGCGGGAAGGACACGTCGATGTCCTGGAGGTTGTTCTCACGGGCGCCGTGCACGGTGAGCCTGCGGCCCGGGTCGGCGGGGCGGCGGATGTCCGGAAGCGGGATCTCCCTCTTGCCCGACAGGTACTGGCCGGTCATCGACTCGGCGTTGGCGAGCAGTTCCTTCAAGGGGCCGCTGTGCACGACCTTGCCGCCGTGCTCACCCGCGCCGGGGCCGATGTCGACGACCCAGTCGGCGACCTTGATGGTGTCCTCGTCGTGCTCGACGACGATGAGCGTGTTGCCCATGTCACGCAGCCGCACCAGGGTCTCGATCAGCCGGTGGTTGTCGCGCTGGTGCAGGCCGATGGACGGCTCGTCGAGGACGTACAGGACGCCGACGAGGCCGGAGCCGATCTGGGTGGCCAGGCGGATGCGCTGGGCCTCGCCGCCGGACAGCGTGCCGGCCGCGCGGTTGAGCGACAGGTAGTCGAGGCCGACGTCGACCAGGAAGCGCAGCCGTTCGTTGACCTCCTTCAGGACGCGCTCGGCGATCTTCTTGTCGCGCGCGTCGAGCTTCAGCTTGCCCAGGAAGTCCGCGCAGTCGCTGATCGACATCGCGGAGACCTCCGCGATCGACTTCTCCATGACGGTGACGGCGAGGATGAGCGGCTTGAGGCGGGTGCCCTCACAGGTGGGGCAGGGCACCTCGCGCATATAGCCCTCGAAGCGCTCGCGGCTGGCGTCGCTCTCGGACTCACTGTGCCGCCGCTTGATGAAGGGGACGGCCCCTTCGAAGGGGGTGGTGTAGACACGCTCGCGCCCGTACCGGTTGCGGTAGCGCACCTCGATCTGCGTCTTGTGGCCGTAGAGCAGGGCCTTCTTGGCGCGCTGCGGGAGACCGGCGAAGGGGATGTCGGTCCGGAATCCCAACGCGTCGGCGAGGGCTCCGACGAGGCGTCCGAAGTAGTCCTTGGTGTGCCCGTGCGACCAGGGGTGGATGGCGCCCTCGTCGAGGGACTTGTCCTCGTCCGGGACGATCAGCTCGGGGTCGACCTCCATGCGCGTACCGATACCGGTGCACTCGGGGCAGGCGCCGAAGGGCGAGTTGAAGGAGAAGGAGCGGGGCTCCAGCTCCTCGAACGACAGGTCGTCGTACGGGCAGTACAGGTGCTCCGAGTACATGCGCTCGCGCTCGGGGTCGTCCTCGGGGAGGTCGACGAAGTCGAGCACGACCATGCCGCCGGAGAGCCCGAGAGCGGTCTCCACGGAGTCGGTGAGACGGCGCTTGGCGGAGTCCTTCACCGTGAGGCGGTCGACGACCACCTCGATGGTGTGCTTCTCCTGCTTCTTCAGCGTCGGCGGCTCGGTGAGCTGGATCGTCTGACCGTCGACCCTGGCCCGGCTGTACCCCTTGGTCTGGAGATCGGCGAAGAGGTCGACGAACTCGCCCTTGCGCTCGCGCACCAGCGGCGAAAGGACCTGGAAGCGGCTTCCCTCGGGGAGCTCCAGAACCCTGTCGACGATGGCCTGCGGCGACTGGCGCGTGATGGGGCGGCGGCACTCGGGACAGTGCGGCTTGCCGATGCGCGCGAAGAGCAGACGCAGGTAGTCGTAGACCTCGGTGATGGTGCCGACCGTCGAGCGCGGGTTGCGCGAGGTCGACTTCTGGTCGATGGAGACCGCCGGGGAGAGGCCTTCGATGAAGTCGACGTCCGGCTTGTCCATCTGACCGAGGAACTGCCGGGCGTACGAGGACAGTGACTCCACGTAACGCCGCTGTCCCTCGGCGAAGATCGTGTCGAAGGCCAGCGAGGACTTGCCCGACCCCGACAGGCCCGTGAAGACGATGAGCGAGTCGCGCGGGAGGTCGAGCGAGACATTCTTCAGATTGTGCTCGCGCGCTCCACGGACGATGAGACGGTCGGCCACGCCGGTCCGCACCTTTCTTGAGAGAAGTGACAGGGGCCGAGGCCCCCGTCTTTCCCAGACTAGGGGGAGCCACTGACAGCGCCGATTGCTTTCCCTGGTTCACAACAATCCCGGGCCATCCAGCATGCCCGACGCCGCACCCGAGGGTATAGCACGTGCATTCGATTTGCGGGCGTGGCCGACCACCTTCACCCGAACGTGTGCCAGGGCTAGGGTCGACCGCATGATGGATCATGTGCGCGACCTGGCGTCTGTACGTGACGCGACCGAACGGCTGCTCAACGCAGCCGCCGAACTGGACAACGCTTCCGCGGCCGAGCCGTCACGGCTGCCCGGTTGGAGCCGCGGCCATGTGCTCGCCCACCTCTCCCGTAACGCGGACGCGCTCGTGAACGTCCTCGACGGGCTCCCCATGTACGTCTCCGGGGAAGCCCGGGACGCCGACATCGAGCGGGACGCGCCGCGCCCCCTGGACGGACAGCTCGCGGACCTGCGGGAGAGCGCGGCCCGGTTCCAGGACGCGGGGGCGGCGCCCGCGGACTGGTCGCGCACGGTGGAGCTGCGCAACGGGGTCACGGACTCCGCGGCCCGGGTGCCGTTCCGGCGCTGGGGCGAGGTCGAGCTGCATCACGTGGACCTGGGAATCGGGTACGAGCTCGAAGATCTCCCGGAGGAGTTCGTGGAACGGGAGATCGCGTTCCTCGCCGATCGGTTCACGGGGCACCCCGAGGTGCCCTCCACCCGGATCACCGACGCCACGCGCGCGTGGAGCACGGGACGCGATGCCGAGGGCGGACCCGAGGTCACCGTGACCGGTCCCGCACCGGCGCTGCTCGGCTGGCTCTGCGGACGGCGCGACGGTTCGGGGCTGAGCGTCGATGGCGGGCCACTCCCCGCGCTCCCCCCGCTATAGGCTGCCGTCATGACGTACAGCGGAGCGGTGAAGGTCGGCGGACCTGCCGATGTGCACGAGCTGCAGAACCTGATGATCTCCAAGGTCGCGGTCGGCCCGATGGACAACAACGCCTATCTGCTGCGCTGCCGGGCCACCGACGAGCAGCTGCTGATCGACGCGGCCAACGACGCCGGCACCCTGCTCACGCTGATCGGTGACGACGGCATCGCGTCCGTCGTCACCACACATCAGCACGGCGACCACTGGCAGGCGCTCGCGGAGGTCGTGGTGGCCACCGGCGCCCGCACGTACGCGGGCCGGGACGACGCCGAGGGCATCCCCGTGCCGACCGACGTCCTCGTGGGCGACGGCGACACGATCCGGGTGGGGCGCGTGGAACTCACCGCGCGCCACCTCGTGGGGCACACACCGGGCTCGATCGCCCTCGTCTACGACGACCCGCACGGGCACCCGCACGTGTTCACCGGGGACTGTCTCTTCCCCGGCGGTGTGGGCAACACCCGCAAGGACCCGAAGGCGTTCGCCAGCCTCATCCACGACGTCGAGACGAAGATCTTCGACGCACTGCCGGACGAGACCTGGGTCTACCCGGGGCACGGCAACGACACGACGCTGGGCACCGAGCGGCCGCACCTTCCGGAGTGGCACGCGCGCGGCTGGTGACTCCGGGGCGCGTATGACGAACGAACCCCGACCGGTCCGGGTCGTACGAGGAACCTCGGCCGGTCCGGGTCGTACGACGAACGGATCCCGGCCGGTCCGGGTCGTACGACGAACCCCGGCCGGGGGGCGTGAAGTCCGCGAACACGCGCCCCGTGTGAACGGAGCGCACGCGCCGGTGCCCTGTGCGCGCTCCCGGGGCGTGCGGTGGTGCAGTCCACTGGAAGCAGCCCCGCTCAGGTCGACGGCTCCTGATGCGAAACGGGCCGCCGGCCCATTGATCCCCGCCCTCGGCCGGCGGCCCCGGCACAGCCGTCGGCAGGCCGATCCGCGGCTCTTCCCATCGAGCGTTCACAGGACCGCAACACACGTTCCCACTATGCGGACTTTTGCCGCTGTGACCTCGACAAACGACATGTCTCGCTGTCACTCTCCCGCCATGCATCTCGCCCAACGCACCCTGCGCCGCGCCGCGTCCGCCGCCACCGTCGCCCTGCTCGCCGCTCGCCGTGGGCTGTGCCCCGCAGCCGGAGGACAAAGCCTCCGCCAAGGCCTCCGGGACAACCGGGGAAGCCTGCGCGAAGGGCGCGTTGGGCACCCGGACGTCCGGCAAGCTGACCATCGCGACCGACGAACCCGCCTACGAGCCGTGGTTCAAGGACGACAAGCCCGCGAACGGCAAGGGCTTCGAGTCCGCGGTCACGTACGCCGTGGCCAAGCAGCTCGGCTACGACAAGAGTGACGTCGTCTGGCAGACCGTCCCCTTCAACAAGGCCTTCGCGCCCGGCGTGAAGACCTTCGACTTCGACATCAACCAGGTGTCGATCAGCGCCGAGCGCAAGAAGGCGGTGGACTTCTCGTCCGGCTACTACGACGTCCGTCAGGCCGTCATCGCCCTCAAGGGCTCCAAGGCCGCGAAGGCGAAGAGCATCGCGGACCTCAAGGGCGTCAAGCTGGGCGCCCAGGTCGGCACCACCAGCCTGAACTACATCGACGACGTGGTGAAGCCGACCCAGCAGCCGGCCGCGTACGCGAAGAACGACCAGGCCAAGTCCGCGCTGAAGAACGGCCAGGTCGACGCCATCGTGGTCGACCTGCCGACCGCGTTCTACATCACGGCGGCCGAGGTGACCGACGCCAAGATCGTCGGACAGTTCGAGAACACCGGCGGCACGCCCGAACAGTTCGGACTCGTCCTCGACAAGGGCAGCGCCCTGACCCCGTGCGTGACGAAGGCCGTGGACGCCCTGCGCCAGGACGGCACGCTCGCCTCGATCGAGAAGCAGTGGCTGTCCGAGGCCGTCGACGCTCCGGTGCTCAAGTGACCGTCACGAAGGAGGAGTCGCAGGAGGAGCCGGAAGAAGAGCCGGGAGAGCCGGGAGCGGACTCCGGCGAGGGCGACATGCCCGAGGCGTACGTCCCGTCGCAGCGGCGGATCGAACGGGAGCGCCACAAGCGCGCCCGCGCCCGCCGCGCGACGGCCGTCGCCGCGCTCTCCACCCTGGTCACCGGCGTCGTGCTGTACCTCGTCGTCGTCAACGCGCCCGGCTGGTCGCGCACCAAGGAGACGTTCTTCAACGGGCAGTACGCGCGCGAGGCGTTCCCCAAGGTCCTGGAAGGGCTGTGGCTGAACGTACGGCTGCTCCTGATATGCGGCGTCGCGGTCCTCGTCCTGGGCATGCTGATCGCCATCGCCCGCACCCTGCGCGGCCCGGTGTTCTTCCCCGTACGGGCGCTGGCCGCCGCGTACACGGACTTCTTCCGCGGCCTCCCGCTCATCATCAACCTGATGATCGTGGTCCTGGGCGTCCCCGCGCTGCGGCTGCAGGGCGTCACCGTGGACCCGGTCCTCCTGGGCGGCACGGCGCTGACGCTGACGTACTCGGCGTACGTCGCCGAGGTGTTCCGCGCCGGCATCGAGTCCGTCCACCCCTCGCAGCGCGCCGCGGCCCGCTCGCTCGGGCTCACCAACCGGCAGGCCCTGCGCTACGTCGTCCTCCCCCAGGCGGTACGCCGTCAGGTGCCGCCGCTCCTCAACGACCTGGTGTCCCTCCAGAAGGACACCGGGCTCGTGTCGATCGGCGGCGCGGTCGACGCGGTGCGCGCCGCCGACATCATCGTGGGCCGCAGCCTCAACTACACGCCGTACATCGTCGCGGGACTGGTCTTCGTCGCGCTGACCATTCCGATGACCCGCTTCACGGACTGGATCACGGCCCGGATGGACCGTCAGCAGGCTCAGGGAGGGACCATATGACCGGCACACCGGTGCTGCGGATGGAATCCGTCCGCAAGACCTTCGGCGACTCCGTCGTCCTGCGCGACGTCGACCTGGAGGTCGCTCCGCACACGGTGACCGCGCTGATCGGCGCCTCCGGCTCCGGCAAGTCGACCCTGCTGCGCTGCGCGAACCTCCTCGAGGAGATCGACGACGGCGCGATCTGGCTGGACGACGAGGAGATCACCGACCCGAGGGCCGACCACGACGCCGTACGCCGTCGGATCGGCGTGGTCTTCCAGGCGTACAACCTCTTCCCGCACATGACCGTGCTGGAGAACATCACGCTCGCCCCGCGCCGCGTGCACGGCGTGGGCCGCGCGGAGGCCGAGGCACACGCGCGTGAGCTGCTCGACCGGCTCGGCCTCGGCGCGAAGGCGGGCGAGTATCCCGACCGGCTGAGCGGCGGGCAGCAGCAACGGGCCGCGATCGTCCGCGCGTTGGCCGTACGTCCCCGACTGCTGCTCCTCGACGAGATCACCGCCGCCCTCGACCCGGAGCTCGTGGGTGAGGTCCTGTCCGTCGTCCGGGACCTGAAGGACGAGGGCATGACCATGGTGCTGGCCACGCACGAGATGGGCTTCGCCCGCGAGGTCGCCGACCAGGTGTGCTTCCTGGACGACGGTGTGGTCCTCGAACGCGGCACGGCCGAGGAGCTCTTCGGGAGCCCGCAGCGGGAGCGCACCCAGCGGTTCCTGCGCCGGATCGTGGAGGCCGGGCGGCTCTGAGTCAGGCTTGCGCCTGCCCCGTCCCCGCCAGCGCCGCCACCCGCTCCACCGCGAACGCGTACCCCTGCACCCCGCACCCCGCGATGACCCCGTCGGCCCGCTGCGAGACGTACGAGTGGTGCCGGAACGCCTCGCGCTGGTGGATGTTGGAGATGTGGACCTCCACCACCGGGAGGCCGTCACAAGCGTTGAGCGCGTCCAGGATCGCGACGGAGGTGTGCGAGTACGCGGCCGGGTTGATCACGATCCCGGCGTGGTTCAGGCGCGCCTCGTGGATCCAGTCCACCAGCTCGCCCTCGTGGTTGGACTGACGGAAGTCCACCGTGCCGCCGTGCGCGGCGGCCGCCTTGGCACACAGGGCCGCCACGTCCGCGAGCGTGTCCGAGCCGTAGATCTCCGGCTGACGCTGCCCGAGAAGGTTCAGATTGGGCCCGTTGAGAATCATGATCGGGGCGTTGGCGAGGGTGCGGGGCACGGTTCCTCCGGTCCTTCCAGATCTGCCGGCCCGTTGCGGACCGCTGCTCGGACCCGGTCTATCACGCCACGGCACGGCGGTGACGGGCCGTCCGATCCGTGATGAGACCCGCCTTTCCGTGATGACACCCGCCGTTCCGTGATCACCCGCTGTTCCGTGACGAGACCCGCTCCGGGCAGTACGAGGCCGGTCCGCTCCGGCGCATCGCGATCAGCCTCCGACGCGCACCACGCTTCCGCGCGCCCCCGTAACCGTCCGTCACCGTGGGTAGTTGACGCGGCATGCACGACGTACACACCGTAAGGGCGCCCTCCATGCTCCGGCTCGCGGCCGCCTCGCTCGCCGGAACGGCCATCGAGTTCTACGACTTCTTCGTCTACGGGACCGCGGCCGCCCTGGTCCTGGGACCGTTGTTCTTCCCGACCTTCTCACCGTTGGCGGGAACGCTGGCGGCCTTCGCGACGTTCGGCGTCGGGTTCGTCGCCCGCCCGCTCGGCTCGATGCTGTTCGGGCACATCGGGGACCGGCGCGGACGGCGGCCGGTACTCGTCGCCTCGCTGTTGCTGACCGGCGCCGCGACCGTCGCGGTCGGGTGCGTGCCGACGTACGACTCGATCGGTACGGCCGCTCCCGTGCTCCTTCTGGTGCTGCGATTCCTTCAGGGGCTCGGGCTCGGCGGGGAGTGGGGCGGTGCGGTGCTGCTGACCGCGGAGCACGCGCCCGCCGAGCGACGCGCGCTGTGGTCGAGCTTTCCGCAGATCGGCCCCTCCGTGGGGTTCGTGCTGGCCAATGGCGTGATGCTGATGCTGTCGACAACGCTGTCCGACGCGCAGTTCGCCGCATGGGGGTGGCGGGTGCCGTTCTGGGCGGCCGGCCTGCTCGCCGCCGCGGGGCTGTGGCTGCGCAGTTCGCTCGCGGAGAGCCCCAGCTTCCTCGAAATGGAGGACCACGCGCGTGTGCCGCTCGCCGAGGTGGTGCGCGACCACTGGCGGCTCGTCCTGCTGACGGCCGGTGGACTCGCCGTGGGCTACGCCGTGTTCTACGCGGTGACGACCTGGTCGCTCGCGTACGGCGTCGAGCGGCTCGGGGTGAGCCGTACCGTCATGCTGTCCTGCATCATGGCGGCCGTGGTGGTGCAGGGCTCCCTCACGCCCGTGGTGGCCCTTCTCGGCGACCGCTACGGACGGCGGCCGCTGTGCCTCGCGGGGTGTACGGCCTCGGCGCTGTGGATGTTCCCGATGATCGCGCTGCTGTCGACCGGCGAGCCCCTGTTGATGTTCCTGGGCTTCCTGGTGGCGCTGCTCGCGTTCATCACGATGTTCGCCGTGATCGCCGCGTATCTGCCGGAGTTGTACGAGCCTCGGGTGCGCTGCACGGGGGCGGCGGTGGGCTACAACCTGGGCGGGGTCCTGGGCGGCGCGCTCACGCCCATCGTGGCGACGGCGGTGGCCGAGGGAGAGCGGGTGCCCTGGGGTGTGGCGGCGTATCTGACGGGGATCGCCCTGTTCAGCCTCGGGTGTTTCGCACTGCTGCCGGAGACCCGGCCGGTGCCCCGGATGGCCGTCGCACCGGCCACGGAGTGAGCGTCGGCTCCGCCGGCCGAGCGTCGGTCAGGGCGTGACCGCCAGCTCCAAGTACGCCGCGAACACCACCAGATGGACGCCTCCCTGGAGGGGGGTCGCGCGTCCCGGGACGACCGTCAGGGAACTCACGACCACCGTGAGCGCGAGCAGCACCATATGGGTGGAACTGAGGCCGAGTACGAGCGGCCCGGAGAGCCAGACGGACGCCAGGGCGACCGCGGGAATCGTCAGACCGATGCTGGCCATCGCGGAGCCGAGGGCGAGGTTCAGGCTGGTCTGTACCCGGTCGCGGCGGGCCGACCGGACCGCGGCGATGGTCTCCGGGAGCAGCACGAGCAGTGCGATGATCACACCGACCACGGACTGTGGCATACCGGCCGCCTCGACGCCGGACTCGATGGTGGGCGACACGCCCTTGGCGAGGCCGACCACTCCGACGAGGGCCAGGGTGAGCAGCCCCAGGCTGATCCCGGCGGCACGGGCGGACGGGGCGTTCGCGTGTTCGTCGACGTCGATCACCTCGCCCAGACGGGTGATCGGGAGGAAGTAGTCGCGGTGCCGCACGGTCTGGGTCGTCACGAACAGGCCGTACAGGACGAGTGAGGCGAGCGCCGCGAAGGTGAGCTGGGTCGTGGAGAACTCCGGGCCCGGCTTGCTGGTGGTGAAGGTCGGGAAGACCAGGCTGAGCGTGGCCAGCGTCGCGACGGTCGCCAGGGCGGCGCCGGTGCCCTCCGCGTTGAAGACGGCGAGCCCGTGACGCAGGGAGGCGACGAGCAGACACAGTCCCACGATGCCGTTGCACGTGATCATCACGGCCGCGAACACCGTGTCACGGGCGAGCGTCGAGCTCTTCGGGCCGCCGTCCACCATCAGGGTGACGATGAGCGCCACTTCGATGATCGTGACGGCGATGGCCAGGACGAGGGATCCGAAGGGTTCGCCGACCCGGTGCGCGATCACCTCGGCGTGGTGGACCGCGGCCAGCACCGCCCCCGCCAGGACCAGGGTCACCAGTGCGACGATCGCGCCGGGCAGGTCGCGCCCCCAGGTGAAGGCCAGCAGGACCACCGCGACCACGGGCACGACGGCCGTCCACTGCGTCAGGAGTGACCGGAGCCGAACGATCATGCAGCGATCGTCGCAGGCGCGGACGGGCCCCGCATTCCGATGGTCGCCCGAGCGAACAGCCGACGGGGTGCGCGGCCCTGCGCCGCGCACCCCGCCACGAGGCGGCTGTTGCCGCCTCCGACGTGATCAGACGTCGATGCTGTTCGTCGGGGACTTCTCAGACGTCGGGTCGGACGTCGGGTCAGACGTCGGGGTCCGCGAAGCGCCATCGGACGCTTCCAGCGCCGCCTGCTTCTTGGAGGCGATCAGGCTGGTGATCGTCGTGACGACCAGGACCGCGCAGATCACCCCGAGCGAGACCGGGATGGAGATCTCGGGAACGTGGACGCCGGACTCGTGCAGTGCGTGCAGCACCAGCTTGACGCCGATGAAGCCGAGGATGACGGACAGGCCGTAGCTGAGGTGGACCAGCTTCCTGAGCAGGCCGCCGATGAGGAAGTACAGCTGGCGCAGACCCATCAGCGCGAACGCGTTGGCCGTGAAGACGATGTACGGGTCCTGGGTCAGGCCGAAGATCGCCGGGATCGAGTCGAGCGCGAAGAGTACGTCCGTGGTGCCGATCGCGAGCATCACGACCAGCATCGGCGTCATGACGCGCTTGCCGTTCTGCTGGATCCACAGCTTCGTGCCGTGATACCGGTCGGCGACACCGAAGCGCTTCTCGGCGGCCTTGAGCAGCTTGTTCTCCTCGAACTCCTCCTCCGGCTCGTCGGCCCGCGCCTCCTGGATCAGCTTCCAGGCCGTGTAGATGAGGAACGCGCCGAATATGTAGAAGACCCAGGCGAAGTTGGAGATGATCGCGGCGCCCGCGGCGATGAAGATCGTGCGCAGGACGAGCGCTATGAGGACGCCGACGAGAAGCACCCGCTGCTGGTACTGCGTCGGCACGGCGAACTTCGCCATGATCAGGACGAAGACGAAGAGGTTGTCGACGCTCAGCGACTTCTCGGTGATGAAGCCGGCGAAGAACTCGCCGGCGGGCTGGCCGCCGGAGAACACGAGCAGTCCCAGGCCGAACAGTGCGGCCAGAGCGATCCAGACGATCGTCCAGATTCCGGCTTCCTTGATCGATACGTCGTGCGGCTTGCGACCGATGAAGAAGTCGACCGCGATGAGGGCGGCGAGGCCCACGATCGTGAGGACCCAAAGGGTCACGGAAACATCCACTGCGCCTCCGGCAGTCGTCACGGCAAATACCAGCGTCGTCGCTGCCGGAGGTCTCTTCCACCCGCGACCGAGGGGACGCGTGATGCGTCCGCGGCCCACGGGCCGACGCCCCGGGATCCGGTCGGATCCGTATTGACGGGAACGCCGCTACTGGTAGGGAGTACTCCCCTCCGTACGGAAAACACTACCCGAAACACCAAGGAAAGGTAAAGCGATTAGTAAAAGAAAGACCAAACTCCCTGGTCAGAGAGCTTTACCGATGCTTGGCAAAGTCCTTTGCGGGTCAGCGGTTCCACGAGCGGCGGGCCGCCGCCACCTGGGAGAGCACCTGCTGGAGCACCTGACTGCCCGGCGGGACGAGCGCGGGTTCGTACGTCCAGGCGTGCCCCACCCACGGGTCGGCGAGATGGTCGTCGGGCACCGGGGTGAGTCGCAACAGCGAACGCCAGAGAGGATCGAGCAGCGGCCCGTAGGCAGCGGCGTCCTCCCGGTCCGCGACCATCATCAGATGGACGCCGACGGCCGGTCCCTCGTCCGCGAGATAGCGCAGCTGCGTCACGGCGCGGTCGTCGAAGCCGTGTGGGAAGTCGTTGACGATCAGCAGTTGTTCGGCGGTGTCGAGGTCCGGCGGCAGCGAGTCGGCCACGCCGCCACGCACCGCCATCTGCACCAGGTCGACACGCTGGGTGAGTCGCGCCAGCACCTCGCCCACCCCCGCGGCCCCGGCGGCGGGCGGAGCGTCGAGGACTCCGGAACGCACCAGCGGCGCGAGAGACGAGGCTCCCGAACCGGCCGGGTCGATCACGTGCACCGTGAACTCACCCGCGGGATAGACGGCGAGCAGCCGGGCGGCGTGCGCCACCGCCGTGTCCATGGCGAGTCGGCGCAGCTCGTCGGAGTCGGTGAGCGGGTCGTCGAGGCCGGCGCGTCCGCTGTCGATCCACAGGCCGCGTTCGAGCGGAAGCCGGACCAGCATCGGGATGCTCAGGTTCTCGCTCTCGGGCAGCCGGAGGTCGCCGAGGCGCAGGGCCATGGGGATCTCCATGGGCACCCGGTAGCCGTGCCAGACCGGGTTGTCCCAGGATGCGTACGCCGCGGGCAGCGCGGGCTCGACCACTTCGGCCTCGGCCGCGAGCTGGGCGAGGTCCCGGTCGAGCGCGGCGCGGGCCTGGTCGACCAGGCCCGCGCGCTTGGCCTGGGCGGC